>DATHGT010000122.1:0-3223 GCA_035317605.1 Candidatus Acidiferrum sp. | reverse complement strand
TGACGTCGCCGTACGGATAAAATTTCGAGATGTCGACGTCCCGGTAGGGCAGCGCCTCGAGCCGTACCGTGCCGAGGAACGGCTGCTCGGGCTCCACCAGCAGGATGGTCTTGGCGAAGCCCGAATCGTCGAAGCCGCGGCGGAAGTGGACGCGCGACTTGATGGCGAACACCTTGAACTGAGCGATCGTGAAGCCCGGCCCCTTCAGGTCGAGCGGGTCCATGACCTGGGTGAGGTACTCGCTGATCAGCACGACATTGCCTCGCCCGAAGGCGACGCTCACCCAGAGCCTGCCGGCGATCTGCGCGACGCCCGCGATCGTGCCCTTGATCCGCACCGGCTGGCCGGCCGACTCGTCGGCCAGACCGCCAACGTCCATGTCGAACGGATCGCCGGCCTCGAGGCCCTTGGCCCTCACCGCCTCGACGGCCGTGCGGTCGGCGATGGTGGCCAGCAGCACGTCGGACAGGTCCTGCGCGATCACCTGCTGCAGGATCCAGGTCGCCGAGCCGGAGCGGTCGGAATGGTCGGCCAACACCACTGGCCAGGCGCCGCGCGCCACCGCCTCCTTGGCGAGCTTCACGCCTTCGGGGATGGGATGCACCGTCGCCGTCTTCAGCAGCGCCTCACGCCGGCGCCACGCCCAGGCCGCGACGTCGTCGGCAGCCTTGCGCGCAAGCTCGGGCTTGCCGTTGGTCATGGCCTGGACCGTCATGCCGACGTCCGGCACGTCGGCGAAGGGGAAGCCGAAGAAGACGTTCACGTAGAGGTCGGGCTCGCGCGCTTCCCAGACCAGTGCGCGCTGCACCAGGTCCATCCACGGCGAGGCTCCGGTCCACTGCAGCACCGTCGCGGTCAGGATCGGCACCTTCACCGTCGCGGTGGCGGGTGTGTAGTCGCCGCGGATGGCGCGGATCAGCATGCGAGCCGCGCGCTCGCCCTGCAGGCGGCTGTCGTAGTGCGGGAAGTACTTCGCGCAGAACGCCAGGTCGGCCTGGCGCAGGAACTCGGCGTCTTCGTTGCCATGCGGATCGAAGGTGCCGACGATGAAGGCGTCGCGGCCCACCACCTTGCGCACGCGGCGGGCGATGTCGGCCTCGGGCCGCGCCACCCCGCGCACGCCCATCGCGCCATGCAGGGCCAGATAGACGCCGTGCCATTTCCCACCAGCCTCGAGCTCGGCGATCATGCGGCCGAGGAAGTGCTCGTAGGCTTCCGCTGTGATCCAGCCCGAGCCTGTGCCGGTCCTGGGCCACAGCGGCGATTCGATGCCGACCAGCTCGACGCCGGCATGCTCGCGCGCCACCTTCACGAAGCCGCCCATGTAGGACAGCGGCTCCCAGGCGAGCAGCGCCTCGCCTCTGGCCGGCGAACCGTCATAGACGAAGTCGGCGAGCGTGGTGTCGTTGGGCAGGAACGTCACGGTCTCGTGGACGAAGTTCAGAACGGCGATGCGGATCGTCACACGACTGCCCGACCCTTGCCCACCCGCGGATGCGGACGGCCGCCGTCCGCGACCGCCACCACGACGACGATCTCGTCGGGCCGTGGCGCGTCCGGCACCCCGATCGTCAGCGTGTCGAAGTGGTCGAAGGACCACGCGTTGTCCTTGTGGCCGAGCGGGACGTCGATCGACGCGCCGGCAGCCGCGACCTTCACGTTCGACGGGATCAGCGCCTCGCCACCACCCACCGCCTCGCGCATCGGCTTCCCGAGCTTCGGATGGCAGACCGCCCCGCCGTGCTCCATCTCGCCCGCCGTGCCGACGATCGCGGCCTTGCCGTAGCTCACCGGCGAACCACCGAGGAGGTCGACGAGCCGCTTCGTGAACATCGCCCCGATCTCGAAGCCGACGTCGAACAGCGGCGAGAGGTCATCGACGAATCGTCCCGCGAACGGGTTCCTCACGACGACGACGGCCGTCGCCCGGTGAATCGGGGACGCCAGGGGCTTGCCGCCATCGGTCACGACCTCTTCGACGCTGACGATGCTCTTGCGAATCTCCATGGGTATTCTCCTCATCGAACCGCTGGCATACTACCGTAGCCGCGCGATCAGTGAAGGGCCGAGGGAGGGCGTAGTCGTGGATGCGTCGGATCTGGAGCTGCAACAGTACCTGTTCGACCTTCAAGGCTACCTGGTGATTCAGAACGTCCTGGGGACGGCGGAGATCGCCGAGCTGAATCGATTGATCGATGCACAGGCGCTCCCCAGTCCTCACGAGCGCATCCGCTTTGGCTCCGCCGCCGGCCAACACGGACCGGATCATGGCTTTCTCAACTGGGGCGAGCCGTTCTGTCGTCTGCTCGATCACGAGGCGATCTTGCCGATTCTCCGCTTTCGACTCGGGGACTGCTTTCGCCTGGACCGTCTCTACGGAATCCGGATGCAGAAGGGGCAGACCATGGGGTCGATGCATGCGGACTACGGGGCCTCCGCTCGCAACGTCTTCATCAAGCCAGGGGAGCGCTTTCACTTCGCCCCGAACGGCATCTACGAGGGGTTCGTGGTCGCCGCCTGGAATCTCGCCGACGCCGGACCGGCGTACGGCGGATTCTGGTGCATCCCCGGGAGTCACAAGAGCAACTTCAAGCTGCCGCGCCAGATCCACGAGGCGCCTTCGAGCGCCGCCTGCGTGGTCATCCCGGCGATACCGGCGGGGTCGGTCGTGTTGTTCTCCGAGGCCGTGATGCATGGAACAGCCCCGTGGAGGGCCGACCACGAGCGGCGGACGCTGCTCTACAAATATTGCGTCTCCCACATGGCCTGGTCGCGGGCTCGGGTCCTTCCGCCGCCCGATGTCACACTCACCCCGAGGCAGCAAGCGCTCCTCACCGAGCCCGCGGATCCATATACGTTCGTTCCGTCACTCTTCAGCGACGGCTAATGGAGCTCGCGGAATTGGTTGACGGGGTCTCACGTCGGAGGTCGGCTGGCCTGGGTCCTCGAAAAGGGGAGCTTCGCTCCTCTTTTCTGCGAAATCGGCGCTCGACCCCCGACGTGAGACCCCGTCAACCAATTCCGCGAGGATCATTAGCGGGAAGGAAAGAGGGTGTTCATGGGGCGCGCCGTCCCGGGTGTTGCGGAAGGAGCGCCGTCAGCAGGCCCAGCAAGAGCAAGAAGGGCGTGAGCCGGTAGACCGTCGAGATGCTGGTGAGGTCGGCCAAGTGCCCCAGCGCGGCGGCCCCGAGCCCGCCGAGACCGAACGCGAGGCCGTAGAACA
>DATHGT010000121.1:0-2626 GCA_035317605.1 Candidatus Acidiferrum sp. | reverse complement strand
GTCGCGCGGCAGCTCGCTGGTGAACTCGTGGATCCACCCGTGCATGCCGACCTCGTGCCCCTCGGCGACGACCCGCCGCTGCTCGTCGGGATGAATCAGCGCGACCACGCCGGGGACGAAGAACGAGGCCTTGATGTCGTGTCGCTTGAGCAGCTCGAGAATGCGCGGCACCCCCACGCGATAGCCGTACTCGCCCTGGGAGAGCTGCCCGGGCGACACCGACCCCATGCGCAGGGTGGACGTCTCGTGATCGGGATCGAAGGACAGCGCCACGCAGACGCGCGCGCCGTTCTTCCAGCGCTTGGGACGCATCGATCGCCCCGCCCTGACTTTCTCTACACCGCTACGCCACCGCGTCTCTTCCCACGCCCACGCCGGATCGTTTGGTGTGCTCATGGCGCCTAGGGATAGTCCCTCGGCGCCGCGTCGTCAAGCGGCCTCTTCGAGAGCGTCGCCCCCCCGCCGGATGTCGTCGATGACCTCGTGCCACCAGTGCTGGCCCGGGGCGGCTTCGAGTCCTTCGAGCTGCGCGCGCGTCTGTCGGAACTCGGGATCGTTGTGCCAGGCCTCCCAGGCCGCGCGCGTTTCCCACGTGCCGACGATCACGCGCTTGTTCAGGCCATCGATCGGGATCATGAGCTGGCCGCCCATCCAACCTGGGCGATCACAGGCCACCGCCATCCGGTCGCGCATGATCGCATCCCATTCAGGTTCGCTACCTTCCCTCAACGTCACGTGCGTCACGATCGTCATCATCATGGTTCTCCTATTGGCGGGCGGACGCCTTCAGGCCGCGCGTTGATGGCCGATGGCTCGCGCGAGCGCGCCGTCGAGATAGACCGGTTCGAGACCCGTCGCCCAGTACGTGAGCGCCTCGAGGTTGCTCTGGGACGTCTCCTGCCCGGTCCTCAGGACACGGCCGCCATCCGACGGAACGAACTCGATCCAGCCATGCCAGAGGCCATCGTCGCGACGCTCACCCCAGACTTCGCCCGCATATACGGTCTCGCCGAGCCGCAGAGCCGTCGAAAGTCGATGGACCAGCGTGGCCATGCATCGATATCGTTGCAAACAGGGCGCCGTCAGCTCTCGATCGGAAACAGCTTGCCGCGGCTGATGCTGGAGGGGGGCGTCGCGCCGCAGGCGCGCCGGCGCGACGCCCCCTCCGGAGGGTCTAGACGACGATCGGGCGGTAGACGGGGGTGCGCCACTCGGAGTAGCGCTTGTTCGCGCCGCGGACGATGTCCATGTAGGCGTTGTAGAGGCGCTGGGTGATCTGGCCGACCTTACCGTCGCCGAGCGGGAAGCCGTCGACGGACAGGATCGGGGTGATCTCGTAGCCGCTGCCGCAGAAGAACGCCTCGTCGGCCACGTACAGCTCGGTGCGCGCGATCTCCCGCTCGTACACGTCCATGCCGAGGTCCGGGCAGATGTTCTCGATCAGGGTCGCGCGCGTGATGCTCTCGAGGATGTCGCTGGTCATGAGCGGGGTCGTGAGCCGGCCCTTGCGCACGATGAACAGCGTCGCCCCGCTGCCCTCGGCCACCGTGCCGTGGCGGTTCAGGAAGATCGGCGAGTCGTACCCGTCGGCCTTGGCCTGCAGCGTGGCCAGCCGTCCGTTCTGGTAGTTCGCCCCGCACTTCAGCCGGATGGGGATCGCGTTGTCGGACGTGCGGTCCCACGAGGTGATGCAGCAGCGCAGCCCGTTGTTCTCGGGCACGCGTGGCCGCCGGCGCGGATTGATGTAGAGCCCGGTCGGCCCCGTCGTCTCGAGCCCGGCGCCGAGCACATACGTCACCATGTGCATGTGGATGTCCTCGCCGCGGATCTCGTTGCCGGCAAGCACCTCGCGCACGGCCTCGTAGAGGTCGACGTCGCTGTAGGGCACCTCGAAGCGCATCATCTTGGCCGACTCGCGCAGGCGCGCGAAGTGCTCCTGGAGCCGGAACGCGTACAGCTCCTCGTCCCCGGCGTTCCAGTACGCGCGGAGCCCCTCGAACACGTTGGTGGCGTAGAACACGGCCGCGCTGTTGACGGGCAACACAGCGTCCGCCTGGGACACGAGCTTGCCGTTCATCCAGATCTTCAGATCCTTCATGGGAACACGCCCTCCGGCACGAATTGGTTGTGCGGGAAAAATAGCACGTCACCGGACCGATTGGAAACGCGCGCTCCGAGGGGGCGAGAAGCGAGCGTCAGTGGGCGCCCGCCGCCGCGTAATTGAGCGGCAGGCCGGGGCGCGGCCACTCGAAGGCGACCAGCATGCCGCCCATCGACAGGGTCGCGTAGGCGGTGCGCAGGTCGGGGCCGCCGAAGCACACGTTGGTGACCAGGCTATCGGGCAGCACGTGTTGGTCGACGCGGCTGCCGTCGGGCCAGATGTCGGTGACGGCGCCGGTGATCGGCGTGGCCACGCAAACGTGGCCCTCGCCGTCCACGGCCAGCGAGTCGAACATCTGATAGCCGCCGAGCCCGGCGACCAGCGTGGCCCGGTCGCCGCGAAAGACGCCCTTCGCCGACTCGATCTGGCCAGGACCGGAGAGCGGGAACGCCCAGCAGCGCGCGGTCGGGGTCTCGACCACGTAGAGCGTGCGCTCATCGGGAGAGAGCCCGATGCCGTTCGGCG
>DATHGT010000120.1:0-5278 GCA_035317605.1 Candidatus Acidiferrum sp. | reverse complement strand
CGGCCCGAGAACGTGCGCGAGAAGGGCTCGGACGCGGTGCGCACGGCCTTCGCGGTGCACATGTACTCCGAGCCGTTCGCCCGGCTGGCCCGACATCCACGCATGATCGAGCCGGTCACCCAGCTCTTCGGCGAGGGCGTGTACATGCACCAGTTCAAGGTCAACGGCAAGATGGCTTTCGACGGCGACGTCTGGCAGTGGCACCAGGACTACGGCACCTGGACCAACGACGACCTGATGCCCGAGGCCCGCGCCATGAACGTGGCGATCTTCCTCGACGAGGTCAACGAGTTCAACGGGCCGCTGATGTTCATCCCCGGCAGCCACACGCTCGGCGTGATCGAGGCCGGCCACGACACGAGGACCACCAGCTATCCGTTGTGGACGATCGATCACGCCACGATCACGAAGCTGGTCGCGCGCGGCGGCCTGGTGGCGCCTAAAGGCCCGCCGGGCTCGATGATCCTCTTCCACGGCTGCCTGGTCCACGCCTCGACGTCGAACCTGTCACCGTGGAACCGGGTGGCCGTCTACCTGAGCCTCTGCGCGGTGTCCAACCACATCCGTCGCTTCAAGCGCCCGGGCTACATCGCCCACCGCGACTTCAGA
This sequence comes from Candidatus Acidiferrum sp., assembly GCA_035317605.1. Classification (GTDB taxonomy): domain Bacteria; phylum Methylomirabilota; class Methylomirabilia; order Rokubacteriales; family CSP1-6; genus DATHGT01. The sequence goes on along the minus strand of DATHGT010000120.1, from coordinate 4,669 downwards.
CCGATCGAGTGCCTGCCCGACGACTGCCTGCTCGTCGACCACCCGGTGGCGACACCGTGGAAACACGGCACCCCGGCCGACGAGCTACAGGGCGTGGCCGGCGTCTGAGACGCTCGCGCGACGACGGCTCCCGGCCTGGCGAAGTCCCCAAAGTCGCCGGGGCCGGCGCGGCGAGTCACGGAGATCTGCGGAAGCCGTGCCGCGCCAGCAGATCTTGCGTCGCCGGCTCCTCCAGCAGCGCGCGGAACGCGCGGATGGCCGGTCGATCCTGACGCGCGGTGGGGACCACGAAGTCGAACTCTTCTTCGCGTAGTGGAATGAACCCGAGCCCGGCGTCGCGGGCCACGGTCTCGATGCCGATGCCCCAGTCCGCGCGCGATTGGGCGACCGCGGCGGCCACCGCATTGTGGGATTTGACCTCGACGTAGAACCCCGGCGGCTGGCGGTGCTCGTCCCCCACCGTGAGCAGCCGGTCGATGAGCACGCGCGTCCCGCTGCCGCGGTTGCGGTTGACCATGTGACAGGTGGGATCGGCCAGCGCCGTCCCCACCGCGTCCTCCAAGGTCTTGCCGCGGAACCGCGCGTCGTCCGCCCGGAAGGCGAACCCCTGCAGGCGCGAGTACCCCTTGACCAGGGTGAGGCCGGGACCCAGGAATGGAGCGTTATAGGTATCCGTCTCGGGATCGAGCAGGTGGACGCCGGCCAGGTCGCACTCCCCGCGGCGCACCGCGACGAGCCCGCCCGTCGAGCCCACGGCCATCGACTTCACGAGAAATCCGCGGCGGCTGAGCAGGCTCAGCAGCAGATCCTGGCCCACGCAATGGCTGCCGATGACGACGAGATCCGCCGGCTCCACCGTGCGCCCGAGGAGCTGGACGGCGACCGGCGTGTCCTCGTCGAGCTGCTCGGACAGACGCGGGATGGTCACGAACCCGTCGGCCCGGCTGAACGCGGTGACCGAGCCCGAGCCCTTGCCCATCGGATAGGCGGCCAGGCCGTGCGGCCCGTGGACGAGGTTGACCAGCAGGTACTCGGTGCGGCCGCGCTCGGAGTTCACCCGGACGGGCATGCGGGCGGCCGTCGTCGCGGTCGTCTCGTGCGGCCGGCCGCCGAGGGCGCGGAGGATCGGCGCCACGAACTCGTGAAACGTGAAGATCGCCGAGGTCGGAAACCCGGGCAGGATCACCACCGGCACCGCCGGTCGATCGGGGGCCACGCGCGTGGCGGCCAGGCAGATCGGCTTGCCCGGCTTGAGCGCGACGCCGTGGACGATGATCCCCGGCGGCGGGAGATCGGCCACCACGCGGTACGAGAGATCGCCAGCACCTTTCGAGGTCCCCCCGGAGAGCAGGACCACGTCGTGCTCGAGCGCGGCCGTGAGCGTCGCGCGCAGCGGCGGCTCCTGATCGGGGACGATGCCGAACGCCACGGGTTCGCCACCCAGCTCCCGCACCGCGTCGGCGAGGATCGTGGCGTTGGAATCGTAGACGAGGCCGGGGCGCATCGGCTGCCCGGGCGCGATCAGCTCGTCCCCGGTGGAGAGGATCGCCACGCGCGGGCGCCGGTGCACGGTCACCCGCTCGACGCCGAGCGCGGCCAGCACCCCGGTCTCGCGCGAGCTGAGGATTTCTCCACGCCGCAGCACGATCTCGCCGCGGCCGATGTCGGATCCCGCGAAGCTGATGGCCGCCCCCGGCGCGACCGGCCGGAGCACGTGGACTTCATCGCCCACCACGACGGTATCCTCCACCATCACGACCGCGTCGGCGCCGCGCGGCACCATGCCGCCGGTGGCGATGACGGTGGCCGTCCCGGGCTGGACCTCGGCGCCAGGCACCACGCCGGCGGCGATCGATTCGTCGTTGATGGCGAGGCGGCGTGAGCGTTCTTCCTGGGCGCCGAACGTGTCGGCCGCGCGCACCGCGTAGCCGTCGACGTTCGACCGGTCGAAGAACGGCACGTCGACGGGCGCGGCCACGTCCTGCGACAGCACCCGGCCCAGCGCCTCGCTCAACGCGACGACGTCTTCACCCACCGGAGCGAGGTCGAGGGCGGCGTGAAACCGCCGCTCCGCCTCGTCGCGGTCGATCACGTCGAGGAACTGTTCCTGTTCACGGCCGGAGCCGACGCGCGTGCTCATGGTGTTCCCTCAGTCATACAGGTAGACGAGCACCTCGTCACCGGGCGCGTGTCCCTCGCTGTCCTTGGCCACGATGACGAACCCGTCGGCGCGAATCGTCGACGAGAGGATCGAGGCCCCGCTGATGGCCAGCGGCTCGACGCCGTCCCCGGTGACGCGAACGCGCACGTAGTCGACCCGTCCCACCGCCGAGGCGATCTTCCGGGCGAGCGGAGCGCGGACCTGGCGGTGCGGCCACTCGGCGGCCCGACCGCCCAGCAACCGCACCGCCGGCCCCGCGAAGAAGTCGTAGGCGGACAGGCACGACACGGGATTGCCGGGGAGCAGGAATACCAATCGGTGGCCGATCCGCCCCAGCCCGGCGGGGCTGGCCGGGCGCAGGGCCACGCCGTGCACCAGCAGCTCTCCGTGTTCGGCGACGATGAGGGGCGCGTAGTCCTCCGCACCCACCGACGAGCCGCCCGAGACCAGCACCACGTCGCCGCGGGGATCGAGGATGGCCGCCTCCACCGCCTCGCGCCGGTCGGGGACGATCGCGTCGCGCACGGGAACGCCGCCGTCGCGACGGATCAGCCCGTCGAGCATCACCGAGTTCGAGTCGACGATGTGGGCGCCGGCCGGCGTCGAGCCCGGCGGCAGCAGCTCGTCGCCGGTGATCACCAGCCGCACGCGCGGCCGACGAATCACGGGGATGATCGCGACGCCCACCGATGCCAACACGCCCACGTCTTGCGGTCGCAGCACCCGTCCGCGCGCGAGCAGCGGCTGGCCGGCTTCGATGTCCTCTCCGACGTGACCGACGTGCCGGCCGGGCGGCACGGGCTCCGTGACCGCGACGCTCTTGCCCGACTCGTCCTCGCTCGCGTACTCGGCCATCATCACCGCGTCGGCCCCCGCGGGCACCGGGGCGCCCGTCATGATCCGCACGGCCTGTCCCGCGTCGACCACGCCCGGATACGGGCGGCCCGGCATGGCTTCGCCGATCAGGCGGAAGGTCAGCGGGTTGTAGTCGGACGCGCCGAAGGTCTCCTCGCCGCGCAGGGCGTAGCCGTCCATCGCCGAGCGCGCGAAGCCGGGCACGGGGACGCGGGCGACGACGTCGTCCGCCAGCACGCGCCCGACCGCGTCGTCGAGTCCGACCGTTTCCGAATCGAGCGGCCGCGCCAGCTCGCGCACGAGACGGCAGGCGTCGTCGACGTCCGTGCGTCTGGGGAAGCCGCGCATGCGGACGTCCGCCCGCGCCGATGACTTAGAAATCTTCGTCCTTCTTGCCCGCGATGGGCACGAAGAGGGCCTGTCCGTATTTGTCGACACCGAACGTCTTGATGACGGCCTGCGTCTCCGGCGCCAGCATGAACTCCGCGAAGGCCTTGCCGCCGGCTGCGTTCACGCGCGGCCGGTTGGCCGGGTTGACCTCCATCACCGAGTAGATGTTCAGCAGCGGACGATCGCCCTCGACCATGATCACGAGCCGGACCCGCTTGCTGAACGCGAGCAGGGTGGCGCGATCGGTCAGCGTGTAGGCCTTGCGGTCGTCGGCGATGCCCAGCGTGGCGCCCATGCTCTGCCCCGACTCGATGCACCAGGCGCCCGATGGTGTCACGCCGGCCTGCTTCCACAGGCCCTGCTCGAGCACGTGCGTGCCCGACTTGTCGCCGCGGGACACGAAGCGGGATCCGGCGGCGGCGATCTTCTTGAACGCGGCCAGCGCGCTCTTCTCGCCCTTGATCCTGGCCGGATCGTCCTCGGGCCCGATGACCACGAAGTCGTTGTACATGACCAGCCGGCGGTTCGTCATCTTGCCGTCGGTCACGTACTTCTTCTCGAGCGAGGGCGCGTGGGCGAGCGTGACGTCGGCCTCGCCGCGCGCGGCCAGCGCGAGGGCCTGGCCGGTACCGACCGAGATCGTCTTCACCGTGAAGCCGGACTTCCGCTCGAACATCGGCACCAGCACGTCGAGCAGTCCGGAGTCCTGCGTGCTGGTCGTGGTGGAGAGAATGACCGTGGTCGGCGGCGCCTGGGCGCCCACGGGGGCGGCGAGAGCCAGGACAGCCACGAGCACGAAGAGTAAGCGAGCCATCGAGCCGCCCCTTCCAGCGGAGCCGGTCATGGCGCCGCCCGTATAGGCTTCACGTTATATAGGTCTCGCGGAACACAATCAAGCCGGGGCGGGCCCGCATGGACGGAGGACGGCCGGTGCTACAGTGTCATGCCGTGAAACCGAAGCTGCGAGTGTGGGTCGTCTTCGGCAGCCGCCTCAAGTTCGGCGACGGGCGCGCGCGCCTGCTCGAGCTGATCGACGAGCGCGGCTCGCTCCGCCAGGCCGCGGCCGAGTTCGACATGTCGTACCGCAACGCCTGGGGCTATCTGCGAGAGCTGGAGCATGCCGCCGGGTTCGAGCTGGTGGCCCGCTCGCCCAAGGGCACCCTGCGCAGCGGCATGCGGCTGACCCCGCGCGGCCGCGAGTTCTTGGCCTGCTACCGGAAGTTCCAGCGCAGCCTGGACGCCGCCGCCACCCGCCACTTCGAC
>DATHGT010000119.1:0-7792 GCA_035317605.1 Candidatus Acidiferrum sp. | reverse complement strand
CCGCGCCGGCTACAGCGCCGCGACCAGGTACTTCCGCCACGAATCGATCAGCGAGCTCGCGTGCGGGTGCTTGAGCATGTGGGTGGAGAACACGAACTTGGGATGCACGGGCTCACGCAGCAGACGCATGGGGACTTCGTCGAGGAGCCGATTGCCCTTGCGGAGGTTGCAGCGCAGGCACGCCGCTACCACGTTGGTCCAGGAGGTGTCGCCGCCGCGGGAGCGGGGGATGACGTGGTCGACGGTGAGCCGCTCCCCTCGCCGATTGCAGTACTGACAGGTATAGCCGTCCCGCCGCAGGATGTTCTTCTTGTTGAAGGCCACCCTGTCGAGGAACGGCTTGCGTATATACACGCCGAGGCGGATCACCGCAGGCAGCGGAAACGCGCGCGACGGTGAGCGCAGCACCCGCGGGGAGGCCTCCACGGGCTCGGCTTTGCCGCTCAGGAGCAGGATGATCGCACGACGGGCGTTGGTGAACTGCAGCGGCTCGAACGTCTGATTGAGGACCAAGACCGCGATCTCGTCCATCCCGACAAGGATAGTCGTGGCCCCGACACCCTGTCAAATGACCTTATACTCCGCGCGTGCATCGGAGGGGACGCGTGCCGGTTTTGGGATGGACGCTGGCCGCCGCGGTTTGCCTCGGCGCGTGCGAGGGACGGCCGCCCACGGCCTCCGACCCCTACGACCCGGCAAAGATGGACCTGCGGCCGAAGCCGGCCCGGGTGAGCACCGAGCCGGCCAGCGGTCCGTTTACCGCGGGCAGCGCGCTCTCGACCACCGCGACCCTGAAGCCGCTCGACCCGGCACCGGTGAAGGAAATCCGGCTCGACACCACCCACAAGATCGTCGAGATCGCGCCGGGCGTGCGCTTCAGCGCCTGGACGTTCGGCGACCAGGTGCCGGGGCCGACGATCCGCGCACGCGTCGGAGATCGCATCAAGTTCAAGATGACGAACCGCAGCGGCGAAACCGTGCCCGGCGTCCGCTTGACGGCGGCGCCGATGATGCACTCGATGGACTTCCACGCGGCGATGGTGTCGCCGCAGGACAAGTACCGCTCCATCGCGCCCGGGCAGACGATCGAGTTCGAGTTCACGCTGAACTACCCGGGTGTCTTCATGTACCACTGCGGCACGCCGATGATCCTCGAGCACATCGCGTCGGGAATGTACGGCGCCGTGGTCGTCGAGCCCCGAGGCGGATATCCGACCAAGGCCGACCGCGAGTACGTGATCGTGCAGAGCGAGTTCTACGCCAAGGCCGACCCCGACCGGCGCCAGGCCGGCGGTGGGCCGCTCCACGTCCTCGACGGAGAACGCCTGCGTTCGGCCCAGCCGACGTACACCGTCTTCAACGGCGTCCACAACGGCATGGTGAAGCGGCCGCTGCCGGCCAGGAACGGCGAGCGGATACGGCTCTACGTCCTCAACGTGGGTCCGAGCAAGACCTCGAGCTTTCCCGTCGTGGGGACGATCTTCGATCGCGTGTGGATCGAGGGGAATCCCGACAACCAGTTCCGGGGCATGCAGACGGTGTTGCTCGGCTCGTCGAACAGCGCGATCGTCGAGTTCCTGATCCCCGAGGACGGCGCGTACATCATCGTCGATCACCATTTCGCCAACGCCTCCCAGGGGGCCATCGGCCTCATCTCCACGACGGCGAAGCCCGAGGAGGCCGAGCTCGAGCACCACAACATCCCGGCCACGCCGACGCCCACCGACCCGGCGGCGCTCCAGGGCAAGGCCAACTTCGAGAGCAAGTGCTTGGCGTGCCATTCCGTGGGCCAGGGCAAGAAGCTCGGTCCGGATCTCGCCGGGATCACCAAGCGCCGCGACGACGCGTGGCTGACGCGCTGGCTGAAGTCACCCGACAAGATGCTCGAGAGCGATCCCGTGGCGAAGGCGATGCTGAAGGAATACAACAACCTGCCGATGCCGAACCAGAACCTCTCGGACACCGAGATCGCGCAGTACCTCCGGTACTTCCACTGGTTCGACGCCCAGCCGCCGGGGACCGTGACCTCGGGCACGCCTGGGCACTGAGACGGCGCGTCGCCCTTGAAGAGAGGGTGACGGGCGGCCCGGCTCTCTCACGGAATGTCAGCGGCGGGCGGCGTGCCGCAGCAGGAACAACAGGTTGGCCGGGCGCTCGGCGAGGCGGCGCATGAAGTAGCCGTACCAGTCCTCGCCGAAGGGCACGAGCACGCGCAGGGCGACCCCCGCGTCCCGCAGCCGCGCGTGCAGGTCGGGCCGGATGCCGTAGAGCATCTGGATCTCGAAGCGGTCGGCGGCGATCCCTCGCTCCGCGGCGAGCTGCCGCACGTGACGCTGCAGACGCTCGTCGTGAGTCGCGAAGCCCGGGTACACGCCGCGGGCCAGGGCGTCGGGATCAAGCAGCCGCTCGGCCAGTCGCGCGTAGCTCGCGTCCACGTCGCGCTTGTCGGGATAGGCCAGGGCCGCCGGCTCGCGATAGGCGCCCTTGCAGAGGCGCACGGTCGCGCCGAGGGCGATCAACCGCTCGACGTCTCCGGGCGTGCGTCTCAGGTACGCCTGCACCACGCACCCGAGCTGCGGATGCGCCGGACGCAGCCGCGCGTAGAGGTCGAGCGTGCGCTCGGTGTAGCGCGACGATTCCATGTCGATCCACACGCGCGTGCCGACCTCGCCCGCGCGCGCGACCACGCGCATGAGATTGCCCACGCACAGCCCCTCGTCGAGGTCGAGCCCGAGATGGGTGAGCTTGAGCGATGGTGTGGTCCGGAGCTTGCGCTGGCCGATCGCCTCCAGGAGCCCGAGGTACGTCACGGTGGCGCGCTCGGCGTCGGCGGGGACCCCCACGTTCTCGCCCAGGCAGGTCACCGCGCTGGTGAGGCCGCTCTCGTCGAGCGCGCCGAGGACGGCCAGCGCGTCGCCGGCTTCCCGCCCCGCCACGAATCGCCGGACGAAGCGCCGGGTGAGCGCCAGGCGATCCATCGTCGCGCCGATCCGCGGACGGTCGGCCAGGCGCAGCAGCAGCCGTCTCACGCGTGTGACTCCAGCCACTCGGCCACGATCCCTTCGCGCAGACTCCAGTCGCTCACCACCAGCGCGTCGACGCGGAAGCGGTCCAGCGTGGCGACGACGATCGCCACGCCGGGGACGATCAGGTCCGCGCGGCCGGGCTCGAGGCACGGAAGATCCGCGCGCCCCTCGACGGTGAGCGCCATGAGCCGCGCGAGCTGGCGGCTCACCGCGGCGCGCGTCAGCCGGTATCCCTGCACCCGCGCCGCGTCGTAGGCGTCGAGGCCGAGGTCGAGCGCGGCGAGCGTGGTCACCGTCCCCGCCGTGCCCACCAGCGTGGCGACGACGGCGCTCGCCACATCAGGCGGAATCTCACGCGCGAGCCGCTCACGCACTTCGTCCTCGAGCCGTCGATACTGGCTCGGGTCGACGGGTCCGGGAAACGGATAGCGCTCGGCCAGCGGGACGACGCCCAGTCTCAAGCTCGTGGCGGCGACCACCGCGCCGTCGCGCCAGAGGATGAACTCGGTGCTGCCCCCGCCGATGTCGAAGACCACGAGCGGGCCCCGTAAATCGCTCAGTCCGCGCAGTCCGGCGAGCACCCCGCGGACGGTCAGCCGCGCTTCGTCTTCGCCGCTGACGATCCTCACGCGCGCCGCCGCCGCGCGCTCGAGCCCGGCGACGAACTCGCCCCCATTGGCGGCCTCGCGGACCGCGCTGGTCGCGACCACGAACACGTCGGCGGCCCCGAGACGCCGCGCGCGCTCGGCATACTCGACCACCGTCGCTCCCGTGCGCGCCATCGGCGCCTCGCCGAGCCGTCCCGTGTCCGCGAGCCCCTGCCCGAGCCGGGTGACACGCTGATCCTGATCGAGGGTCCGCCAGCCCGCGCGATCATTCACCTCGACGAGCAGGTAGCGGACGGTATTGCTTCCGAGATCGATGGTGGCCAGACGCACCGTGAAATGATAACGCCCCGCGGAGTTGCCTCCGCGGGGCGTTCGAGCGATCGACGGCTCGGCGTTACTTCTTGGCGGGACCGCCCTGAAGACTGCGGATGTGGGCGATGAGGTCCCAGCGCTCCTTCTCGGGGAGATGCTTCCACGGCGGCATGGGGCCCTTGCCGTTCGCGATCTTGCAGAAGAGCACGCCGTCGGCATCGCCCTTCACCTTGGCCGACGTCCAGTCCGCGGGCTTGGGATTGAGCGCGGCGGCAGCCACCCCGTCGCCCTTGCCGGAGGCGCCGTGGCAGGTGACGCAGTTCGTCTCCGCCGACTTCTTACCGGCGGCGGCGGTGCCCGCGCCCTTCAGGGTCTTGTACTTGGCGTCCTCGCACTCCTTCCAGGTGTCCTGGGCCGAGGCGAGCGTGGCGCCGGCTCCGACCACGAGCGCGGCCGCGACCACGGCGGCGGTGAGGGTCTTGCCGACGATGCTCATGCGGTCTCCTTGTCTGCTTGTGATGATGTTCACAGCATTTAACACTCCTACGACGAAAGGGGTCAAGCGACTATTCAGCACGATGGCCGAGGGCGGCGGTCATGTCCTCTACCGAAGTGAACTTGACGCGGGGCCGGCCGGTTCGCTGGCCGGCGGCGATTTCCAGCTGGTCGAGCCGGCGCCAGTCCCCGTACGAGAAGCAGAGCGGCTGACGCTGGCGGAGCAGCGCGTCGACCGCCTCGGGCTCGGGAGCTTCCGGACGGAGCACGCGCCCCGCGGCGCGGTCTTCCATCATGCAGGCCACGGTCTCGGCGGCGTCGGGCTTGTTGGTCCCGATCACTCCGCTGGGCCCGCGCTTGATCCAGCCCGCCGCGTACTCTCCCGCCACCGGCTGCTTGGTATCCGGATCGATCACACGCCCGCGCTCGTTGAGGATCACGCCAAAGTTCTCGTGGAACGGCACCCCGCGCAGCGGCACGCCCCTGTAGCCGACCGATCGGAACACGAGCCCGACCGGCAAGTCTTCGGTCTCGCCCGTCGGTTTGGGCTGGAGCGTTCCCATGGGCGTGGCCTCGAGCCGGTTCCTCACCAACCGCATCGCCACCACGCCGCCAGTCTCGTCGCCGACCAGCTCGGTCGGCGAGACCAGGAAGCGCACGGTCAGGAGCTTCGACTTGGTTCTCGGCTTTGGCTCGGCATATCCGCGCAGGATCTCGACTTTCTTCAGCGTCGCCCGGTCGGGCGTTCGCTCCAGCGAGGCGCGGGTCAGCTCGTCCAGCTCGACTTCCTCGGGACGCGCGGTGATGTCGGCGTCCGCCAGCTCGCCCAGCTCCTTGATCTCGGGATTGGTGAACGCCGCCTGCGCCGGTCCGCGCCGCCCCAGCAGGTAGACCTCCTTCACGCGGCTCGCGCGCAGGGCCTCCAGCGCGTAGTCGGCGATGTCGGTCGTGGCCAGCTCCTCGGGGGTGCGGCAGAGGATGCGCGCGACGTCGACCGCGACGTTGCCGACGCCCACCACCGCCACCCGCTCCTGGGTGAGATCGAACTGGCAATCGCGGAAGTCGGGATGCCCGTTGTACCAGGCCACGAACTCGGTCGCGGGATGGCTGCCGCGCAGGTCCTCGCCGGGGATGCCCATGCGCCGATCGGTCTGCGCGCCCGTGCAGTAGAGGATCTGGTGGTAGTGGTGCCGCAAGTCCTCGAGCTCGACGTCCTTGCCCAGCTCCACGTGGCCGAAGAATCGGAAGCGCGGATTGGCGGCCACCTTGTCGAAGGCCGCGGTCACCGACTTGATCTTCTGATGATCCGGCGACACCCCGAGGCGGACGAGCCCGAACGGGGTGGGCAGCCGATCGAAGAGGTCGACCTCGACGACCGCGCCCTCCTGCCGCAGCAGATGGTCGGCCGCGTAGAACCCGGTAGGCCCGGCGCCGACGATCGCGACCCGCAGCGGCCGCTCCGGCGTGCCCGGACGCCGCTCCGGCGTGCCCGGAATCGACACTTCCACCATCAGGACGCTCGCGGCGCCTTCACGTCCTCTTCGTTGAGGATCTGGAACTGCAGCGTGTCGACCTCACCCTGGTACTGGTCGCGCTGGGCCTTCACCACGTCGCCGAGCGAGATGATGCCGAGCAGGCGGCCGCCCTCGACGATCGGCAGGTGACGGATGCGGTGCTCGGTCATCGTGGTGCCCACGGCCACCAGATCGTCCTGCGAGGTGCCGACGATGACGTCGCGAGTCATGATCGCCCCGATCGCCTCGCCCAGGATGGCCTCGCTCCGGACCAGCGCGCGGACGATGTCGCGCTCGGAGACGATCCCCGCCAGCCCTCCCTGCCCGTCGACGACCACGAGCGCGCCGATGTTGTGCTCGGCGAGCCTCCGCAGCGCCTCTCGGATCGTATCGTGGGGACCGATGGTCACGACCTTCACACCCTTCCTGGAAAGTAAACTCGCGATGTTCATCCCCGTATCCTCCTCGGAGGGGGGCTGCCCCGAGCGACGCTGATCGAGTCGTCTTCGATCTTACCGGGCGTGGGAACCCGAAGACAGCGGGAACTGGCGGATGGCGGCGATCCAGCAGAGCGCGGCGGCCACCCCGTAGGCGCCGGCGAGGGCCGGGGTGGCGCGGGTGGGCACGGCCCAGGGCCAGAACAGCGCGCCGTTGGGCAGCGGCGAGTGGATCAGCCCACAGAGCGTCGCCGCGCTGGCCAGCGCGAGCAGGGCCGCCGTCACCGCGAAGCGCCGGTCGATGAGGGACACCAGCGCCCAGCCCCAGATCACCGCGGTCAAGATGAACCCGTTGCCCAGCATCGCGAGCGTCTGCCAGCCCAGCGCGGCGTCGCCGGCGAGGTCCGACGGCCGCTTGCCGAGCGCGGCGATGACGCCGCCAGCCTGGATCATCACGACCGCCGCGGCGACCGGGACGAACGTGAGGGCGACCGCGGGCCCGTGGCGAGCGGGCGACGCCAGGAACGCCTGGGCGGTGATCTCGAGACCGATGAAGATCAGGATCGGCGCGACCGCCGCCTCCGGAAGCGCGGTGACCAGCAGCGCGAGCACGCCGGTCATCGCGCCCATTCCGATCACGAGCCCGGTGGCCAGCGTGTAGCCCGCACGGGCGCCCATGGCCTTGTACGCGGGGTGTCCGATGTACGGCGTGTTCTGGACCACGCCCCCGAACAATCCGGCCACGATAGTCGCGATGGCCTCGGTCAGCAGGATGTCCCGGGTCCGGTACTCGTCACCGGCCGCGGCGGCCGATTCGGTGTTGTCGATGCCGCCGATCGTGGTGAGCAGCGCGAACGGCAGCGCGATCGAGAGGTACGGCAGCGTGGCCGGAAGCGCGGCCAGCCAGTCGAGCGTGGGCCACGGGAGCGCGAGCCTCAGCGACGCGTCGGCGAGATGACTCGCCCCCGCTCCGTAGCCGCTCCACGCGCGTCCCCAGAACACCGCCGCCCCCGCCAGCACCGCGGCGAACGCCGCCGGCATCCCGAGCGGCATGCGGACCCGACCCATGAGTCCCAGCAGCAACACGATGAGCGCGGTCAACCCGACGAGCGGATCGGCCAGCACCTTGAGGAACGGCAGGAATGCGATCAGGAGGATCGCCACGCCGGCGATCGAGCCGAGCAGCGCGGCCCTCGGGACGACCAGCCTCACCCAGTCGCCCGCGAAGGCCAGCACGGTCTTGATCACGCCGATCGCGATGGTCGTCGCGATCGCGACGTGCCAGGCCAGCCGCGGATCGCCGGTGGCGAGCTTCACGGGCCCGAGCACGCCGAACACCATCGCGAACAGCGTGGGCGTGTCGATCCCGAACGGCATCGCGGTGACGTCGTCGCGCCCGG
>DATHGT010000118.1:0-13830 GCA_035317605.1 Candidatus Acidiferrum sp. | reverse complement strand
CCCGTGGACACGCCGGAGAACCGCGCGTCGGTGAGGACGGCCACGTGCTTGCCGAACGAGAGGTGACGGAGCGCGGTGGTGATCTGGAAGATCTCTTCCATGCCCGCGCCCATCGGACCGCGACAGATCAGGACCAGCACGTCGCCGGCCTTGATGCCCTCGGGGCCGCGGTTCTTGATGGCGGCGATCGCGTCGCGCTCGCGCGTGAACACGCGCGCGGGGCCGACCTTGCGATAGACGCCGTCGGCGTCGACCACGGACGGATCGATGGCGGTGCTCTTGATCACCGAGCCCTCGGGCGCGAGATTGCCGCGCGGGAACGTGACCGTGCTGGTGAGCCCGCGCGCACGGGCGCGGTCGGGATCCATGATCACGTCGTCGGGATCGACGCCGTCGGCCTCGCCGAGACGGTGGCGCAGCGCCTGCCGTCGCTCGGAGGCTTCCCACCAGTCGAGCACTCGCCCCAGCCGCTCGCCGCTCACCGTGAGCACGTCGAGATCGAGCAGGCCGAGGCGACGCAGGTGCAGCATCACTTCCGGCACACCGCCGGCGAGAAACGCGCGCACGGTGGGATGCGGACCGTTCGGCAGCGTGTCGACGAGCCGCGGCACGCGATGGTTCACCGCGACCCAATCGTCGATCGTCGGACGTCGGAGGCCGGCGGCGTGAGCGATCGCCGGCAGATGCAGGATCAGGTTCGTGGAGCCGCCGAACGCCGCGTGGACGACCATCGCGTTGGCGACCGCGGCGTCGGTGACGATGTCCCGCACGCCGGTCCCCTGGCGCGCGAGCGCGACCAGCGCGCGCGCGGAGCGGCGGGCCATGTCCGTCCAGATCGGCTGTCCCGACGGGGCCAGCGCCGAGTGCGGCAGCGAGAGCCCGAGCGCTTCGCCGATCACCTGGCTCGTCGCCGCTGTCCCCAAAAACTGACACCCGCCGCCCGGCGATCCGCACGCGCGGCAGCCGAGATCGGCGGCCTGCTCGAGCGTCAGCTCTCCCTGGGCGAAGCGCGCGCCGATCGACTGGACTTTCCCCGCGTCCTCGGCCCCGCGCGCGGGCAGCGTGACGCCGCCGGGCACCAGCACGCACGGCAGCTCGCGCATGGCGGCCAGCGCCATCATCATCGCGGGCAGCCCCTTGTCACAGGTCGCGACCCCGAGCACGCCGCGTCGCGTGGGCAACGAGCGCGCGAGCCGGCGAAAGACCGTGGCGGCATCGTTTCGATACGCCAGGCTGTCGTACATGCCGACCGTGCCCTGGGTGCGACCGTCGCAGGGATCGGAGCAGAACGCCGCGAACGGCAGGCATTCGAGCTTGGCGAGCTCCTCGGCCGCGGCTTGCATGAGCAGGCCGATCTCCCAGTGACCGGTGTGATAGCCGAGGGCGATCGGCCGTCCGTCAGGGGCGCGGATGCCGCCCTGGGTGCTGAGCATCAGGAACTGCGGCCGGCCCAGCTCGCGCGGGTCCCAGCCCATGCCGGCGTTCTGGGTCAGTCCGAAGATGTCGCCGCTCGGTCGCTCGATCAGCATCTCCGCGGTGAGCGGCAGGCTGCCCTGCGGGCCGGCGCCCGCGGTCTCGATCCGCCACAGCGCGCGGTCGGATTCCACGACCTGTTCGAATCCCAGGCTCTGATTCACACTGACCTCCCAAAGCTTCCCACTTGACGGCGTCGATTCGTCGAGGCGACGATGTCGACGTGTCGACCGCATCTTACCCCTACGGCGAGGACCCATGACTCCGACACCCGCGCTCTCCAAGGAAACGGCGGCCGAGGTTCGCACGCGGTTCGGCACGCCCTGCTACGTCTACGATCGCGCCGGCCTCGAGGACGCGGCCAGGAGGGCGCTCGCGTTCCCGGCGCCGTTCGGGTTCACGCTGCGCTACGCGATGAAGGCCAATCCGAGCCGCGGCGTCCTCGACGTGTTCCGCGCGCTCGGATTGCACGTGGATGCCTCCAGCGACAACGAGGTCGTCCGGGCGCTGCGCGCGGGGTTTCCGCCGGAGCAGATCCAGCTCACCTCGCAGATGCCGTCGCGCCAGCTCGCCGAGCACCTCGCGCGCGGCGTGATCTTCAACGCCTGCTCGCTCCACCAGCTCGAGGAGCTGGGCCGGATCGCGCCGGGACACGAAGCCTCGGTGAGGCTGAACCCGGGGCTGGGCAGCGGCTCGGCCAAGCGAACCAACACCGGCGGCCCCGCCGCGAGCTTCGGCATCTGGCACGAGTACCTCGACGACGTGAAGACCATCGCCAAGCGCCACGATCTGCATCTCACCCGTCTGCACAGCCACATCGGCTCGGGCACCGACCCCGAAGTGTGGAAGCGCGTGACCCGGATGACCCTCGATCTCGCGGCCAAGCTCCCGGAAGTGCGCGGCGTGAATCTGGGTGGCGGCTTCAAGGTCGGTCGCATGCCCGGCGAGGTCTCGGTCGATCTCGACGACGTGGGCGCTCACGTGCGCGGCGAGCTGCTCGGCTTCCGCGAGCGCGAGGGCCGCGCCCTTCATCTGGAAGTGGAGCCCGGAACTTACCTGGTCGCTAACGCCGGCTTCGTGGTGGCCACCGTCGTCGACGTGGTCGACACCGGCCGCGACGGCTACTTTTTCGCCAAGCTCGACACCGGGATGACCGAGGTCACGCGCCCGTCGCTCTACGGCGCCCAGCATCCGATCCACGTGCTGGCCGATGGGCGCGACGAGGTCGATACGATCTTCGTCGGCCCGTGCTGCGAGTCCGGCGACATCCTCACTCCGGCCCCTGGCGATCCCGAAGCCCTCGGCCCGCGGCGCGGACCCCGGCCCGCCATCGGTGACCTCGTGACCATCGGCGGCGCCGGCGCCTACTGCGCGGCCATGTCCACCTTCAACTACAACTCGTACCAGCAGGCGCCCGAGGTCATGCTGGAGTCTGACGGGACGCTGCGCCTGTTGAGACGGCGCGAGCCGATCGAAGAAATCTGGCGCAACGAAGTGTGAAGCCGGCTTCGAGGACTTCCGCCAGCTGCGTCAGCCCGGCCGCCGAGCTGACGCAGCCTAAACGCGCTACAACCGTGCCATTCGCCTCTACGCCGAAGTTAGATGAACATTCGGGATGGTGACAGCCCCTTCTTCGCGCAACCGCTGGATGATCTGGTCAACATGTCCGGGATCGATGCCGACTTCATCCGACAGTAGCCGCTTGAGCGCCTCGTCCTCCTCAACCGGCCGCGGCGACTGAGCGCCACCCTCTTCACTGAACGCTGTGAAGCGGACGGTAAAGCGTGGAGGCTCACCATCAAACCGATTTACACGGATGGAACCTTCCATTCCAGCGTCCAGGACATTCAGCGCCGCAGTGATCGTCGTCACATCACTTCCCGGGCTCACGCCAGGGAGAAGCGCACAGAGCATCGGCCACGTCAGCTCCGGGCAACAAGAAACCACTTGGGCCGTCCCCCACGGCCGAGCTGGCCGCTCGTGGTCGGTAGGACAGGCCGTCTTGGATCTTCGTCTCCCAAACGGTGTATCAAAGATTCGACATTTCGAAGCCCCGCCAACTCACCTACCGTGTGCACTCGACCATGCCGGAGATCAGTCGATACTTGGGCGTCACGATCTACATGCGCTACCGCGACCATCCGCCCTCGCATTTCCACGTCCACTACGCTGAAGACCGCGCGATAATAGCGGTGGAGACAATGCGGATCTTGGAGGGCCACCTCCCAGGACGGGTGTACGGGTTGGTTGCGGAATGGGGGCTTCGCCATCGAGCACTCCTACGCGAAAATTGGCGGCGTGCGGTTGCGCGCGAACCGTTACTCTCGATTCCTCCTCTGGGGTGATGACATGCTGAGGGACGTCGTCGAGGTCAGGCCGCTCGAGGGTTACCGCGTCTTCCTACGGTTCGATGACGGTGTACAAGGAGAACTCGATTTAGAACCTCTGCTGTCCCCCTTTGACGGTGTTTTCGAGCCACTCAGGGAGCTCACCCGCTTTCGCGAGGCATTCGTCGATGATGGCGGCACGATCGCCTGGCCGAATGGCGCCGATCTCGCCCCTGAAATCCTGTACTCGAAGGTCTCCGGGCGCCCGCTCGCCCGCCGCTAGCGTCGCGCTCCTCAGAGGCATATCCGGTTCAGCTCAGACGAGGGAGACGAGCCTGGCGATCTCAGCCATGTCGGCTAGCGGCTCCAGGCCATTGACCGCGTCGATGATCCTCGTCGCTCGTTGCGCGGCGACGGTGGTCATCGTGTAGCGGCGGAACTTCTCGCACGCTTCGTCCCACGTGAACAGGTTGTGCGGCGAGCCTTTGTGCGGCCGCGTCCGCAGCGTATGGCGGCTACCACCGGCGTTGATGAGGATCTCGGCCGGCCACACGTGCGGTGTTTCGGGGCCGTCGTGTTCGACGGGCGCCAGCTCGATCCGTCGCGCGAGGCCACGTACGAGTGGATCGCGGATCGTTTCGTCGTCGTAGACGAGCGGATTCGACATGTCGCGGGTCAGCGCCACCGCGGTGGTGAACGGCAGGCTGTACTGGCCCCCGAGCACGTCGCGCGGCTCCCGCTCGGAGTGGCGCTCCTCCATGATGCGATGGGCGCCCCGGATCACCACACGCGTGATCGATTTTCCATCGAGAGGCTGCGTGAGCTTGAATTCCTGGATCGCGGCCACCACCGCCTGCTGGGTGACGTGGCACGCGTACGATTTCAGCGACGGGGGCTCGATCGCCCACGCGGTGCCGAGTCCATCCACGAGCTTGTCCGTCGCGGGTGACGTCGAGAACGCGTTGAAGTAGCCGGAGCGGCCCTCCAGCACGGTGGCCGGACCGTTCACGCCTTCGCGTGCGAGCAGCGCGCTCTCCAGCCCGAGCTGACTCGCGCGTCCAAGATGCAGGCGCTTGGTGTCGCCTCCGCTCCACGCGAACTCGAGCAGTCCGGCGGCGGATGATCCCGCGATCCCGAGAGCGCTCGTCAGACGCTCCTCGTCGAGGCCGAGGAGCTTGCCCACCGCCGCCGCCGCGCCGAATGGCCCCTGCGTGCCGGGGTTGTGAAATCCGCGCACGGTCTCGAGGCCGACCGCCGCGCGCGCCAGCCTTGCCGAGACCTCGAAGCCGACGGCGAGCGCGGTGAGAAACGCGGGGCCGTCGAGGCGCTCGCGCTCCGAGACGGCCAGCGCCGCCGGCAGCACGGTGCCGCTGGCGTGCGACCCGGTGAGCGCTTCGCACTCGAAGGCGCCGATGAGCGCGCCGTTGGCGAGCGCGGCCCGCGAGACGTCGGTGCGCCACTCGTGGCCAATCACCGACGCGTCGGGCGGGCCGCCGAGCGCGCGGACGACCTTCACGATCCGCTGCGTCCACGGCTGCATTCCGCCGACGAAGGCCGCGCCGAAGGTATCGAGCACGGTGAGCTTCAGGTTGTCGACGAGCCCGCGCGGCAGATCGCCGAATTGCGTCTCCGCCACGAACCGGGCCAGCGTGCGTGTCTCGTTCATCGTCATTCCTCCGTACAATAGCGTCACACGATACGGCGGGGAGGGGTCATGGACGCCACGACAGCATACCTGAGCGACTACGCGTTCCGGCTGCGCTACGCCGATCTGTCGGCCGACGCGATCAACCAGGCCAAGCGCACGCTGATCGACACGCTGGGCTGCGGCGTCGGCGCCTTCGACGGCGAGCCCGCGGTCGTCGCGCGACGCATCGCCGCTCGCAGTCAGGGCGATCCTCCGGCGCGCCTCCTCGGCACCCGGCAGCGGGCGTCGCTGGACATGGCCGCGTTCGCCAACACCGCGCTCGTCCGCTACCTCGACTGCAACGACACCTACGCCGCGAAGGGAACCGGCCATCCGAGCGACATGATCCCCGCCGTGCTCGCCGCCGCCGAGGCGCGCGGAGCGGACGGCCGCGCGGTCATCACCGCGATCGTCCTGGCCCACGAGGTCTTCTGCCGGCTGGCCGACGAGGTGCCGCTCAAGGGCTGGGACCAGGGGATGTTCGTCGGCATCGGCACCGCGTGCGGCGCCGGCCAGATCCTCGGGCTGGACGCCGCGGCCCTCGGCCACGCGATCTCGATCGCGATCACGTCCGGGGTCCCGCTCGGGGTCACCCGGATCGGGGAGCTGTCGATGTGGAAGGGCTGCGCGACCGCGGCGGCCGTGCGCATCGGCGTCTTCGCCGCCCAGCTCGCGGCGGACGGGATGACCGGCCCGCCCGCGCCGTTCGAGGGCCGCGACGGCCTCTGGCAACACCTCGGCATCGAGGCGCCGAAGTGGGGACGCTTCGGCGGCGGGGGCGAGCCGTTCCGCATCAACGCGACCAGCTTCAAGGCCTACCCATCGGTGGTCCACACGCAGGGCTCGATCGGCCTGGCGCTGGAGCTGCGGTCCCAGGTCGCCGCCGACCAGATCGCGTCCGCGCGCGTGGCCACCTACGGCGACGCGGTCCGGCGAACGGCGTCGGAAGGCGAGAAGTGGGATCCCAAGACCCGCGAGACCGCCGACCACAGCACCCCGTTCCTGGTCGCCGCGGCGTGGCAGGACGGCGCGGTCACGCCCGCGACCTACACGCCCTCACGCATCCAGGACCCGTCGCTGCGCCCGCTGATCAAGAAGCTCACGGTGGTCGAGGACCCCGACTTCACCCGCCGCTACCCGGCGGAGGCGTGCGCCCGGATCGACGTCACCACCACCGACGGCCGGAAGCTGACGGCGGAGACGCGATACCCGAAGGGCCACCGCGCCAACCCCCTGACCGACGCCGAAGTCGAAGCGAAGTTCCGCGGCCTCGCCTCGCCCGCGCTTGGAGCCGACGGATGCGACCGGGTCCTGGCTCACGCATGGGCTTTGGAGAAGGCCGCGACCGCGGACGCGCTGCTCGAAAGTCTCGTGGCGCGGTAGCGGCGCTACTTCTGCGAGATCTTCCGGCCGATGCGCCCCTCGATGACGTGGGTGACGCCGGAGAAGTCCTCGCGGCCCCAGCCGGCGTCGACGGCGGCGTCGTAGGTGCGCTTGGTTTCCTCGAGCATCGGCGTGGGGACGTTGGCGGCGCGGGCCTGGTCGAGGGCGAGGCCGGCGTCCTTGCGCATCAGCTCGACCATGAACGTGGGGGAGAAGTCGCCGTCCAGCATGCGCTTGACCCGGCGGTCGAAGTAGCGGCCATACGCCATGCCGCCGCCGTTCATGACCACGTCGTAGAACACGTACGGGTCCACGCCGGTTTGCACGCAGACGGCCAGCGCTTCGGCGACGGAGACCGAGACGACCGCGGCCAATCCGTTGTGGAGCAGCTTCACGCGGTTCCCCGACCCCGACGGGCCGACGTGCATGTGGAGCTTGCCCATGATCGACAGATACGGCGCGATCGCCGGCAGCTTCGATTGATCGCCGCCCACGATGAAGAAGATCTCGCCGGAGACGGCCTGAGGCTGCGAGCCCAGCATCGGCGTGTCCATGTGCGTGATGCCGTGTGCCGCCAGTGCGCGGTTCAGCTCGATCGTCGTCTCCGCGCTGACCGTCGAGCAGTCGCAGGTCACGAGACCAGGCCGCGCGCCCGACGCGATACCATTGGAGCCCAGATAGACGTCACGGACGATCGCGTCGTTGGGCAGGCACGTGAACACGACCGTCGCGCGCGACGCGACCTCGGCCGGAGATCCCACGACGACGACGCCGGGCAGCTCCCCCACCGCCGCGCTCGCCGCCGCGTTCGCGTCGTAGACGGCGAGCGGAACGCCCGCTTTGGCCAGGTTCGTGGCCATGGGGCCACCCATCGTGCCGAGCCCGATGAATCCGATGTGATCGCTCATGCCCAGGGCACCTTCCCGTCCCAGCGGTCCAGGAAGCACGTCTCCGCGGTGAGCCGGCGGACGCTCGGCTTCAGCTCGACGCGCGGATAGCCGAGGGGAATGCAGAAGTGGAACGCGGCGTCCTTGGGGACGTCGAACAGATCGCGGAAGCGGTCCATCACGGTGGGATGGAGCGTGGTCGGCACCGACCCGAGGCCGAGCGCGTGGGCGGCCAGCATCAGGTTCTGGCACGCCGGAAGGATCGAGTTCGCGCCGCCACCGGCCACCGTGAACGCGAAGACGATCGCCGGGACCTCGCCGATCTCGTCGGCGAAGATGGCGGCCGACGTGTAGCTCTTGTCGTCGGCGGGGATATCCGACTTCTTCGTCCAGCCCTTCTCTTCCTTGCGCTTGGCCCACCACGCCTCGTGATAGATCTTGCCGAACTCCTCGATCCTGGCGCGATCGGTGACCACGAGGAAGCGTCCGGGCTGACGGTTGCCGCCGTTGGGCGCCTTCACCGCGGCTTCCAGGATCAGGTGGATCAGGTCGATCGGCACCGGGTCGGACTTGAGCCGGCGGACCGAGCGCTGGCTGAACATCGCCTCGCCCACCGGCATCGAGAGCTTCTTGGCGTCCACCGCGCTCATGCGTTCACGAAGCCTTTCCCCTCGCTGGCGAGGCGATCGAGGAGCGGCGCCGGCGTCCAGAAGTCGTCGCCGCTGGCCTTCTTGAACTCGAGCATCCGGTCGCGCACCGCGCGCAGCCCGATCTGGTCAGCCCAGAACATCGGGCCGCCGCGGTAGACCGGCCACCCGTAGCCGTAGACCCAGATCACGTCGATGTCGCTGGCCCGGATGGCGATCTTCTCGTCCAGGATCTTGGCGCCCTCGTTGACCATCGGGTAGAGCAGGCGCTGGAGAATCTCCTCGTCGGTGATCGGGCGCCGCGTGATGCCCATGGTGGTCGCCACGTCGACGATGATCTTCTCGACCTCGTTGTCGGGGATCGGCGTGCGGTCGCCCGCCTCGTACCGATAGTAGCCGGCGCCGGTCTTCTGGCCGAAGCGTCCCAGCTCGCAGATGCGGTCGGCGATAGCCGACTTCATCCCCAGGCCCTTGCGGATGCGCCAGCCCACGTCGAGCCCGGCCATGTCGCTCATCGCGAACGGTCCCATCGGCAGGCCGAAGTCGGTCAGCACCTTGTCGATCTGATGGGGCAGCGCGCCTTCCAGCAAGAGCTTCTCGGCCTGGGTGCCACGCTGATGGAGCATGCGGTTGCCCACGAAGCCGTGGCAGACGCCGACCAGCACCGGCACCTTGCCGATGCGCCGGCCCAGCGCCATCACGGTGGCCACGGTCGGCTTCGACGACTTGGCCCCGCGCACGTTCTCGAGCAGGCGCATGACGTTGGCGGGGCTGAAGAAGTGGGTGCCAATCACGCTCTCCGGCCTCTTGGTCGCCGAGGCGATCTCGTCGACGTCGAGGGTGGAGGTGTTGGTGGCGAGCACCGCGTCGGCCTTGGCGATGCCGTCGAGCCTGGCGAAGACTTCTTTCTTGATCGGCATCTCCTCGAACACGGCTTCGATCACGATGTCGGCGTCGCGGATGGCGTTGAAGTCCGTCGTTCCGGTGATCAGTCCCATGCGCTTGTCGACGTCGGCCGCGGTGATGCGGCCGCGGCTGGCCGTGGCCTCGTAGTTCTTGCGCACGATGCCGAGCCCGCGGTCGAGCGCGTCCTGCGCCACTTCGACGACCGTGACCGGAATGCCCACGTTGGCGAAGTTCATCGCGATGCCGCCGCCCATGGTCCCGGCGCCGATGATCGCGGCCTTCTTGACCTCCTTGGCCGGCGTGTCGGCCGGCACGTCGGGGATCTTGGCGGCCTCGCGCTCGGCGAAGAAGAAGTAACGCTGGGCCTTCGATTCCGGCGAGTTCATCAGCTCGGCGAACAGCTCGCGCTCGCGCTTGATGCCCTCGGCGAACGGCAGGCTCACCGCGGCCTCGACGGCCTTGACGATGCCTTCGGGTGCCTTGAACCCACGGGTCTGCCGCGCCACCGACTTGCGGAAGTTGGCGAACACCTCGGGCTTGCCGCGCACCGCGGCCAGCTTGTCGTCGAGGTCGCGGATCTTCTTGAGCGGCCGCTTTTCGTCGACGACCTTCTCCGCGAACGCCACGCCGGCCGCGGTGAGATCGCCCTCGACGATCTCGTCGATCAGTCCCGACTTCAGCGCGTCGTCGGCGCGGATCGGATCGCCGCTGACCATCATCCCCAGCGCCTTCTCGACGCCCACCACGCGCGGCAGACGCTGCGTGCCGCCCGCTCCCGGCAATAGCCCGAGCTTGACCTCGGGCAAACCAAAGCGCGCGTCCTTCACGCCGACGCGGTAGTGACAGGCGAGCGTGACCTCGAGCCCGCCGCCGAGCGCGGTCCCGTGGACGGCCGCGACCACCGGCTTGGGGCTGCCTTCGATCAGGTCCAGCACCTCGTGGAGCGACGGCGCCTGCGGCGGCTTGCCGAACTCGGTGATGTCGGCGCCGGCGATGAACGTCCGCCCCGCGCACGTGATCACGATCGCGGCTACGCCCGAGTCGGCGACGGCCTGGGTCACCCCGTCGCGCAGCCCTTGCCGCACGTGCTGGCTCAGCGCGTTGACGGGTGGATTGTTCACGGTGATCACGGCCACGCGGCCGCGCCGCTCGAGATCGACGGACTTCGTGAGTGCTGTCATGGGACTCCCTCGCCTGAGATGAAGTGGGGTCATGATACCGCGATGTCGAGGAGCGCCACGGCTCCGCCGGGGCGCGACGAACGTCGGGGGTTTGGGGGCCATGTCGGGGCCCCCAATCCATCGATCACCGCGATGTCGAGGAGGGCCACGGCCCGGGTAGAATACGCGCCGACATGACCGACGATCTGATCCGCGGCGATGGGCTGATGCCACCCGCGGCATATGCGCGTGAGGACGAATCGAGCGACGACGAGTTCTACGGCTTCGCTCGCAAGGTCGTCCACATCGACGACGGGGCCATCGCCGTGCTCGGTCGTCTCTACGCCGAAGTACTCCCGGCGGATGGACGGCTGCTCGATCTCATGAGCAGCTGGCGCAGCCATCTGCCGGACGGCTTTCGGGCGGGCGAAGTGGTGGGTCTCGGCATGAACGCGGAGGAGATGGCCGACAACCCGCGGATCACGCGCCACGTCGTCCACGACGTGAACCGCGATCCGACCCTGCCGTTCGGCGACGCCGCATTCGACGGCGCGATGTGCGCGGTGTCCGTGCAGTACCTCGTCCACCCGCTGCGCGTGTTCCGCGAGGTCGCCCGCGTGTTGCGGCCGGGCGCGCCGTTCGTGGTCTCGTTCTCCAACCGGTGCTTCCCCACCAAGGCCGTGGCCGCCTGGCTCTACGCCGACGACGAACAACACGTGGAGCTCGTACGCTCCTACTTCGAATCGGCCGGCGAGTTCGTGGACGTCACGGATGAGAATCGGTCTCCCGGCGGATACGGTGACCCGCTGTACGCGGTGTGGGCCCGGGCCCGGCGAGCGCCGCCTGGTTCGAGGCGCGACCCGGTAGTATTCTCGCCAGCACTCGGGTCGCAGGAGGAAACGCATGACCCCTGAAACCTATCTCGAGCGTGTGCGGGCTCTGCTGCCGACGATCCGCGAGCGCGCGGCCCAGGCCGAACGGCTGCGTCGCCTCCCCGATGAGACGTTCAGGGACTTCCAGGAGGCCGGGTTGTTTCGCTGCCTGCAGTCGAAGCGCTACGGCGGCTACGAGCTGGACCCCGGCACCTTCTATCAGGGCGTCATGGAAATCGGCACGGTCTGCGGATCGAGCGCGTGGATCCTCGGCGTCGTCGGCGTCCACAACTGGCACCTCGCGCTGTTCCCGCCGCAGGCTCAGGACGACGTGTGGGGCAAGGACACCAGCGTGCAGATGTCGACGTCGCTCGCTCCCACCGGCGTCGTCGAGCGGGCCGACGGCGGCTTTCGCCTGCGCGGCCGCTGGTCGTTCTCCAGCGGGTGCGACTACTGCGCGTGGGCGATGCTCGGCGGGTTGGTGCCGGCGGCGAGTGCCAGCGATCCGCCGGAGGTGCGGACGTTCCTGGTCCCGCGTCACGACTACACGATCGACGACAACTGGCACGTGATGGGGCTCTGCGGAACCGGCAGCAAGGACATCGTCATCGGTGACGCGTTCGTGCCCGAGCATCGGACCCATTCATTGCGGGACGCGTTCTACATCACGAACCCCGGCGCCGTCGTCAACGACGGTCCGCTCTATCGCCTCCCCTTCGGGATCGTGTTTCCGAACTGCATCGCCGCCCCGGCCATCGGCGTCGCGCTGGGCGCGCTGGGCACGTTCCGCGAGCAGACCAAGACCCGCGTGTCAGCGCGCGATCAATCGCGGGTCGCCGAAGACCCATTCGTGCAGTTCCGGCTGGCTGAAGCGTCCGCCGAGGTGGATGGCGCCCGCGACCGCGTACTCGCCAACTTCGCGGAGATGATGCGCCGGGCCCACGCCGGCGAGGAGATCCCGCTGACCGACCGCGCCCGTTATCGGTGGGACGCGGCCAAGGGGCTGGACTGGAGCATGCGCGCCGTCGATCGCCTGCTTGACGCCAGCGGCGGCCGCGGCATCTTCCTCTCGAACCCGATCCAGCGCGCCTGGCGAGACGTCCACGCCATGCGCGCCCACGCCGGCAACAACCCCGAAAAAGCCGCCGCGATCTTCGGCCGCTCCGAGTTCGGCCTCCCACCCCTCGACCTCAGGTTTTGAGCCGTTTCGCACCGATTTCAGCCGAAGCGTGGGCAGGAGCTTGAGCGTCTGCGCCAGGGGGTCGATGACGACCCCGATCGACTCGAGCACGGTGATGCCGAGCAGAGGCTCGACGCCGTCCGGGCCAAACAGTACGCGGCCCGCCGTGGCGCGGCCCATGAGCTCGATTCGAGCGAAGCCGAACTCATATTCGTGCGCCGAACCGTCGGCGTGCTCGTACGTCGACCGCCCCATGGGCATCACGCCGATCCGGCGGAGCTCCGAGGCCGGCGCCATCGAATCGATCGCTCCACTGTCGACCAGGAAGCTGGCCTCGTAGGCGACGTCTGGCCGCTCGAAGCTCCGCAGCGTCACGGGGACGTGAATGAATCCCATCGCGGGAGCAGCGTACGGGTGGGTTCGCGCAACTGTCAATGTCTCAAGAATCAGACATCAACATGTGTTGTCGGGGCGGAGACTCCGGGCCGAGTCGAGCTCGACCCGGAGAGACCACTCGACGTCGAACGTCAGTGCGCGGCGGCCTCCGCGAGGGCGCCGTCCGTCGGGAGCGCGAGGTAGTGGCCGCCCTTGGAGACCGCGCCGATTTTCGACGCGATCGTCGACCACGTGTCGCCTTCGTCCTCGCTGAGGAAGACGTCGCCGTCGGTGGTGCCGGCGAAGAGCGTGGCGCCGCCGGGCCAGAGGTTCAGTACCAGGCCCTCGATGTTGCCGTGGATGTGCGCGGGCAAGCCGCCCTCGAGGTACTGCCAGCTCCGGCCGCCGTCGCGGCTGCGCGCGATGCGGGCATCCGCGGTGCCGGTCTTGCGCCACTCACCCGGGCCGCAGATGGCTCCGGACATGAACACCGTGTCGGGCTTTCTCGGGTGGACAATGACCAGATCCGGATACGCGATGCGCGCGGAGCGGTCGGTCAGCTGCTCCCACGTCTCGCCGGCGTCGAGGCTGTGATAGACGCCGATGCCGTTGCCCATGACCACGTGGTCGGGAGTCGCGGCGGTGACTTCCAGACGGTGCACGTCCTCGAAGAAGCCGCTGAGCTGGTGCCAGGTCCGGCCGGCGTCCGTGCTCTTGAAGGCGCCGCCGACTTCCACGCTGGCGTAGATGGTGTCGGCCGAGCGCGGGTCGAACGTGATGTGCTTGACGTGCGCCACGTTCGGCGGCGCCGGGAACATCCAGTCCTTCACGCTGGGCACCTCGCGCAGCGACGGCAGCTCCCGCCAGCTCTCGCCATGGTCGCCGCTCACGTACAGGTGTGCGGGCTCGGTGCCCGCGTAGAGCCGCACGCCG
>DATHGT010000117.1:0-2850 GCA_035317605.1 Candidatus Acidiferrum sp. | reverse complement strand
GCCGGCGGGCACGCCCCAGTGATGCTCCACGGCGGCGCGATGCTCGGCGTCGGTCACGCCGCGATATCCGGGCAGGAGATGCGACAGCCCGCCGGTCTCGCGCCCGCCCATCGCGTTCGGCTGGCCGGTGAGCGAGAACGGTCCCGCGCCGGGGCGGCCGATCTGGCCGGTCGCGAGATGCAGGTTGAGGATCGCGGCGTTCTTGTCGGTGCCGACGTGGCTCTGATTGACGCCCATGCTCCACAGCGTCAGCGCCGAGCGCGCCCCGCCGAACCGCAGCGCGGCGGTGACGATGATGTCCGGCGAGAGTCCGGTCAGCTCGCCCGCGCGCTCGGGCGGGTAGCGCGCGATCACGGACATCAGCTCGTCCCAACCGGAGGTGTGGGCGTCGATGAAGGGCCCGTCGAGCCGGCCGTCGCGCCAGAGGACGTGCAGCATGCCGTTGAGCAGCGCGATGTCCGAACCCGGCCTCAGCGGCAGGTGGAGGTCCGCCACATCAGCGGTCTGAGTCCACCGCGGGTCGGCGACAATCACGGTCACCGCGTCGGGCGCGGCGAGCTTGCGCTTGACCAGCCGCTTCCACACGATCGGATGACAGTCGGCGGTGTTGGTGCCGATCAGGAAGAAACAATCGGCGAGCTCCAGATCGGCGTAGGCCGGCGGCGGACCGTCGGCGCCGAGCGAGCGCGCGTAGCCGACCGCCGCCGAGGCCATGCAGAGCCGCGAGTTGGTGTCGAAGTTGTTGGTGCCGATGAAGCCCTTCGCGAGCTTGCCGGCGACGTAGTACTCCTCGGTGAGGAGCTGGCCCGAGGCGTAGAAGGCGACGGCATCGGGGCCGTGGGTGGCCACGATCTCACCGAGGCGATCGGCCGCGCTGCGCAACGCCAGCTCCCACGGCACGCGCTCGCGCTCGACGTCGCGGCGCGTTCTCACCTCGGGAAAGAGCAGGCGACCCCGCGTGAGCGTCGGAGGCAGGTGCACGGCCTTGGCGCAGACGTCGCCGAAGTTCGCGGGATGGTCGGGATCGCCCTTCACCCGTCGCACCGCGCCCTCTTCGATCTGCACGAGCAGCCCGCACCCGACACCGCAGTACGGGCAGAGCGTGCGGCCCCAGCCGTCAGGCGGAGACATGCGCCTGTGACTCCAGGAATCCGAGCACCGCGTCGCGCAGCCAGAAGTAGTCGGGCCGGACGAACAGCTCCTCGCGACGGCGCGGGCGCGGGAACGGGACGTCGAAGATCTCACCCACGGTGGCGGCGGGGCCGTTGGTCATCATCACGATGCGGTCGGCGAGGAAGATCGCCTCGTCCACGTCGTGGGTGACCATGACGACGGTTCGCCGCGTGCGCTCCCACAGGGCCATCAGCTCGTCCTGGAGATCCATGCGGGTCAGCGCGTCGAGCAGCGAGAAGGGCTCGTCGAGCAGCAGCAGACGCGGCTCCAGCGCGAAGGCGCGCGCGATCCCCACGCGCTGCTGCATGCCCGCCGACAGCTCGCGGGGATACTGATCGCCGCGGCCGGCGAGGCCGACCGCCTCGAGATAGCTCTCCGCGCGGCGTCCCTGCGGGGAGCGCACCTGATCGAGGGCGAGGTCGACGTTGCCGCGAACGGACAGCCACGGCAGCAGGGTCGCCGACTGGAAGACCACGCCGCGATCGGTGCCCGGTCCCGCGATCTCCCGTCCGCCGATGACCACGCCTCCCGTCGTGGGCGCGTTCAGTCCCATCAGGATCGACAGCACGGTGCTCTTGCCGCAGCCGGAGTGGCCGAGCAGGCAGACGAACTCGCCCTCGCCCACGTCCAGGCTGAAGTCGCTCACGATCACCGCCTCGCCGTAGGTCTTCCCGAGCTGGTCGATTTCCAGGAACGCCGTCATCAGGCCACTCGTCGGCGAGCGCGCAGGAAATCGACGAGGGCCTGGCGCGCCTTCTGGTAGGCGGGCGTGAGGCTCATGTGACGGCGCGAGCGCGGGCGCGGCAGTGCGACCTCGATGGGCGCGCCGAGCACGGCGGCCGGACCCGGCGTCATCGGATAGATACGGTCGGCGAGGAGAATCGCCTCGTCGACGTCGTTGGTGATCAGGATCACGGTGGAGCGGCGCTCGCCCCAGATGCGCATCAGCTCGTCCTGGAGCGTGGCCCTGGTCAAGGCGTCGAGCGCGCTGAACGGCTCGTCCATCAGCAGGAGCTTGGGCGCCATGCCGAGCCCGCGCGCCACCGCCACGCGCTGGCGCATGCCGCCCGACAGCTCGCGCGGCCGCTTGTCGCGCGCCGGCGTGAGGTTGACGAGCGCGATCAGCTCCTCGGTGATCCGCCGCCGCTCGACCACGCTCACCCCGGCGTTCACCGCGTCGACCGCGAGCGCGACGTTGTCGTAGACGGTCAGCCACGGCAGCAGCGAGTACTGCTGGAACACGATCCCGCGCTCGGGGCCGGGCTCGGTGACCGGCGTCCCGTCGAGCACGATCTCTCCCGCGTCGGGGGCGAGCAAGCCGGCGAGCAGCGACACCAGCGTGGTCTTGCCGGAGCCGGAGTAGCCCACGATGGCCACGAACTCGCCCTCGTCGACCGCGAGGTCGACGCCCCCGAGCACGTGCGCGGTGCGGCCGCGCGCGACGAACGACTTGTGCAAGCCGGAGACGTTGAGGAACGCCAATCAGCCCACCTTCACCCGCGCCTCGACCACGCCCATGAGCCGGTCGAGGAGCAGGCCGATCGCGCCGATGGTGACCACGCTCAGGATGATGTGCGAGTAGACGAGGCTGTTGTATTCCTGCCAGAGGAATCCACCCACGCCAGGCGTGCCCGTCAGCATTTCGCTGGCGACGATCACCAGCCACGCGATGCCGAG
>DATHGT010000116.1:0-29385 GCA_035317605.1 Candidatus Acidiferrum sp. | reverse complement strand
GCGACGACGAACGCCACCACGATCGTCGGCCACGAGATCGCGGCCGACA
Source organism: Candidatus Acidiferrum sp. (assembly GCA_035317605.1). Classification (GTDB taxonomy): domain Bacteria; phylum Methylomirabilota; class Methylomirabilia; order Rokubacteriales; family CSP1-6; genus DATHGT01. The sequence continues at coordinate 29,336 of DATHGT010000116.1, read as the reverse complement.
TGACATCGCTGTCCATCACCCTGGGCAAGGGGTTTCGCGGGCACACCGTCGTCATCGCCGTGGACGGCCGCGAGATGTATCGGCGCGCCGGTCTCAGCACGGATCCGACGGTGGCGCGGGCCGACGTGGTGGAGATCGCCGTGGCGTCACGCCTGATCCAGGTCGTGGTATCGGCGACGCCGGGCGACTATGTCGGCTCGCTCGAACTCGATGCCTCCGCGCATTCACGCCTGGCCATCAGTCTGGTCGGCGAGGGGACGGTGAGCTTGGAGACCTCCGTCTAGCGACCAGTCCGTCTGCCGGGCCCGGACCTCGAAGCCGATGCTGGCGGCGACAAACGCTCGGGCGCGGGTCTGCCGAAGGCCGAACCGCCGCGAAACGTGGCGGATGGCGTCCCCGGCTGGCTGGCCACGGCGGATCGAACGAAGAACGTCGGCGATCATCCGCCGGATGCGCTCGGGGGTATCGGACCGGACCGTGAGCGAGACCTCTGTCTCCGCCATCTGCTGAGCGAGGCCTCGCCGCCACACGTAGTGATCGATGTCCGGGCCGAGGGTGCGATGCCTCGACGGCGTCTTCTCCTCGGCTTCCCGCGCCTGCCGGTACGCTCGATACGACAGCGGGTACACCTGTTCGGTGCCTGGATCGACCCAACACGCCTCGACGTCGCCGGACGGTCGCTTCAGACGCGTGGTCCTCGAGGTCGTGAGCATGGCGTGCCCTCCACAGATCTTGTGATGGCTCAGGACTGCCACCTTACGGCGCCCAATGTGGGCAACTACCATGCCGTGGCTGAATCTACATTCTTACGCGTCCTTCCATGACGCACCCGGAATCCGCGACCTGGTCTCTGACCGGTGAATGACCAGGCGACTGATCAACGCGGCTTTCCCGGCGCCCTCTTGACGGTCTTCCATCGGCACGATAGAAGGACTAGGAGTTCACCGGGAGGCGCGCCATGAAGAGGCTCGTGCTGGAATCGACGGCTCCGTTCCAGGGTCTACCCGAGCTGGTCGCATACGACGAGGGACTGTTCGCGAAGGAAGGGCTCCTCGTCGAATTTGTCGACCGCGACGCCGGCGCCGAGAAGAAGAAGACCGCGGTCGACGTCACCAGCCCGCGGGGCCTGGATCCGTTCACGAGTCACGGCCGTCTCTTCGAGCAGGGCCAGGCGGACATGTACAACGCGTGCGAGTGGGGCAACTACTGCCGCGTGCAGGAGACCGGGATCAAGAGCCGCCAGCTCGGCCGCCGGGCGATCATCGCCTACGGCGCGATCGTGGTCCCGCCGGACTCGCCGGTCTACACGCCGCAGCAGCTCGCGAACCGCACGGTCGGGGTGCCGTTCTACTTCGGCACCCACTACCTGGCCCTCCACCTGCTCGAGGGATTCGTGCCGCGGGAGGCGATCAAGGTGTGCCACGCGCCCAACGGCTCGCGTCCCCGCCTGGCGTCGCTGCTGAGAGGCGAGGTCGAGGCCACCACCCTGACCGAGCCCTACATCACGCTGGCCGAGAAGAAGGGCTGCCGGACGATCTGCGCCGCGTTCTTCCACGGGACCGAGGTCGGCTCCGAGCGGGTCGACGCCGAGACGTACGCCGCGTTCAGCCGCGCCGTGCGCGAGGCGGTGCGGCGCATCAACGCCGACAAGCGCGCCTACCTGCACTACTTCATCGACTACCACGCCCCGGACGATCCCGAGATCGCGGCGCTCACCGTCGACGATCTGCGGGAGGGTCGTCTGCTGGTGTGCGACCCCGCGCCGATTCCCCTCGATGAGATGCAGCGCACGTTCGACTGGCTGAAGAGCTGGGGCATGCTCGATCGCACGGCATCGCCCATCGATCTCGTCGACCTCGACGTCCAGAGAGAAGCGCACGCGGCTCTCTGAACCCCATCGCCCTGACGCCGCTCCTTCCGCGCGCTATAAGGGACGGGAAGGTCTCTGGACCACCATGCTGGCCAGCGTCATCGGCTCGATGCCGCCCCTGGCTGCTGGACCGGCTTCCGCAAGTAGTGCCTCGACGCGGAGGGCTCCGCTCCGGCGGGCCCTCCGCTTTTCGAGTCGACGGGCGGCGTGTCGGCGTCGCCGGTCAGGGAAGCCGCTCGATCAGATCGCCCAGGCTCGACTGGTGCGGCGCGGGCGCGTGTCGCCGGACCATTTCGAGCCACGATTTCACGTTGGCCGAAGTCTCGCTCGCGCCGGGCACCCGGCGGACCTGGTTCGCCACGGGCGCCGTCCCGCCCTGCAGCCACTGCGCGATATTCATCGCCGACATCAGCGCCGCTTCCTGACTGTCGAACCAGTTCGTCCAGCCGCCCGCGAAGAAGAGCCCGTTCTGCCCCTGGTACTGGACCAGGGAATCGCGGCCCTGCACGAACGACGTCGTGGGCAGCAGCACGTCGTGCGTGTGCGAGAAGAACTGCGCAGCGCAGCTCTTCGGGTCCAGGTTCGGCGCCCCCCACGACTTGAAGACGGGGATTAGCTGGGTGCCGCTGTAGGGCGGGCGGAGCGGCCCGAACCACGCGTTGAACGCCACGCTCTGCTTCGGCGTGTCGACCAGCGTGCTGACCGCTTCCCAGTAATCCTGCTGGCCGGGCATCCAGCACTGGCCGTTCTGCTGCATGACGACGGTGAGATCGAGGTACTGGCTTCCCAGGCCCTTGAGGAGCGTGATGAGATCCGCGCTCGCGGTACCCCCGCTGGCCAGCAGGGTGGCCGACGCGCCGGGATCGCAGGCCATCACCACGTGCTGCGCGTTGATGGTCTCCCCGTTCACGGTGACCGCCACGCCGCCGGGGCCGGGGGCGACCGAGGTCACCGCCGAGCTGGTCTGCGCGCTGACGCCCGACGCGGTCAGCGCCGCCTCGAGGATGCCGAGCAGGCCGATCAGGCTCTGGCTGGTCTGGAACAACGGGAGACCGCCGATCGATTGCGCGGCGACGGCGGCGGCGGAGGCGCCGACGACGGTACGCACGAAGTAGGTGACCGCGTAGAGGGCCGAGGCCTGGCCGATGCTCGCGTACGGCAGCGAGACGAACTGATAGAGGAAGTTCTTGATCACGTTCTGCTTGAAGTCGCTCGACAGCGGCACTCCGGCCAGCCAGTCGTCCACGGTCAGCGCCCAGTCCGCCGGGGTCTTGCTGTTCAGCAGCATGGCGGCGATCAAGAACGTGCCGAACTCGGTGATCCGCAGCCAATCCTCTAGGCTGTAGCGGGAGAACCCGCTGACCGTGGACGGGATCCAGAACAGCCGGCTGTTCGTGGAGCTCTCCCAGATCGTGATGCCGGCGGGATACATCGGGGTCTCGCCGCTCAGGCCGAGCGTCTGGACGAGGTTCACGTAGTTGGGCTGGGCCTTGGGATAGAAGAACTGGGCGCCCGCGTCGATGGCGTAGGGCTGCCCGCCATACGAGACGTACACCGACGAGACGTTGCCGCCGATCTTCGGCGCCGCCTCGAACAGGCGGATGTCGAACTTGCCCGGGAACTGCCGGTTGATCCGGTACGCGGTGAAGATGCCGGCGGCCCCCGCGCCGACGATGACGATGGTGGGAACGTTCCCTGAGCCGGTGGTCGCCATTGGTGCGTTCCTCCTGGAGTGGAATGCGTCGGCATCATAGTTAACCTCTTCGCCCCCGCGCAACCCGCTGGGGAGGCCCACGTGCCCGCCCCCCGAGCCTCGCTTGACAATTCCCCCGTGCGCCGGATGATCGTGCGCACCATGCAGGTTGTCGGGCGCGCCCGGGAGGGTCCATGGGGTTCGTGATCGGCATCGACACCGGAGGCACGTTCACCGACTGCGTGGTGATCGACGCGGCCGGGCGCATCGTCACCGCCAAGGCGTCGTCCACGCCGGGCGACTTCTCGGAGGGTGTGATGGAGTCGCTGCGGCTGGCCGGCGAGACGCTCGGGGTGAGCACCGAGGCCCTGCTGCGCGACACCGACCGCCTGGCCCTGGGCACCACGGTGGGGACCAACGCGATGCTCCAGCGCCGGGGCGCCCGCGTGGGCTTGATCACCACCCGCGGGCACCGCGACGTGATCCACATCATGCGCGGCGCCCGCGGCGTGCCCGGCCTGAACAACGTGCAGGTGCTCCACTTCCCCGAGAGCGGCAAGCCCGATCCGATCGTGCCCAAGCCGTTCATCGCCGAGGTGAGCGAGCGCGTCGACTGCAAAGGCCAGGTGGTCGTCGAGCTGAACGAAGAGGAAGCCGAGGCGGCCATCCGCACGCTCGTGGCCAAGGGCGTGGAGGCCATCGCCATCTGCTTCCTGTGGTCGTTCAAGCACGCCGATCACGAGCGGCGCGTGAAGGCCATGGTCGAGCGGCTCGCCCCCGACGTGTTCGTGTGCTGCTCGGCCGACCTGATCCCGCGCTGGGGCGAGTACGAGCGCACGGTGGCCACCGTGCTCAACGCGTACCTCGGTCCCGTGATGTCGCGCTATCTCGGGCGGCTGGAGACGCGGACGCAGGCGAGCGGGCTTCGCTATCCGCTCCAGGTCATGCAGTGCGGGGGCGGCGTGATTCCCGCGGCCGAGGCGGCGCGGCGCGCGTTTCTCACGCTCGACTCCGGTCCGGTGGCCGGCGTGCTCGCTTCGCAGTATCTCGGCGGCATCGTCGGTCACAAGCACGTGATCGCCACCGACATGGGCGGCACGTCGTTCGACGTCGGGCTGGTGTGGGACGGCGAGCCGGTGGCGAGCTACCAGAGCGTGGTCCACCAGTACGAGTACTTCGTCCCCCGCATCGACATCCGCTCGATCGGCAGCGGGGGCGGGTCGATCGTGTGGATCGACGAGGTCAGCGGCACCATGCGCGTAGGCCCAATCTCCGCCGGCGCCCAACCCGGCCCCGCGTGCTACGGGCGCGGAGGCGTCCAGCCCACGATCACCGACGCCGACCTCGTGCTCGGCTACGTCGATCCCGATGCCTTCCTCGGCGGCCGGCTCCGCCTCGATCCCGAGCGCGCACGGGAGAGCTTCGCGGCCATCGCCACCCGGCTCGGACTCGGGCTCGTCGAGACCGCCGCCGGGGCCGCGCGCGTGGTCGAGCACCAGATGGCCGATCTCATCCGCAAGGCCACCGTGCAGAAGGGCTACGATCCTCGCGACTGCGTGGTGTTCGCCTACGGCGGCGCGGGTCCCGTGCACGCGGGCGTGTACGCGCGCGAGCTGGGCGCCCAGGGCGTGGTGGTGCCGCTCGGCGGCGTGTGCTCGCTGTGGTCGGCGCTGGGCGCCGCGTCCGCCGATCTGCTGCACATCTACGAGGCCGTCGACATCCAGCCGAGCCCGTTCGACCCGTCGCGCGTGATGGAACGGTTCCGCGAGCTGGAAGAACGCGGGCTCACCCAGCTCCGCGCCGACGGGATCGATCCGGGGCAGGTGCGACTGGCGCGCTCGGCCGACGTCCGCTACAAGGGCCAGATCAACGAGGTGGAAGTCCCCGTGGCCGCCGGCCCGCTGGACGAGGCGGCGCTGCGACAGCTGGTGGGCGATTTTCACCGGCGCTACGAGACCGTGTACGGTCACGGCGCCGGCTTCCCGGAAGCGCGCGTCGAGGTTGTCACCTATCGGGTGCGGGCGTCCGCGATCAGTCCCAAGCCGCTCATCGTGGCCACGCCCGAGGGCGGGCGCCAGCCCGCGGCCGACGCGCACGGGCCGGCGCGGCCGGTCTACTGGAGCGAGCTGGGGGACTTCGCCACCACCCCGGTCTTCCTGGGCGATCGTCTGAGACCCGGCCACGTGATCGTGGGCCCGGCCATCATCCAGGTCCCGGACACCACGATCGTGGTCCACCCGTTCCAGACCGCCCGCGTGGACCCCTACGGCAACGTGCTGATCGATTTAGGAGGCAAGTGATGGCGGATCGGCCGCATCCTACTTCGATCGCCGGCGGACCCTACGACGGCACGACGTTCTCGTACATCCCCGGCGACACGCTGGCCATCGATCCGAGCCTGACCCTGCACCGCGAGTGGACGGACAAGATCGACCCCATCACCTACGAGGTCATCCGCCACAACCTCTGGAACATCAACGAAGAGCTGGGGATGACGATCCAGCGCATCTCCGGCTCGCCGGTGGCCATGTACGCGTTCGACCTCAACTCGTCGATCTTCACGGAGGACGGCGAGTTCATCTACTACGGGCCCTACCAGCTCTACATGTCCGGTGTGTCGGACGTGCAGGTCAAGTGGACGCTGGAGCACCGCTCGAAGAACCCGGGGATCTTCGAGGACGACATGTTCCTCTCCAACGATCCCTGGGTCGGCGCCGCCCATCAGATGGACGTGACCCTGCTCACGCCGGTCTTCCACGAGGGCAAGCTGTTCTGCTGGATCACCAACGTGTTGCACCAGTACGACGTGGGCGGCATCACGCCCGGCAGCTTCTGTCCCAACGCCCGCGACGCGTTCGACGAGGGCATCCTGATCCCGCCCATCAAGATCGTCGAGCGCGGCGAATTGAGAAAGGACATCGAGGGCGTCTACCTGCGGGCCTCGCGCAAGCCGTACCTGGTCGCCCTCGACCTGCGCGCGCAGATCGCCGGCAACAACACGGCGAAGAGCCGCATCCTCACCCTGATCCGGCGGTACGGCGCCGACGTGGTCAAGGGCGTGATGCGCAAGATCATCGACAACGCCGAGCAGGCGTTCCTGGCCAAGCTCGCCCGCGTTCCCGACGGCGTGTGGCGCGAGCGCAGCTACGTCGAGGTCGCCTACGTCGGCGACCGCAAGACGTACCAGGTCATGCTCACCATGCGCAAGGAGGGCGACAAGCTCTTCTTCGACAACGCGGGCACCGCGCCCCAGGTCGGTGCCATCAACACGACCTACTCGGGGTGGCGCGGCTCGCTGATGACCGCCATCAACGAGCTCCTCTGCTGGGACCAGCTCTACGCGATCGGCGGCGCGCTGAGGCACATCGAGTTCCAGCCCGCGCTCGGCGCGTTCACCTCGGCCACGCACCCGGCGTCGGTCTCCACCGCGCCCGTGCAGGCCATGGAGATCTCGCTCTATCCCGCGTACAACACGATCAGCAAGATGCTCTCGTGCGATCCCGAGCTGAAGCGCGACGTGATGACGATCGGCGGCACCAGCCAGTTCCCGCTCACGGTCTTCCGGGGCACCGATCAGTGGGGCGAGCAGTTCGGCTATCTCCTGCTCGACCCCATGGTGGGGGCCATCGGCGCCTTCAGCTTCCGCGACGGCATCGCCACCGGCGGCCAGGTGCGCAGCCCGATCTGCCGCATCGGCAACGTCGAGCACAACGAGCAGAGCTTCCCTCTCTTGATGCTGTATCGGAAGGAGAACACCGACTCCGGCGGCGCTGGTAAATTTCGCGGCGGCAACTCGGCCGCGGTCGGCTTCATCCCGCACGGCACCACCCACATCACGCAGGACACGGAGTCGTCGGGCGCGGCGATCCCCACCGCCCCCGGCCTGGCCGGCGGCTACCCCGCGGCCACGAATTACTATCGGTTCACCCGCAACAGCGACGTGCTCGCGCGGTTCGCGCGGCGTCGCATGCCCGCGGACATCGGCGAGGTCCAGGGCCAGGACGAGCTGCTCCAGCTCCGCCAGATCGACATCCACCAGGGGCCCAGCGACGTCTACGAAGTCGCGTTCGCCGCGGGTGCGGGCTACGGCGATCCGCTCGAGCGCGATCCCGAAGCCGTGCGCCGCGACGTGTACCTGGAGGACATCTCGCCGGGCGCGGCGCTCGACATCTTCCGGGTCGCGCTGACCGGCGAGGGCGAAGAGTTACGCGTGGACGCGGTGGCGACCGCCGAGCTGCGCCGCCAGGCACTGACCGAACGGCTGGGCCGCGAGCCGCACCCATACGACGGCCCGCGCCTGCCGGTGCTCCGTAACGTCACCGAGAACCTCGATCTCGTCGACCGCGCCGGGGACCGCTGGCTCGCGTGCTCGCGCTGCGGCCAACCTCTCGGCCCCGCGCGCGAGAACTACAAGCTGCACTGCCACCGCGTCGACCGTCCCATCCAGGCCGCGAACCCGCTCATCGGCGATCCCCGGCGCTTCATCGACGACGGCGTGGAGTTCCGCCAGTTCTGCTGCCCCGCCTGCGCCCGCCTCATCGAAAACGAAGTGAGCCGCGCGCAAGACCCCCTGCTCCACGACATCGACCTGAACGTGGCGCCGGGATCCCGATCTCACACGGTCCGTTGAATCCGAGGAGGGTACCGATGCCATCCGATGCCAGGGAAGCGTTCGCGCAGACGTCGCTCGGCGCGGAAAACACCGCGTACGAGGTCGTGGCCCGGCTCGACCCCGAATACTTCGAGAAGCTCAAAGGCCTCTACGTCGACGGCACGTTCGAGCGCGACGGAGCGCTGTCGCGCAAGACCAAGGAGTTGATCATGGTCGGGATCACCTGCGCTCTGCGCGCCCCGCGCGGCGTGCGCGTCCACTCCGAGCGCGCGCTGGCCCTGGGCGCCACCCCGCGCGAAGTGCTGGAGGCGATGGAGGTCTCGGTCATCCCCGGCGGCATGCCGGGGTTCTGGCTGGCCGTGGAAACGCTGGAGGCCGTCCTCGCCGCGAAAGGGCAGAAGTTCGAATAGCCCGCGCGAACCGAATCGTCCGGACGCGATCGCCGCTCAACCCCACATGGCGCGCAGCAGCGCACGCCACTGCACCTGGAACCAGTGCAGTGGTGTGCCTGTCGCTGGGACCACGAGAAAGACGACGTAATCCCACACCGCGGTCACAAGGAAGAAGGCCAGACAGGCAAGCCGGATCAACCTCGGGACGCGGGCAACGATGTCGCCTAACGCGTACTGAAGGGAAAAAGGTGCTGACCGGGAGCGCCGTAATGCGGTGGCAACCTGATAATCCAACCAGCACCAGATCCGGGCGAAAACGACGACCAGCGCCCACGCGTATGCCGCCAACAGCGCCGAGAACACTGGCCATTGGATCTCGCGCGGAGAAGCCAGCACGATGTTCCGGATGAGCGTCACCAGGACATCCGGAACCAGCTGTGTCACAGATGTTCGTCTTTCACGACCTCGCCTGGAACGGTATCGGCGGCCTGCGAAGGAAGCTGTTTCGTGTTGAGGTTCGTCGCCGTTGCCGGGATTGCTTTGAACACGTCATTCAAGAAATCCGGGAATCGGGCATGGAAGTCCTGCGGTTCGACGATCTTGTTCTCGATCAGCGCCTTGAAGATTTCGAAGCGGCGCATGTCCTCGTTAGCGGCCTGCTCGAGACGATGCCGCAGCGCGGCCTTGTAACCCTCGTCCTTGGTCACCAGAACATGCGCCAACAAGTCCTCCGGAGTCGAAAGCGCCTTCTTAGCGCCATCGCGTGCTGCCGCCTCGACGTTGCTCTGAGCGTTGATCGCAGCGACTCGCATCTCCTCTTCCTGAACGCTGCGCAACAGCTTGAGCGCATCCGCTTCTGGGCGCATCTGGACGGCCACGTCGATGATGCTCAGGGCTGGATCGATCTTGAGATGCATCACGGCGGCACGCACGGCCGCTTCCGCCTTTGCACAGTCGTGAACCGTGAAACTTCGCGCCGTATTCGCCACAGCGTTTTGGCCCATCGTGTTGAACAGAGTGCGAAGGTCGCGGATCCCATGCTCGATCACGCGGCCGGGGTCTGACACGACGACGGTCCAGGACACGACAGTGTCGAACGCAAACGCTTGCTGGGATGAGGGGGCGCGATACGTCTCGCTCATGATCCGTCGTGAAATGTCCACGAGATAGAACGCCTTGTAGCCACCGAACACGCGCTCCCCCCAAGTCAGGCCCTGGCCATCCCGAAGCGCGACAGCCCCTTTGGATCCCATCGCAACGACCACGGTGCCAGGTTTCCGCGCGGGCATGCTGTCGAACGGTCCCTCGATCGGATTGACGGTTTCGGCCATACGCGCCTCCAACTCCGCGATCCAGCCGTCGCCGGCCGGATGCGGACGACGAGTTGCTCTTATCCGAGTCCGAGTTGTTCCGGGGAATACGCCGTGCGAAGCAGGAAGACGATTCGGTCCTTGTCCCGGACGTCGGCGCTGTGAACCAGAAGCGCCCGGCCGAGCGCAAGTACAGGGTCTGGATCATGCTTCTGAACGCGTTGGTCTTCGACCCATCTCCGAAGAATCGTGCGAGCATGCTCGCGCGATTCGATCTCTCCACTACCAGGATCGCGCAGGGCGCTTGAAAGGACTCGCACAAACGAGCGCTGCGTGCGATCGTCTGCCACGATGTCGGCGAGTGACAACATGCCAGCCACGCCATCCGGTTTACGAAGAGGTAGGTCTTCTATGGTGGTCAGGAATAGGAACATCGGTAAGCGATCGACATCGCCGGTCCTGGGGATCTTTGAGCTCTTCCCGCTGCTGTTCTCCACCCACGCCGCCAAATCCTCGATCAGCTGTGGGAGGTCGAAAAGTGTGCTGTCGTCTGCCTCGACGGCGGTCAAGAGGAGCTGCCGAGTCGCCGTCTTCAGCAACGTCACCAGTTCTAGATCGCGTCCTCCGCCGCGCGTGACGGTCTTGAGGGTTTCGATAGAGAGACGTGGAATTCTCATCCCGGTGTATCCGCACGACAGTTCGATGGCGGCTCTCATGGATCGTGGCGAGTTAGTGTTGCGCGACCAGTCATCGATGATGCGTTTGATGGCGTCACCGGCACCAGCAGCGACGCTGGCGACGGAAAGCGCGATATCGGCGACCTCGCGCCGCGTCTGATGCTCGTCGAGCGCCCAGCGACGCAAGATCCGGTCGAACACGGATGGAAAGGTCGCTTGGGCGACACGCCCCAACGCCAGTCCGAGTCGCATTCGAGTGTCTGGCCGAGCCGTGTCGGCGAGGTGATCGAACCACTCAATCAACGGCTGCTGGAGTTGATCAAGCTCCTGCCAGACGTACAACAGCAATGCAGAGGCACGGTCGGGATCCTTGAACCGGCAACAATCCTGGTCGATCTTCAGACGTTGATGAGGCTCCTGATAGACCTCGGCACCGATGGCATTCAGCCGCTCGGACCTCGGCGTCAACGAGTTCTGCCAACGCAGCAGCGAAGCGTCGTCCCGTCCGCGGTCGGTGTTCGCCTCGGCCTGCTCAGAGACGGCCGACCACAACAAGCGGGAAAGATCGTTGGCTGCCAACTGAATCTGCGCCAATGGCGTATGCTCCAGCACGGCAACCGCAATGGCGAAGGCCACAAGCACGTGTGACTGTTGGGCCTTGCTCAGGTGTCCCAGGTGATCCGCAACCTCCCGCCACTGGTCGGCTGGGCGCGGAGCATCCTCATCGGCCGCGCCGCAGGCGCGGCACACTTGCTCGAATCCCTCGGCTTCCACGACACTGATCGCGGCCTGAAACGTGTATGTCTGGATGAGGCAAATCTCCGCGTCGAACGCGTGAGGCACTCGAAAATCCCCGATTCGCAAGGGTACAAGCTTGCCTTGCTCGCGAGCGCGCCTGACTTCGACCAGGACATGCCGCGACAACACCGCGTTTTCGGTGAGGAACGCAATGACGCAATCGACCCGGTCGAGCCACGCGTCCAGCTTCTCATCCCAACGACCAGTATAAATTTTCTGATCCCACCAGACATCGAACCCGCGCTGCTCGAGAGCGACCACGAGCGGCTGCACCTGATTTAGGTCGTGGCGGGCGTACGAGACGAAGACCGACCTCTTCTCGAGCGGAGTGGTCATGACCGCGAATCGCGCTCCTTTCTCGACCGCGTGTGATGATCGCTCCTCAATAGGTCAACGTCAAGGCTGCATCGGGCTCAATAACTATCGGGGCACAGCGAATGCCGGTGCCGGTCAGATCGGGCGATGAATCGTCAGAGGCGAGATCCGGGCAAGCGCGTCGTAGTCGCGGTCGTTGTGGTAAATCTCGGCGCCGGCTTCGAGGCAGATCGCTCCGATCAGGCAATCGATCGTCCGTCGGATGGTCAACCCACGACGGCGCGCCGCCCGATACAGGTTGGCGGCCGTCTCGAAGGTTTCGAGGCCCCGCGCGCGCAAGATCGGGTGGGTGAGCAACGTGTTGCGGGTCCGCTGATACGCGTCGTCTTCTCGAATCCCCTGAAGAATTTCGCAGTAAATGAGATCGACGAGTACGATCGGCGCGTCGTTCTCGATGAGGTCGGCGAGGTGCCGGTCGAACACGGTGCCACTCGCCGCGAAGAAATCGATCCAGACGGTCGTGTCGACGACGATCACGGCCTCGAGCGGCGGAGCTCGGCGAGATTCCCCTCCCACTTCACCTGGCCGCGCAGAGCCAGCAGTTCGCGGCGTTCTGCGCTATTGAGCAGCTCTGTCAGCGCGAGATGCACGAGCTCACGCTTTGAGCGGCAGCGGAAACGTCGGAGGCCCTCACGAACCAGTCGATCATCGAGCACGATATTTGTTCGGCCCATGCGATTGCCTCCCAATACGAGGGTATCGTGGATGGGTGTACAGATCAACGGAATCAGGTGTATCTGAGAGCAGACACTCGCTCAGGCCATCCCCCGGCCGGTCGACGGCCTCAGGGCCGGGCTTCGCTCCCGCCGAAGCTGGGCGTGCCGAGCCAGCCGGTTTCGGAGACGTCGAGCATCACGGCGTCGGGGCCCGCGTACTTCACCTCCACGTTGCCGTGGGCTTGACGGCCGCCCACGCCGAGGGCCTGGTTGATGTCGTCGCGGCGCGGGGCGCCGGCGGCGGCGAGGCGCTCGGCGATCGCCTCCAGATCGTCCACCTGAAAGCCGATGTGATGGATGCCGCTCCAGGCCCGACCACGCTCGGCGCCCGCGGCCGTGTCGTTCTTGAAATTCAGGATGGCCAGGTTGATGTCGCCGTCGGTGAGGAAGCAGCCGCGTGTGCCCGGGTCGTCGATCTTGCCGATCTCCCTCATGCCGAATACCTCGACGTAGAACCGGGCCGTGCCTTCCACGTCCTGCGTCGACAGCGCGATGTGCTTGAGCTTGGGCATGGGGGATTTCCTCCGTCGGATGCTCGCGATGGATCGACTCTACCCCGAACGGTCCGCCGCCGTCGAGGGAACGGCTTCGCCGGTGTATGCTTCGGCCACGGTGATTCTCGGATCGACGGGGCGGGCGCTCGCCGCCCGCAGTGATCGGAGGACGCGATGAAGATTCGCCGGACGTCGTCGATCGTCGCAGCGCTCGTCGTCGTGCTCAGCTCCGCGTCGCACATCCCGGCGCAGACCACCGCGCCCGAGGGGCGCCCGACCGCGCCCGAGGGCCGCGCGGCCGCGCCCGAGGGGCGGATCACGTTCGCGGTCACCATCACGCTGGCGCCGACGTGGTTCGATCCGGCGGAAACGCCCGGGGTCATCACGCCGTTTCTGACCCTCTACGCGCTCCACGATGCGCTGGTGAAGCCGATGCCCGGCAATCCGTTTGCACCCAGCCTGGCCGAGTCGTGGACGGCGTCGAAGGACGGGCTCACCTACGAGTTCACGTTGCGCAAGGGCGTCAAGTTCCACAACGGCGATCCCGTCACGCCGGAGGACGTGAAGTTTTCGTTCGAGCGCTACAAGGGAGGCGGCGCCACCACGCTGAAAGCGCGCGTAGCCGCGGTCGAGCTTGTCGACCCCCAGCGCGTCCGGTTCCGCATGAAGCAGCCTTGGCCTGACTTCATGACGTTCTACGCGACACCGGCCACGAGCGCGGGCTGGATCGTCCCGAAGAAGTACCTCGAGCGAGTCGGCGACGACGGCTTCAAGAAGGCGCCGGTCGGCGCCGGGCCGTATCGCTTCGTGTCGTTCAATCCCGGCATCGAGCTGACGCTGGAGGCGTACGAGGGGTACTGGCGCAAGACGCCTGCGGTCAAGCGCGTGGTGCTCCGGTCGGTGCCGGACGAGTCGACCCGCCTGGTGACGCTCAAGCGCGGCGAGGTCGACGTGGCGTACGGACTGCGCGGCCCCGACGCCGACGAAGTCCGGAAGACGCCCGGTCTCGCGCTCAAGGTGATCCTGCCGACCGTCTGCCAGTGGCTGGTCTTCACCGAGCAGTGGGATCCGAAGTCGCCGTGGGCCGATCGGCGCGTGCGGCTGGCCGCCAACCTCGCCATCGACCGCAAGGCGTTCAGCGACGCGGAGTACCTCGGATTCGGCCGACCCGCGCCCAGCATCATCCCGCGTGATTTCGAGTTCTACTGGACGCCGCCGCCGTATGTCTACGATCCGACGCGGGCCCGCCAGCTGCTCGCCGAGGCCGGGTATCCGCGCGGGTTCGACGCGGTCGAGCTGGCCACCGACGCCGTGTTCGCGCCCGAGGCGGAAGCGGTCATCAACGGGCTTGCGTCCGTGGGCATCCGCGCCCGGCTGCGCCCGATGGAGCGCGCCAGCTTCTACAAGGCCGATCAGGAGAAAACGTTTAAGCACCTGGTCCGCGTGGGCAGCGGAGCCGCCGGGAACGCGGCCACCCGCATCGAGGCCTTCGTGATCTCCGGCGGCATCCGCGCCTACGGCGGCTATCCCGACATCGATTCGCTGTTTCGCGATCAGGCCGGCGAGGTCGACAAGAAGCGCCGCGAGGGTCTGCTCCACAAGATCCAGCAGCTCATGCACGAGTGCGCGATGTTCGCGCCGATCATCGAGCAGGCGGCCCTGACCGGCGTGGGGCCGCGCCTGGCCGACGTGCCCACCATCACCGGCCACCCGTTCATCTCGCCCTACGAAGACCTGAAGCTCAAGGGCCGTTGAGCCAAGGAGGATCCGTGAACGCTCCCCCCGCGCTGCTGGCTCTCGTCGTGGTGATCGCTCTCATCGCCGGCCTCTTCGCGCCGGCCGCCTCCGCACCGGAAGGACAGGTCACCTTCGCCCTTCACGTCACGCTGGCCCCGACGTGGTTCGACCCGGCCGAAGTCCCCGGCGTGGTCACCCCGTTCATGACGCTCTACGCGCTGCACGACGCGCTGGTGAAGCCGATGCCCGGCAACCCGTGGACGCCGAGCCTCGCCGAGTCGTGGTCCGCCTCGAAGGACGGGCTCACCTACGAGTTCGTCCTGCGCAAGGGCGTCAAGTTTCACAACGGCGACCCCTTCACCGCCGAGGACGTGAAGTTTTCCTTCGAGCGCTACAAGGGCAGCGGGGCCGGCACGCTCAAGGCGCGCGTCGGCGCCGTCGAGATCGTCGATCCACAGCGCGTGCGGTTCCGCATGAAGCAGCCGTGGCCGGACTTCATGACCTTCTACGCGACGCCGGCCACGGGAGCCGCATGGATCGTCCCCAAGAAGTACCTCGAACGCGTCGGCGACGACGGCTTCAAGAAGGCCCCCGTCGGCGCGGGGCCGTATCGCTTCGTGTCGTTCAACCCGGGCGTGGAGCTGACGCTCGAGGCGTACGAGGGGTACT
The DNA here is from genome assembly GCA_035317605.1 of Candidatus Acidiferrum sp. Lineage (GTDB taxonomy): Bacteria > Methylomirabilota > Methylomirabilia > Rokubacteriales > CSP1-6 > DATHGT01. The sequence continues at coordinate 13,993 of DATHGT010000116.1, read as the reverse complement.
GGCGCAAGACGGCGTCGGTCAAGCGCGTGATCCTCCGATCGGTGCCCGACGAATCGACCCGCGTGGCCATGCTCAAGCGCGGCGAGGCCGACGTCGGATATTCCATCCGCGGTCCCAACGGCGAAGAAGTCCGGCGGACGCCGGGGCTCACCCTCAAGCCCATGTTCCCGACGTTCACCCAGTGGGTCGTCTTCACCGAGCAGTGGGATCCGAAGTCTCCGTGGGCCGACCGGCGCGTCCGGATGGCCGCCAACCACGCCATCGACAAGAAGGGATTCGTGGACGCCGAGTATCTCGGGTTCGGCAAGCCGGCGCTCAGCATCATCCCGCGCGACTACGAGTTCTCCTGGCCGTCGCCCGGCTACGCGTACGATCCCACGCGAGCCAAGCAGCTGCTGACCGAGGCCGGCTATCCCAAGGGCTTCGACGCGGTCGAGATCGCGACCGACATCGTCTACGCGCCGGAGGCCGAGGCCGTCATCAACGGGTTTCAGGCCGTCGGCATCCGCGCCAAGCTGCGCCCGCTGGAGCGCGCGGGCTTCTACAAGGCCGACCAGGAGAAGGCCTTCAAGCATCTCGTCCGGGTGGGCAGCGGCACCGCGGGCAACGCGGCCACGCGCATCGAGGCTTTCGTGATCTCCGGCGGCATCCGCTCCTATGGTGGATATCCGGACATCGACTCGCTGTTCGGCGATCAGGCCAGCGAGATGGACAGAAAGCGCCGGGAGGCGATGCTGCACAAGATCCAGCAGCTGATGCACGAGCGCGCGATGTTCGCGCCGCTGGTGGAGCCGCCGCTCCTGAGTGGCGTCGGCTCGCGCCTGGCCGAAGTCCCGACGATCCCCGGCCACCCGTTCGTGTCGCCCTACGAGGACCTGAAGCTCAGGGCGAAGTGAGACATCCGGCCGACGTCATCGTCGTCGGGCTCGGCGCCATGGGCAGCGCGAGCCTCTACCAGCTCGCGCGGCGCGGCGCTGACGTGATCGGCATCGACCGCTTTCATCCGCCCCACGACCAAGGCTCGAGCCACGGCGAGAGCCGCATCACGCGGCAGGCCATCGGGGAGGGCGAGGAGTACGTGCCGTTCGTGCTCCGCTCCCACGAGATCTGGCGCGAGCTGGAAGCCGAGACCGGAGACCATCTCTTGTTCCAGGTCGGCGGCTTGCTGATGTCCCGCGAGAGCGGCAGCGCGCGCCACCACGGCCAGGGCGATTTCGTCGGCCGCAGCATCGCCGCCGCGCGGCGCTTCGGCATCGCCCACGAAATCCTGCGCGCGCCCGAGATCCAGCATCGGTTTCCGCCGTTCCGTCTGGTCGGCGACGAGGTCGGATACTACGAGCCCGGCGCGGGATACGTCCGTCCGGAGCGATGCGTCGCCGCCCAGCTCGATCGCGCTCGCGCTCACGGTGCCGACATGCGCACAAGCGAAGTCGTGCTGAGCATCGAGCCTCACGCCGCGGACGTCGAGGTGGTCACGGACAAAGAGCGCTACGCGGCCGCACGCGTGATCGTCACCGCCGGCGCGTGGGCGCCAGAGCTCCTCGGCGGTGAGTTCGCCAAGCGGCTCAGCGTGTACCGTCAGGTGCTCTACTGGTTTGCGCCGGACGAGCCCGCCGCGTTCGCGCCCGCCGCGTTCCCGATCTTCATCTGGATCCACGGCGCCGCGACGACGGATCACTTCCACGGCTTCCCGATGGTGTCGGAGGGCGTCAAGCTCGCGCGCGAGCAGTTCGCGGAGACGACCGATCCGCGCCACGTTCCGCGCGACGTCTCGCCCGCCGAGATCGCCGACATGTACGCCACCCACATCCGCGGCCGCCTCTCCGGAATCAGCGATCGCTGCCTGAGGGCGGAGACGTGCCTCTACACGGCCACGCCGGACTCGCGCTTCGTCATCGACCGCCACCCCGACTCCGACCGGATCCTCGTCGCCTCCCCCTGCTCCGGCCACGGCTTCAAGCACTCCGCCGCCATCGGCGAAGCGCTGGCCGAGCAGGCGCTCGCGGGCAAGAGCCACCTCGACCTCACCTCGTTCGCACTCCGCCGGTTCTCGTCGGACGCGGCGGCCGCCGAACGGTAGTGTCTCAGTTTGAGTCGGGCGGTCCAACATCGCCGGCTGCCGCGGCACGGGCACGATGGCGGGCTCGGGACGGCGTCGGCGACGCGCGGGGGCCCCGGTGCGTGAGGACGTCGTACTCCGGAGAGGGAGACCATGATGGCGGTCGTCAAGACGAAGAGCCACGGCTCGCCTAGTTCCGTGAGCGCGATGGCTGGACACTGGATCAAAGGATGGCCGCCGAAAGAAGGGGCGCGCCGGCTCCGAGCCACGGTGCGAAGATGATCGGGCGCATCCTCCGCGCGTTGTTCGGTTCGCGAGCGGCAGAGGCTCCGGCCAGCCCTCCGCCGCCGCCAGCTCCCCCGCCGTTCGTCGTGCCGTTCACCGAGGGCCGATTCGTAGTCGACCCCGTCCTGCGCAGCACGCTCACGTTCGCGGCGTTCCGGGGCGAGGTCATGCGGATCGTGTATCGCGGTGAGGAGCGGGACGTCCGCCCGACCGGGGTCGACGCTGACTATCTGACGGCCGGTGACGTATCGGCGGGAGGCTCCGAGAAGCGCTTCCGGCTGGACCAGATCAAGATTCCTGGGATGGCGCCGATGTCCCCCGCCCCCGTCCCGCCGCCGGCGCCTCCGCCGCCCGCCCCTGTGACATTCACTGTCTCGGTCAACACGACGATCGAGGAGACGGGCGACCCAAGCTACCAGGCGGACTACAAGCCCGTGATCGATCCCGCGGTCCGGGACCGGCTGGCCAAGGCCGTCGATGCCGGTGGGACGGTGCGCATCGTGTACTACGGCGGCCACCGACCTGGCTCCATCCGGGACGTGCGGCCACTGTCGATCACCCCGGACAACAAGCTCCGGGCGACGGACCTCACCGAGGGGATCGACAAGACCCTCCGGCTCGAGAAGATCGCGCTGGCGCCTGAGGGGTTGGCCGTGACGCCGCTCGAGGAGGTCGCCAGGATCGACGGCGAGCCCGCTCGGCCCGAGGACATCGCCGGGTTCACAGTCGAGGTCATGCGGCGTTCGTCCCAACAGCGCCTGCTCGCCCGGATGGTCGGCGGGCAGTTCTCGCCCACTGGACTGATCGTGGCCGCCCGCTGCCTGCCGCGTGACGGCGTTCAGGTGGAGATCGCGGGGGCGGAGATCGGCGCGATCTACTCGAAGTACTGGTGGCACTACACCGTCACGCTGGGCAACCAGGAGACCGCGTGCCGGGCGTTGATCACCGGGCCGGAGTGCGAGGTTCGGCTGGATCTGGCGCTGCCCCCGCTCGACCCCGAACTGGCGCCCCACGCGGGCGCGAGCTACGACTGCGACGTCGTCGGGGAGAGCAAGTACCAGGACACGCTCAAGGCGATCCTCACCCGACGCGTCGCCTCCCACCCGCGGTCCGTCGTCCCGCACGTCATGGCCGCGCTCGTCGCGGACACCGAGGGCGGCTACCGGGTTGTGATCGACGGCGAGGTGGTAGGCGCGCTCAGCGCCGGCAACGCCAGGCGGTACCTCGCGATGCTTGACTTGAAGCCGGAGACGCCGCCGCGCGCGCCCGCCATCATCGGGCGCGGTGGCGGCATGCCCTGGGACAGCCGCGGCGGTAGCCTGTACGACGTGCGGCTCGGCCTGTGGCTGCCCACTGAGATGCCGAACCCTGTGCACGGCTATCGCAAACCAACGAAGCCTCGGCACGATTAGAGGCACACATGGCTCGCGACCTCCGGCTGGCCGAGTACATCGGCGCCGTTATGTTCGGGTTGGTGCCCGAGGCGGTCCGTAACGACTGAGCGGCCTACGATCTGCTCGCCGTCCGGGATCAAGGTGAAGTGAAAGCTGAGTCCCAGAACGAGGGAGCGTCATGATGGCGACGAAGCCACGCACGAGACGGGTCAGCAGGCCGCGTGTCCGTCTTGCTCAGTTCCGCGAGCGGGACCCTTGGACGCTGATCAAGGGATGGCCGCCGGAAGAAGGGGCGCCGCGTCTCCGAGCGACGGTGTCGAGCCACTACAGCGCGAACAAGGTGAAGATGGTGACGTTCCGCGTTTGGCGTCCACGCGCTGCCGCCGCCTCCCGCGCCCGATGACCGCGCGCGGCGCAGCCCCTTCCCGACGATGACTGATTGGTGGCGTCAGCTGGTCGCGATGCTATCCGGCCTCTCCTATGCGATTGAGGGTGGCGCCGGCGACGACGGCGGCAGCGGGGGCGGGGGTGCCGGATTCTTTCGGGCGACGATCAAGTTATTCCAGGTCGAGTGGTCAATCGATTTCGGGTCCTTCGTCATCAGCGTGACCGTCGCTGAAGTTCTTGCCGCGGTCGGGATCGCCCTCACAATATGGTTCGGCGTTCTCAGCAGGCCTCGCCAGGCTACGTCGGCACAACAGCCGAAGCGCGTGCGCCGGCGACGCAGGCCAAAGAGGCAGGCCGAGCCAGGGCCGAGGCGCCTCGGAAGGAGGAGGTTGTGATTGGCGAAAGGCCGCGGACGAAACCGGCCACTAAACCGCGCGTCTGTGACCGCAACTTGGCGTGACTGTTCCGCCGCCGACCCGACGGGGCTGTCATTCCGCGGAGTCGAGCCGCACTCGCTCGTCGAAAGAGCCGCCACCTCGCCGTCCCAGGATCAGCGGCCGGGGCGACAGGTTCGCGATTCGCGCGGGCGACGCCCTTTTGCCCAGCAGTCGTCCGCTTGGTTTCGCGCGGATTCATAAGTCGCTACGCGTGACCCCGGCCACGGAGGCGAGCGCGCCGAAGCATGTGTGGAACCTGGAGGAGATCGCGGGGCTGGTAACGTGAAGTCGATCGCCCGATTCCGATTTTGCAAGAATTGCAGGAGGTGGTCCGCCGCCACTACCGTCATCCCGGCGACGTCGTTGCGCTTGTTGTCGGCCTCGTCGCGCTCGTCTGGGCTTGGTTGGGTTGGCGGCTGCCCTAATGATCCTCGCGGAATTGGTTGACGGTCTCAGGTCGGGGGTCGAGCGCCGATTTCGCAGAAAAGAGGAGCAAAGCTCCTCTTTTGGAGGACCCAGGCCAGCCGACCCCCGACCTGAGACCGTCAACCAATTCCGCGAGCTCCATTAGATCCGAAACTGAGACACTACCCGGCGAAGCGGTCGAGTTGACAAGCGGGCGTGGGACCGCGATAGTAGTTCCCGCATGAATGCCGTGACCCGTGTGATCGTGAGGACGACGAGCGCTCCGCTCTCGACCCTGTCTCTGACCTAGGCGCGCGCCCCTCAGGGCGCGCGCCAGACAAGCCTCTCCCGCCAACCCGGGGAGGCTTTTTTGTTTGCCCAAACATGGCCCGAATAGAAGGAGGCTCCCGTGGCACCGAAGGCCGGTCCGCCCGCACCGATGCCCTTTCATCTCTACCGTCCGTTCACGCCGATCCCGCTGCCGGATCGCACGTGGCCGAGCCGGGTGATCGCCCGTGCCCCCCGCTGGTGCAGCGTGGACCTGCGCGACGGCAACCAGGCCCTGATCGATCCCATGGACGTCGAGCGCAAGCGGCGGATGTTCGACCTGCTGGTGCGCTGCGGGTTCAAGGAGATCGAGGTCGGTTTCCCTGCGGCCTCCCAGCCCGACTTCGACTTCGTGCGGCAAATCATCGAAGAGGACCTGATCCCCGACGACGTCATGATCCAGGTCCTCACCCAGGCCCGGCCCGAGCAGATCGAGCGCACCTTCGAGGCCGTGCGCGGCGCGCCGCGAGCGCTCGTGCACCTCTACAACTCGACCTCCACCCTCCAGCGTCGGGTGGTCTTCGGGCTCGACCGGGCCGGCATCGTGGACATCGCCGTGCGCTCGGCCCAGCTCTGCCGCAAGCTCGCGCCGACGATCCCCGAAACCGACGTTCGGTTCCAGTACTCGCCGGAGAGCTTCACCGGCACCGAGCTGGACTTTGCCAAGGAGATCTGTGAGGCGGTCATGGACGTCTGGGAGCCGACCGCGGCGCGGCCGGTGATCCTGAATCTCCCGGCCACCGTCGAGATGGCCACGCCCAACGTCTACGCCGATCAGATCGAGTGGTTCCACCGCAACATCCGCAACCGCGAGGCGATCGTGCTCTCGCTGCACCCGCACAACGACCGCGGCACCGCGGTGGCCGCCGCCGAGCTGGGCGTGATGGCGGGAGCCGACCGCGTGGAGGGCACGCTCTTCGGCAACGGCGAGCGGACCGGCAACGTGGACGTGGTCACCCTCGCCCTCAATCTCTTCAGCCAGGGTGTCGATCCCCAGCTGAACTTCTCCGACATCGACACCGCCCGTCGCACGGTCGAGCACTGCAACCGGCTGCCCGTGCACCCGCGGCATCCCTACGTCGGCGATCTCGTCTACACGGCCTTCTCCGGCTCGCACCAGGACGCGATCAAGAAAGGCTTCGAGGCCCTCGGCAAGAGCTACGACGTGTGGGAGGTCCCCTATCTCCCCATCGACCCGCACCACCTCGGCCGCTCCTACGAAGCCGTCATCCGCGTGAACAGCCAGTCGGGCAAGGGTGGGGTCGCCTACATCATGAAGTTCGAGCACGGGCTCGACCTGCCCCGACGGCTACAGATCGAGTTCTCGTCGACGATCCAGAAAGTGACCGAGGCCAGTGGCACCGAGATCACGGCGGATCAGATCTGGTCGGCGTTCGAGGCGACCTACCTCACCGCGCTGTCTCCGCTCGCCTTGATTGGTCACCCGGTGATCACGACGGCCGCCGACACCGGCGACACCACGGTCGAGGCGCACGTGCGGACGGCGGGCGCTGAGCGCTGGATCAAGGGCCACGGCAACGGGCCGATCGCCGCGTTCGTCGAGGCCCTTCGCGACGCCGGCGTCGACGTCGAGCTGACCGACTACTCCGAGCACGCCCTCGGCGAGGGCGCGGACGCCAGGGCCGCTGCCTACGTCGAGGCCCGCGTCAACGGCGACCGGACGCGCTGGGGCGTCGGTGTCGACGCCAACATCGTGACCGCGTCCCTCCGTGCGGTGGTGAGCGCCGTGAATCGCGAGTAACCGGCCTACGGGGCGCGGAGCGCGTTGACGGCGGTGACCAGGGCCGGGGTGCCGCCAAAGAGATACGCGACCTCGACGGCTTCCTGGATCTCGGCTTCCGAGGCGCCGGCGGCGCGGGCGCGGTTGGCGATGTTGGCGACGCCGTCGGGATGCGACTGCAGCGCGTCGACGATCATGGTCATGAGCAGCTTGTACTTGGCGGGAATGGCGCCGTCGCGCAGCACGCGCTCGCGCTGGGCCATGTACGAGCTCACGAACTCGGGGTCACGCTGCTGAAGGGTCTGGATCCACGGGGGCAACGTCGGCTGCGCCATCGCTCGCTCCTCCTCGATCTCCGCTCGGGGTTTCCGTCGGGCAGCCGATTATAATCTCCGGCGAACGACACAGGAGGACGTCCCATGAAGAGCATCGACATCCACGCGCACCTCGTGCCCCGATCTCTCTGGCAGGCCGCCGAGGCGGGACGGGAGTGGTACGGCTTCCGTCACGAGGGCGGCCCGGGGCTCGGCACCGTGCTCGGCAACGGCAAACGCACGGGGTTCAACTCGCCCAAGGTCCGCTTCACGCCGGAAGAGCGGTTGAAGGACATGGACGCGCAAGGGGTCGACGTGCAGGTCGTGTCCATCCACACGCCGTTCTTCGGCTATCACCTGGACTCCGCCCAGGGCCTGGCCCTGGCCCGCGACGTCAACGACGAGATCGCCGACATGACCAAGCAGTGGCCCGCGCGCTTCGCCGGGCTGGCCACCCTGCCCGTGCAGGACGTCAAGGCGTCGATCGGCGAGCTGGAGCGCGCGGTGAACGTGCTCGGGCTCAAGGGCGCCGAGCTGGACACGATCGTCAACGGCGACAACTGGGACGACCCTCGCTTCCTGCCGCTGTTCAAGGCCGCGGAGTCGATGGGCGCGGTGCTGTTCTACCATCCGCAGCCGCAGCACAACTTCATGATGGACCGCACGACCAAGTACGGCCTCTTCAACAGCCTCGGCGTGATCATGGAGGACGCGATCGTGGTCGCGATGCTGATCTTCGGCGGCGTCCTCGACGCGTGCCCGAATCTGAAGGTCTGCATCGCGCACGGCGGCGGCCCCGCGTGCTACGCGATGGGGCGGCTCGACCGCGGCTGGCAGGGGCGCAGCACGGAACGCGCCCAGAGCATTCCCCATCCTCCGAGCAGCTACCAGCGCCGGCTCTACTACGACACGGTGGTGGGCAGCGAGAAGGCGCTCCGCTTTCTGCTGGATGAAGTCGGCGCCGACCGGGTGGTGATGGGCAGCGACTGGCCGTTCGTGCCGTGGCATCCCTCGCCCGTCACCTGGCTCCAGGGCCTCGAGAGCATCACCGAGGACGAGAAGGAAAAGATCCTCTGGCGGAATCTGGAGACGCTGCTGAAGCTCAGCTAGCGCGCCCGCCAGCTCTTGTCGATGTAGCGGCGGCCGTCGACCGTCGAGATCTGCAGCGCGGCGCGATAGGCGCCGGCCTCCACTGTGTGCACACGCGTCTCGACGGCGAGCCGTTCCTCGTCGGCGCCGTCCGCAAGGGCCTCGGCGAGGACGCGGCCGTCGAGACCGTCCCGCTCCGCGATGCCCAGCAGCGCCAGGATCGTGGGCGTCACGTCCACGTTGCCGGCGGGCGCGCGCACGATCGTCCGCTTCTTGAACGAGATGCCCCACCCCAGCAGCGTGTTGCGGACGTTCCACGGGCTCATGCTGCCGTGGTCGCTGGCGTGAAGCTTGGCGCCGCCGCTCACGCACGCGAGATCGGTCCCGCGCACGCCGAAGGGGCCGCGCTCCGACGTCCACGGAAACGTGAACACGAGATCGGGCGCACGGTCGGCATTGGCCACGTGGATCAGCTCGAGCGAGAACGTGCCCTCGACGACCCCACGCTGATCGCCGGGGCCGCGCCCCGCGCTGAATAGCACCCCGCCCCAGTCGCGCGACTGGACGAAGCGGGCGATCGACCCGATCCGCTCCCCCTGGTGACCCTCGACGTGCAGCCCGATGGCCTGGCCGCTGCTCGCCAGCACCACGTCCGTGGAGTCGGCGGCCGCCTTCAGTCCGGCGGCAACCAGCTCGCCGGCCACGTCGACGCCGGCGGTGTTGGTGGTGAAGCCGTGATCGGAAACCACGAAGACATCGGTCGACGCGATCAGCCCGAGCTCGTCGAGGGTCTCCAGCACGCCCGCGATCTCGCTGTCGTCGTTTCGCAGCGCCTCGCGCGCGGAGGGTGATCCGACGCCGACGTCGTGCTGGGTGTGATCCGGCTCCGTGATCCAGTTGATGACGACCTCGGGCCGCAGCTCGGCCAGCACGTATTCGCGCAGCACGCGCTCGGTCCAGGCCACCGCGGCGTCGTGGCGGCCCGGCCCCTTCGTCGGCGCCGGTCCGAACTTGGCGAGGATCTTCTCGCTCACGTCGGCCGGATACGCCACCGTCTTGCCCGCATCGAAGTAGCCGTTGACCACGATCCCGGCACCGGACGACGCTCGCGGATTCAGGAGGAACGAACTCCCCGTCGAGCCGGAGCTCACACCGGCGAGGGTCATCCCGTGCGCGCGCAGGCGCTCGCCGAGCGTGGGGCCCATCACGAGCCGCCCGCCGCTGACCCGGTCGAGCGCCAGCAGGTTGCGGAAGTTGCCGGTGTCGAACGCGCGCCGGGGTTCGACGGCCGGCACGTAGATCTGGTTGCCGACGATGCCATGCGTGCCGGGCTGCGTCCCGGTGGCGATGGTGGCCGCGTTGACGCGGGTCACCGTCGGAAACACGGAATGGCTGTTCGTGAACTCCACGCCCTCCGTGCGGAGCCGGAACAGCGTCGGCGTGTCTTCGAGAGTGATTGCATCGGGCCGAAGCCCATCGACGACGAACACGATCACGAAGGGACGGGCGCTCATGCCTGGAGTATGCTACCGCGCATGACCACTCACGCGCTCCACCTAGTTCGCATGGACGTCGCCCACGATCACGAAGCCACCTTCAACGAGGTCTACGACAAGGAGCACGTCCCGAACCTCCGGGCCGTGCCCGGCGTGCGCAGCGCGAGCCGGTTCCGCCAGCCCTCGGCCACCGAGCCCCGATACTTCGCGGCCTACGAGATGGACAGCGCCGCGGTCCTCCAGACTCCCGCGTGGAAGGCCGCCGGCGAGACCGGCCGCTGGCCCGGCGAGATCCGCCCGCACACGATGAACCGCCATCTCGCCACCTACGAATGGGTGGGCGGCTCCCCCGCGCTCAACGGCAAGACCCCGTTCGTCTACTGGGTGATGATGGACGTCGAGCCGCATCGGGAAGCGCTCTTCAACGAGCTGTACGAGACCGAGCACCTGCCGCTGCTGATGAAGCTTCCGGGCCTCGTCAACGTCGTGCGTTACCGCACGTCGACCGCCGGCGAGGCGCGCTATCTCGCGGCCTACGAGGTCGAGAACGCCGAGCTGCCGAAATCCAAGCAGTGGGACGACACCTCGGACATCGGCCGCTGGAAGCCCGAGGTCCGCCCGTACACTTACAACAAGCACTGGATCCTCAGCGAGCGGCTGCGCTCCGCCTGAGCCGCGCGGCGTGGATCGCGTTCGTCTCGCCATCGTCGGCTGCGGCAACATCTGCCAGTTGAACGCCCCGGGTTACCTCGAGCACGAGCGCTGCGACGTGGTCGCGCTGTGCGACACCGACCGCGCCCGCGCCGAGCGTCGCGCTCGCGAGTGGGGCCTGACCCCGCGGATCTACACCGACTACACGAAGCTGCTCAACGATTCCGGCGTGGATGCCCTCGAGCTGCTCACGCCGACGTACCTTCACGCGGAGCAGGTCATCGCCGCGCTGGCCGCCGGCAAGCACGTCTCCTGTCAGAAGCCGATCTCGATCAGCGTGGCCGAGGCCGACCGGATCGCGGATGCCGTGAGCAGAGCGCGCACCGTCTTTCGGGTGACAGAGAACTTTCTGTACTACCTGCCGATCGTCAAGGCCAAGGAGCTGCTGGACGCCGGCGTCATCGGCGAGCCCTCGCTCGTGCGCATCCACACCACGCGGGTCCGCGACATCGTGGGCGGGGCCATGGCGCTGGATCCCGACGCGCTGGTCTGGCGCCGCGACCCCGGCCGCAACCCGGGCGGCGCCCTCTACGACGACGGCGTCCACAAGTACGCCACCGCCATGTACTGGATCGGCGACATCGGCGAGATCTCGGCCATCGTCAGCTACGGTCAGGACTTCCTGCAAGAGGTGCCGAGCGTGGCCCACTGGCGATTCAAGGACCGCGACTGCCTCGGCATCATCGACTACACCTACGCGCCCGACATGCCGATGCGCAGCCGCTACTACAAGGCCGACGAGTTCTTCGAGATCCACGGCACCCGCGGCATCCTCTGGGTCACCCGCTGCACCGGCGAGATGCTCGATCTGGCGCCCGTGATGCTGATCAAGGGCACGGAGACGACGAGCTACCAGGTGCCCATGGACTGGCGCACCGGATTCGACGGCGCCGCCCGCGATTTCATCGACGGGCTGCTCGAAGGCCGGCAACCCGCGCAGGACGTGCAGACCGCGAAGAAAGTCCTCCAGGTGCCGCTGGCCATCTACGAGGCCAACCGTCTCCGCCGTCCGGTGTCGCCGGACTCGATGAAGTAGAGCCCGCTCAGACTTTCAGCCGGCGCTCGATCCGCGCGGTGACGTCGCGCGCGCCGGCGGCGCCGCGCTCGGCGAAGAGCGCGCAGAGGCCGGCGTAGCGAGCGGGGTCGAGCAGCGCGTCGACCTGGGCCGCGGAGAGCCGCGCCTGCACGTGCGGATCCTCGGCGAGCATGTCGCGGAACGGACGCGATTGCACGACGGAGCCCTGGGCCGCCTCGTAGACGGCGTCGTGGGCACGCTGGCGGCCGATCTGCTTGCCCAGCTCGAGCATCAGCGCCTCGGCCATGATGAGTCCGCCCGACAGGTCCAGGTTCTGCCGCATGCGCTCGGGAAACACCCGCAGGCCGTCGAACAGCACCACGAAGCGTTGCAGCATGTCGCCGGTCAGCTCGCAGGCTTGCGTCAGCGCGCGCCCCATCATGATGCTGGTCGTGCGGTCGGCCTCGTGCTCGGTCTGCATCGCGTCCAATGCGAGTGGTACCAGAGCTCGGATCTGAGCGGCGGCGGCGATGATGTCCTGCGAGAGCTTGGGGTTGCGCTTCTGCGGCATCGTGCTGCTGCCGACCGTCCCCGGCGGCACCGGCTCCTCGACCTCGCCGAACTCCTGCTTCATGAGCGTGTAGATCTCGCGGGCCATCTTGCCGCCGGTCGCGGCGAGCATGCCGAGCAGGAGGACGTACTCGGCCTGGTGATCGCCGATCGTGCGCGCGGGCATCGGCATCGGACGCATGCCGAGCTTGGCCGCCATCTTCTCCTGGGTGGCGAGACCGGGCTCGCCGAGCGACGCGAGCGTGCCCGCCCCGCCGCCGAGCATGGCCACGAACACGCGGTCCTCACAGCCGAGCAGGCGCTCGACGTGACGGCCCAGCTCGTCGATCCACACCGCGACCTTGAACCCGAACGTGGCGGGCACCGCGTGCTGACCGTGAGTGCGTCCGGGCAGCAACATGTCCTTGGTCTTCTCGGCGAGGCCGGCGAGCGTGGTGAGGATCGTCGCGAGCTGGCGCAGGAAGATCCAGTGCGCGCGTCGCACCTGGAGGAGCTGGCCTGTCTGCGTGATGTTCTGGGTCGTGGCGCCCCAGTGCACGTAGCCGCCCGCGTCGCCCTCGCAGGCCTGATCGAGCGCCCACACCAGCGGCACGATCGGATGACCGGTGCGCGCCAGCCCCGCCGTGATGGCCGCGCGATCGAGGTACGAGAGATGCGCCTTGCGCGTGATCTCGGCCGCCGCGCTCTCGGGAATGATCCCCAGCTCGGCCTGGGCCTGGGCCAGCGCCGCTTCCACGTCGAGCCAGGACTGAAAGCGCGCGTCCTCGGTGAACAGCGCGCGCACGCCGGGGTCGTCGATCCTGAGAGAAGTCGGTTCCTCTTGCATGGCCGTCTGTCTCGCACGGCGAACGGCGAGTTGTCAACGCCGCTCCCGTCGTATGATCTGGCCCATGTCCACTCCCTTCCCGCGCGACCTCGTGGGTTACGGCGGCAATCCTCCGCATCCGCACTGGCCGGGCGAGGCGCGGATCGCCGTCAACTGGGTGATCAATTACGAAGAGGGCTCCGAGTACAACGTCCACGACGATGGCTTCTCCGAGGCCACGCTGACCGAGTCCGGCGGTATCAGCGACGTGAAGGGCCGCGATCTCGCCGCCGAGGGCATGTTCGAATACGGCAGCCGCGTGGGGTTCTGGCGCGTGCTGCGCCTGTTCAAGGAGCGCGGGCTGCCGCTGACCGTGTTCGGCTGCGCGCTCGCCCTCGAGCGCAACCCGGCGGTGGCCGCGGCCATCCGCGAGGCCGGCTTCGACGTCTGCTCGCACGGCTGGCGCTGGATCAAGCACTACGAGCTGCCCGAGGACGAGGAGCGCAAGCACATCCGACTGGCCGTCGAGTCGCAGACGAAGACGATCGGCGAGCGCCCGCTCGGCTGGTATTGCCGCTCCGGACCCAGCGTGAACACGCGACGGCTCCTCGTCGAGGAGGGCGGCTTCCTCTACGACTCCGACGCCTACAACGACGAGCTGCCGTACTGGACGCGCGTGAACGACCGCGCGCATCTGGTCGTGCCGTACAGCCTCACCGCCAACGACTCGAAGTTCGGCCGGGGCGGCTTCTTCACGGCGACCGACTACTACACGTTCGTGAAGGACGGCTTCGACGTGCTCTACCGCGAGGGACGGACGCAGCCCAAGATGATGTCGCTCGGCCTGCACCTGAGGCTCAGCGGCCATCCCTCGCGCGCGGCCGGTCTGGAGCGCGCGCTCGACTACATGATGAGTCATGCCGGTGTGTGGTTCACCCGCCGCATCGACATCGCCAAG
>DATHGT010000115.1:0-3051 GCA_035317605.1 Candidatus Acidiferrum sp. | reverse complement strand
GTGCGTGCGCACGGCGAGCTGGGGGAACAGCTCGAACACGCGCTCGACCGTCCACGGGTCGGCCGCGCGATGCCGGTTCGCGGCGGTGGCCACGAGATTTTCGCGCGCGGTGAGGTTGGGAAAGATCTGCCGGCCCTCGGGCGACAGCGCGATCCCCGCCTGGGCCACGCGATAGGACGGCAGCCCGTGGATGGGACGTCCCTCGAAGCGGATCTCACCCCCGCGCGGAGGCACGAGGCCCACGATCGAGTGCACGGTGGTGGTCTTGCCCATGCCGTTGCGGCCGAGCAGGGTCACCACCTCGCCCGGCCGGATCGAGAACGTCACGCCGAAGAGTACCTGGCTCGGGCCGTAGGCGGTCTCGAGCGATTCGACCTCGAGCATCAGACGTCGACCTCTTCGCCGAGGTAGGCCTGGCGGACTTCGAGATTGGCGCGGATCTCTTCGGGCGTGCCGGTGGCGATGAGGCGGCCGTACACCATCACCGAGATCCGGTCGGCCAGCGCGAACACCGCGTCCATGTCGTGCTCGACGAGCAGGATGGTGTGGCGCGCCTTGAGGCCGCGGAGCAGGTCGATCATGCGCTGCGATTCGTCCGGGCTCATGCCGGCCGTCGGCTCGTCGAGCAGTAGCAGGCGCGGGCCGGTGGCCAGGGCCATCGCGATCTCGAGCTGGCGCTGCTCGCCGTGGGCCAGGGTCGCCGCGGTGACCTCGGCGCGCGCGCCGAGCCCGACCGCCTCCAGCATCGCGCGCGCCGGCTCGCGCAGCGCGCGCTCGGCGCGGGCCGCGCGCCAGAAGCGAAAGCTGTGGCCGGCGTGGGCCTGCACGGCCAGCGCGACGTTGTCGAGCGCACTGAACTCGCGGAAGACGCTGGTGATCTGAAACGACCGCGCGAGCCCGAGCTGCGAGCGCGCCGGCGCACTCAGCCGGGTCACGTCGCGGCCGCCGAAGCGGATCGTTCCCTCGTCGGGGGGCAGCTCGCCGGCGAGCTGGGCGATCAGCGTGGTCTTGCCGGCGCCGTTGGGTCCGATCACCGCGAGTGTTTCTCCGGCGCGCACGTCGAGATCGACGCGGTTGGTCGCGATGAGCCCGCCGAAGCCCTTCGTCAACCGCCGGACCGTTAGGATGGGGGGCCTAGTCACGGGCCCCCCATGCCCCCCCACGCTCGTCACGCCCCGGCAAAGCCGGGGCGCTCCTCGACAGAGGATCGCTTGGAAGAAGCCCGAACAGACCGCGCCGGGCGAAGAGGACGACCAGGAGGAGGAACGGCCCGAGGATGATCTGCCAGTGCACGGTGAGGCCGGAGAGCACGTCTTCGAGGAGCAGGAGCACGACGGCGCCGACGACGGGGCCGGCCAGCGTGCCCATGCCCCCGAGGATGACCATGAACAGGATCTCGCCCGAGCGCGTCCAGTGCATGAACTCGGGCGTGAGGTACTCGGTGTGGTTGACGAGCAGCGCGCCCGCGATCCCGCACATGGCGCCGGCGATCACGAAGGCGGCCAGCTTGTAGCGATACGGCGAGAACCCGATGGCGCGGGCCCGCGCCTCGTTGGACTTCGCCGCCCGCACGACCATGCCGAAGCGCGCGTTGACGAAGCGATGGCTCAGGAAGAGGCAGAGGACGAGCACGACGAGGACGAGATAGTAGAACGTCACGCCGTCGCGCAGGTCGAGGAGGCCGCCGAACTGGCTGCGCGCGGGCAGCCGCATGCCGTCGTCGCCGCCGTACTCGGCGATGCTGATTCCGAGGTAGTAGAGCATCTGGGTGAAGGCCAGCGTGATCATGATGAAGTACACGCCGCTGGTGCGGATCGACACCGCGCCGATGGCGAGGGCGACGAGCGCCGAGCCCGCGATGGCCAGCCCCCACTGAACGAAGCCGTTCTGTACCCCGTGGTGAGTCAGCACGCCGACCGCGTACGCGCCCACGCCGAGGTACGCGGCGTGGCCGAACGAGACCATGCCGCCGTAGCCGAGGATGAGATCGAGGCTGAGCGCGGCGATGGCGAAGATCATGATCCGGCGGAAGAGATCGAGATAGAACGGCTGGTTCAGGACGGCGGCGACGAGCGGGACCGACGCGAGGGCCAGCAGTCCCGCGCCCACCGCGAGCGCGCGCGGCGAGCGAGGCATCAGCGGCCGCGGGCCGGGAACAGGCCCTGCGGCCGGACGGCCAGCACCGCGGCCATCAACAGGTACATCAGCATCGAGGCCAGCGCGGGGCCCGCGCTCTCGGCGGCCGACGGCCGCAGGATCGTGGCCAGGGCCGGCTTGAGGAACGCGCGCCCGAGCGTGTCGACCATGCCCACCACGACCGCACCCACGAAGGCGCCGCGGATCGAGCCGATGCCGCCGATGACGATGACGACGAAGACGGGGATGAGGATCTGCTCGCCCATGCCCGGTTGCACGGCGTAGATCGGCCCGGCCAGGAGTCCGGCGAGCCCGGCCAGGGCGGCGCCGAGGCCGAAGACCAGCGTGTAGAGCAGGCGCACGTTCACGCCGAGCACGCCCACCATCGCGCGGTTGCTCGCCCCCGCGCGGATCAGCATACCCACGCGCGTGCGGGTGACGAGCAGCCACAAGAGGGCCGCCACGACCAGACCGACCACGATGATCAGCGCGCGATAGACGGGATAGCGCACGCCGGGCAGCAGCATGACGTGCCCGGAAAGCGCGGCGGGCACGCTGGCGTAGAGCGCGGCCCGGCCCCAGACGATCGCGATCAGCTCGTTGAAGAACAGGATCAGGCCGAAGGTGGCCAGGACCTGGTCGAGGTGATCACGCTCGTACAGCGTGCGCAGCGCGACCACTTCGACGACGACGCCGACCGCCAGCGTGCCGGCGAGGGCCAGGGGCACCGCGAGAGCGAACGAGCCGGTCCACGTGTAGAAGGTGGTGGCCAGATACGCCCCGACCATGTAGAGCGAGCCGTGGGCGAGGTTGACGAGGTTCATGATGCCGAACACCAGCGTGAGGCCCGCGGCCATGAGGAACAGGGTGACCCCGTACTGAAGGCCGTTGAGCGCCTGCTCGAGAACGATCACC
>DATHGT010000114.1:0-5154 GCA_035317605.1 Candidatus Acidiferrum sp. | reverse complement strand
GCGTCGAGCACGGAGACCGGCGCTCGGCAGTAGCCGCAGGTCGACGTCCGCTCGAGATCGATGGGCGCTCCGCAGCTCGAGCAGTGGATCATCTTGACGTTGGCGCGGAGCTGGTCCAGCTCGGGGCCGCTCAGCGGACGCACGAAGTCCTTCTCGCGCAGAAATTCGGCGAACGAGGTGAAGCGCCCGTGCTCGGCCGGACACCGCCAGTAGGTGAAGTGAACGTTGCGCTGCATGTCGAAGGTGAGCGCGAGCGTCCGGCGGCAGCGCGGGCACGTCGATGACCCCGACGGAGGGCGCCGTTCCCCATGCCGTTCCGCGATGACCACGAAGAGCTTCAAGACGGCGCCGGGGGTCAGGGCCAGGCTCTCGTTGACGTCGAACCAGAACGCGCCGCACGCGTGACACAGATCGAGGCTGACGGTGCGTCCGTAGTGCGCGTCGACCGAGAGCTGCGCCATCGGCAGGCTGCAGCCCGGGCAGGCGATGGCCATCGCTCAGGCGAGCGCCGCGCCACACTCCGGACAGAACTTGCTCGGCCGGTCGATCCGCGCGGAACACCGCGCGCACGTGCGGGCGGCCGGCGCGCTGGCGGGCTGGCTGACCGCCTGCGTCATCGCCTGACCCATCGCGATGCCGGCCCCGACGCCGACGCCCGCTCCGGCCGCTCCCCCGCCCTCCGCCGCGGCGATCGGAATCGACCGGGCCGTCTGGAACTGCGTGTACGTCGGGAGATTGCCGACGATTCCCATCCCGATCCGCTCGTCCAGGCGTTTGCCGAGCTCGTCGGGCAACGAGATGCTCTGGATCTGAAAACCCTCGAGGGCGAGCCCGAGGTCGGCGAACGGCAGACGCGCCTTGGCGTGGACGCCCGCGGCCAGCTCGACCTGGTTGGCGGCCATGTCGAGGAAGGGCACCCGGCTCTTCGCGAAGTGGTCGACAAGCGTGGCGACGAGCGTGCCGCGAAGCTGACCCTCGAGGTCGCCCACCAGGTAGCTCTCGCGGGTGCCGGACACGCGCCCGAAGAACGTGCGGGGCGCGTTGATCCGGTAGCTGTAGATGCCGTAGGCGCGCACCTCGACGGCGCCGAACTCGGCGTCGCGCATGGTGATGGGAGAGGCGGTGCCCCAGGTCTGGTTCAGGCGGAGCCGGGTGGAGAAGAAATAGACGTCGCTCTTGAACGGTGACTCGAACAGCTTGTCCCAGTGCGCGAGATCGGTCAGGAGCGGAACGTTCTGGGTGCGGATGACGTGGCGGCCGGGCCCGAAGACGTCGGCCGCGATCCCCTCGTGCACGAAGACCGCCGCTTGCGTGTCCCGGACGATCAGCTGAGCGCCCTGCTGGATCTCCTTGTCGGCGGTGGGGAAGCGCCAGGCCAGCACTTCGTCGCCGTCCTCGGTCCACTGGAGGATGTCGATGAACTGCTTCTTGACGAAGTCCATCAGGCCCATGGGCGCCTCCCTCGGCCTACTATCGCACGCGAGGTCTGTAACTCCGGCGGTTGTTGACAACCCCGCGGGCCGGGCTGTATCTGGAGGGGGCCACGCCCACGACCAAGGAGGTCGCCATGACGGAGCAGCCTCGCGAGCACGCGAACACGGTCAGCCGCCGGTCGTTCCTCAAGACGGGCGGTCTCCTCGGGCTGGCCGGAGCCGCGGGCGTGGCCGGCCCGCACGTGGCGAGCGCCCAGTCGCGAACGCTCAAGATCGGCTTCATCGGCGCCCAGTCGGGCGTGCGCGCGAACTTCGGCGAGACCACGCCGTGGATGATCGATCGGGTGCGGACGCGGCTCAAAGACGGCTTGAAAATCGGCGGCAAGTCGTACCCGGTCGACCTCGTGATCAAGGACAACCAGTCGGATCCCAACCGCTCCAGCGTGGTCGGCAGCGAGCTGGTGCTCCGCGAGAAGTGCGATCTGGTCGTGTGCTTCGACTCCGACGCCGCGCTGGCCGTGGGCGAGCTGTCCGACGCCCGCGGCATGCCGACGATCTCCACCATGGTGCCGTGGACGGGCTGGAAGTTCTCGCGCGGCGCCACTCCCGACGACCTCACCGAGAAGAGCTTCCCCTACACGTTCCACTTCTTCTGGGGCGCCGGCGAGGTCGTCAAGAACTTCCTGGCCATGTGGAACAGCGTCAAGACCAACAAGCTCGTGGGCACGTTCTACAGCGACACGCCCACTGGCAAGGCCTTCGGCAATCCCAAGACCGGGCTGCCGAGCGGGATGTCCCAGCACGGCTATCGCGAGGTGGTCGGCGGCTTCTACAAGCTGTCGACCGACGACTTCACGAACCAGGTGACCACGTTCAAGAGCGCGGGCGCCGACATCGTGTCCGGCCTCGTGCTGCCGAGCCACTGGGCGACGTTCTGGAACCAGGCGGCCCAGGCCGGCTACAAGCCCCAGGTGTGCACGGTGGCCGCGGCCTTCCTGTTCGCGAGCGCGATCACCTCGCTGGGGCCGCGCGGCGACGGCATGTCGACCGAGGTGTGGTGGACGCCCAAGTATCCGTACAAGTCCTCGCTCACCGGGCAGACCGCCCGCGAGCTGGCCACCGACTGGGAGAACTCGACGGGCAAGCAGTGGACGCAACCCATCGGTTACGCACACGCCATCTGGGAAGTGGCCGTGGCCGCCCTCACCACGGCCGCCGATCCGAAGGACAAGGAGGCCGTGCGCCACGCCATCGCCAACCTTTCCGTCGATACCATCGTGGGGCCGGTGAAGTTCAAGGACACGCCGATCAAGAACGTCGCCCTCACCAGCATGGCCGGCGGCCAGTGGCGCAAGACCAAGAACGGCCGCTTCCCCTTCGAGCTGCTGATCGTCTACAACGCGACGGCGCCGCAGATCCCGGTCGAGGCCGAGTTGAAGCTGCTCTCGCAGCTCGGCTGATCGTTTCGTGACTGCTCAGCCGGCCCCGGCGCTTCTGCAGGTGGCCGGCCTGAGCAAGCGGTTCGGCGCCATCGTGGTCGCCGACGAGGTGACGTTCTCGCTCGGCGCGGGCGAGTGCCTGGGCATGATCGGCCCCAACGGCGCCGGCAAGAGCTCGATCTTCAACCTCATCGCCGGCACCATCGCCGCCGACGGCGGCACCATCTGCTTCGACGGTCGCGAGATGAGTGGACTGGCCGCGCACCTGCGGGCCCGGCTGGGGATCGTCCGCGCGTTCCAGATTCCGCAGCCGTTCCCTCACCTCACCGTGTACGAGAACGTGCTCGCGGCGGCCTCGTTCGGCGGCGGTCTGGCCGGATCCGAAGCCCAGACGTTCGCGCTCGGCGTGCTCGCCACCATGGGACTCTCCGCCAAGGCCGAGCTGCTGGCCGGGCAGCTCCCGCTGCTGGACCGCAAACGGCTCGAGCTGGGCAAGGCGGTCGCCTCGCGCGCGAAGCTCCTGCTCCTCGACGAGATCGCGGCCGGACTCACCGAGCCCGAAGTTGAAGATCTGGTCGCGCTGATCGCCAGCCTCAAGTCGGGCCACGCAGTCATCTGGATCGAGCACATCCCGCACGCGCTGCGGGCCGTGGCCGATCGCCTCATGGTCCTGCACTTCGGTCGCAACGTGCTCGTCGGTCCGCCGGCCGAGGTCATGAAGAGCGCGCTGGTGAGGGAGATCTACATGGGGTTCCGGGCCGATGACGCTTCTTGACGTCCGGGGCCTCGACGCGTTCTACGGCGACTTCCAGGCGCTCTTCGATCTCACTCTCGACGTCGACGCGGGGGAGACCGTGGCCCTCATCGGCGCCAACGGCGCGGGCAAGTCAACGTTCCTGCGCTGCCTGGTCGGCCTCATGAACGCGCGACGCGGCGAGATCAGCTTCGCCGGTGAGCCGATCGCCGGGCAACCAGCCGAGCGCATCTCGCGGCTGGGACTCAGCCTCGTTCCCGAGGGACGCTTGTTGTTCCCGTCGCTGACCGTCGAGGAAAACTTGCTCATGGGAGCGCTGAACCAGCGTCCGGGCTCGTGGACGCTGGCCCGCGTGTTCGAGCTGTTCCCGATCCTGCGCGAGCGGCGACGCCAGCGCCCGGACGCGCTGTCCGGCGGCCAGCAGCACATGGTGGCCATCGGCCGCGCACTGATGTCGAACCCGAAGCTGCTCTTGTGCGACGAGATCTCGCTCGGCCTGGCGCCGCTCGTCGTCGATCAGATCTACGAGTCGCTGGACCGCATCCGCGCGGAGGGCGCCTCGATCGTGCTGGTCGAGCAGGACGTCAAGCGGGCCGCGGGCGCGGCCGATCGCGTCTACTGCCTGCTCAAGGGACGGATCACGCTGCACGGCCCCGCCCGCGGCCTGGGGCTCGATCAGCTCTCACGCGCGTACTTCGGTACCTGATCGCGAGGCGACCATGATCTGGGTGGAGACTCTCGTCAACGGGATCCTGTACGGCGGGCTCTATGGCCTGCTCGGGGTCGGGCTCGCCCTCATCGTCGGCGTGATGCGGGTGGTGAATCTGTCCCACGGCGAGTTCATCGTGCTCAGCGCGTTCATCGGCGTCTCGCTGGTCGGGGCCGTTCCGTGGGTGCACCCGTTGGTACTCATCGTGCCCGTCGCGGTGATCGCGTTCGCGCTCGGCTTCGGCCTTCAGGCCGTGCTGATCAACCGGGTGGTGACGCGTCCCGATCCGTTCGCCGCCATCTTGCTGACGTTCGGGGTCGCGGTGGTCATGCGCAATCTCATGGTCGAGGTCTTCGGCGCCGACCCGCGCAATCTACCGGCGGGCCGGCTCGCCCAGGCCAGCGCGGGCGTCTTCGGCCTGCACGTCGGCGTCCTGCCCATCATCATCCTCGCGCTCTCGATCGTGCTGTTCACGGGGCTGCAGCTCATCCTCACGCGCACCCGGTTCGGACGAATCGTGCGGGCCACCGCCGATCATCGCGACGTCGTGCGCCTGATGGGCGTGAATCCTGGGCGCGTCTACAACGTGGTGATGGGACTCTCGCTGGCCCTGGCCAGCGTCGCCGGCATGCTGCTGGCGATGCGCTCGTCGTTCACGCCGTACTCCGGCGTCGAGCGGTTGCTGATCTCGTTCGAGGTCGTGGTGCTCGGCGGTCTCGGCACGTTCTGGGGCGCGATGCTGGGCGGCATCACGCTCGGGGTCGCCGAGCTGGTCGGCTTGAGGTTCGACACCAACGCGGGTCCGCTCTACGCCCACCT
>DATHGT010000113.1:0-5279 GCA_035317605.1 Candidatus Acidiferrum sp. | reverse complement strand
CCACGTGAGCGTCGAGCCACGTCCCGCCCGCTCCGCCCCCGGACTCGGGCACGAGCGGCAGCGTGAGTCCGCCTTCTTCGAGCGCGCGCCAGAGCTTGTCGGGCCACACGCCGCGCTCGGCCGACTCGATCAGCTCCTTGGACACGAGGTCGGTGAAGAGCCGCGTGACGGTATCGGCGAGCAGCCCGCGCAGCTCGCTGGTCATCGCAGACCCAGTCCGCGCGCGATGATTCCGCGCAGCACTTCGCGGGTGCCGCCGCGCAGCGAGAACGACGGTGCCCGCTGGACCAGATAACCCATCGTCTGCTCCAGCTCGCCGCCGGTGTCGACGGTGGGCTCGACGCCGAGCACCGCGTGGACGATCTCGGGAATCTCCTGCTCGAAGCCGGTGCCCACGTCTTTCACCAGCGCCGCCTCGAGGTTCGGGTTCGCGCCGGCCTGGAGCATGCCAGCGACCGACAGCGACATCTGACGCAGGGTCGCCATGTGAGCGACCACCCTGCCGACCGCTGAAATCCCGCGTTCGGTCGGGCGGCGCGAGACTTCGCGGATCAGCTCCATCACCAGCGCGACGCTCGAGAGGTAGCGCTCGGGACCGCTGCGCTCGAAGGCCAGCTCGGTCGTCACCTGCTTCCAGCCGTCGCCTTCGCCGCCGACCCGCATGTCCTCCGGCACGAACGCGTCCTGGAAGACGACTTCGTTGAAATGGTGCTCACCGGCCAGGTCGATGATCGGACGGATCATGATACCCGGCGTTTTCAGATCGACCAGGAACTGCGAGAGCCCCTCGTGCTTCTTGTCGGGCACCACCGTCGTGCGGAAGAGCGCGATCGCGTAGTCCGAGCGGTGGGCGTTGGACGTCCATACTTTCGTCCCGTTGACCACGTAGCCGCCGTCGGCGCGCTGAGCGCGTGTGCGAATGGACGCGAGGTCGGACCCGGAATCGGGCTCGCTCATGCCGATCGCGAAGGCCAGCTCGCCGCGCGTGATCGCCGGGAGGAAGCGCTGGCGCTGGGCCTCGGTGCCGAAGCGCAGCAGCAGCGGGCCGCTCTGGCGGTCGGCGATCCAGTGCGCGCCCACGGGCGCGCCGGCGGCGAGCATCTCCTCCAGCACCACGTAGCGCTCGAGGAACGTGCGCTCGTGGCCGCCGTAGCGCTTGGGCCACGTGAGCCCGATCCAGCCGCGCGCGCCCACCTTGCGGCTGAACTCGGGGTCGTACCCGCTCCACGAGGCCGCGCGCCGTGACGCCGGCGTCGTGCCCAGCTCTTCGCGCAGGAACTCCCGCACCTCGGCGCGCAGCGCCTCGGCCTCGGGCGGCAGCTCGGTGAGATCGAACTGGAACACCGACATGATCGGCGAAGTATCGCACGCCCCAACCGGCAGACGCCACGAGCGGGCGAAGGCATGCCGTGGAACTTTTCCCCTCGTCTCCGGTCTAACTCGCCGAACGCACGCGGCACACGCCGCCCGGGAGGCACCACGATGACGATCTCGAGACGAACCCTGCTGCACATCGCCGGCTTGACCGCGGTCGCCAGCGCGAGCCCGCTCGCGGCGTGGGCCAACCGCGAGCGGATCCTCGCCGACGGTCCCGACGTCCCGATGCCCGCCGCGCCGGGACACTTGCCGGACTGGAAGCGCGCGATGTCGGCCCTGCGCGTCGGCTCCGCGAGCCGTCACGGGGCACTCACGGTCTTCTGGCTGTCGGCGAGCACGCCGGCGCCGCCGCTCGAGATCGCGACCCTCGACGAGGCGCGGGCGTCGGCCGCGCTGGTCATCGCCGAGCGCGAGCGCGCCGCGGTACCCGAGCTGAGCGTGGACAACCGCGGCAAGAGCCACGTGCTGCTGCTGGCCGGCGAGATCCTGGTCGGCGGTAAGCAGAACCGGGTGCTGCGCGAGGACATCCTGCTGCCGCCGCTGAGCGGGCCGCGGGCGCTCGGCGTCTATTGCGTGGAGCAAGGACGCTGGAACGAGGGCAAGCACGACTTCGAGAGCAAGTCGACGTTCGCCCATCCCGCCCTCCGCCGCGAGGTGTACGACAAGGTCGAGCAAGGGCGCGTGTGGTCGGAGGTGGCGCGCTCCACCCGCGCGGCGGCAGCGCCGTCGTCGACGGGAAGCTATCAGCAGGTCTACGAGCAGCCCGCCGTCCGCGAGCACCTCGACGAGGCCGAGCGTGGTCTCGACGCTCGCGTGTCGTCCGGCGCGCTCGGCGCCGCGGTGTTCGTGGGACCGAACCTCAGCGGGATCGACGTGTTCCGCGACCCGAGCCTGTTCGCCCGCGAGTGGCGCAAGCTGCTGCGCGCCTACGCGGTCGAAGCCCACACGCGATCATCGGGCGCGCCGGCTCCCGAGCCCAAGCAGCGTGCCGAGGTGCAGCGCGTGCTCACGGCCGCCACCATGGCGGCGGGACTGATCCACGGCAACGCCGGAGTCGGCCAGGTCTTCGAGTTCAAGCTCCAGGACTACCGCGGCACCGCGCTCGGCTACGAAGGCACGATCGTCCACGCGGCGATTCTGTGAATCGCTCTCAGGAGCGGGGCCGCGCCACGCCGCGCGGCAGCTGACGGAGCTTGGTCGCGACTTCGACCAGGCCGCCGGGCAGTAGCAGGACGATCGCGACGAAGAGGACGCCGAAGATCAGCAGATGGAAGTCGACCCAGCGGATGGCCAGGTACTCCTTGAGCAGGACGTAGAACACGGCGCCGAGGACGGGGCCGTGGAGCGTGCCCACGCCGCCGATGAAGGTCACGAGCACGGCGTCGAAGGTCCACTGCGGGCCGAACGCGTGCGACGGGTAATAGCTGATGTGGTAGTAGGCGAAGGCGCCGCCGGCCAGCCCGGCGAGCGCCGTCGAAATCACGAGGGCCAGGAGCTTGAGCCGGAGCACGCCGACACCGGTCGCTTCCGCCGCCCCCTCATCCTCGCGGATGGCCTGCAGGCCGAGGCCGAGTCGCGAGCCGGCGAGCCAGGCCACGGCGAGCACCGATAGCGACGCGATGCCCAGGGCCAGCCAGTACCGCGTGGCCAGTCCGTACGTCGCGATGCTCGTGGCGGGCAGGGTGGAGATCTCGGGCAGCGTGTTGCCGACGGTGATCCTCAAGATCTCACCCAGGGCCAGCGTGCCGATCGCGAAGTACGCGCCGCGCAGCCTGAAGGCGGCGCCGCCGACGGCCAGCGCGAACGCCACGGCGACGGCGGCGCCGGCGAGCATGGCCGCGAGCACCGGCGTCCCCGCGATCCAGAGCGTGCGGGTGACCAGCGCGCCCAGCCCGAAGAAGGCGGCGTGGCCGAGGTTCACCTGGCCCGCGTAGCCGCCCACGATGTTCCAGCTCTGGGCCAGCGCGATCGTCAGCAGCGTGAGGACCAGGAAGTTGAGCACGTCGTCGCGGTGGATGACGAACGGCACGTTGGCGAGCAGCACGACGAGCGTCACACCGCCCAGCACGCCGCGCGCGGTCATCAGCGGGCGAACAATCCCTGCGGGCGCGCGACCAGGACCACGAAGAAGATCACGAGGCCGACGACCTCGCGGTAGGGGCCGCCGAAGACCGTCGCGCTCACCGCTTCGGCCACGCCGAGCACGAGTCCGCCCGCGAACGTCCCGAAGGTGGACCCGAGCCCGGCCAGCACGATCACGATCAACGCCTTGAGCGTCCACTCGAGCCCGATCGAAGGACTGATCGAATAGCCGACGCTCACGAGCACGCCGGCCGCGCCGGCCAGGCTGGTGCCGAGCGCGAACGCGAGCACGTAGGCGCGGCGCACGTCGATGCCGGTGAGCAGGGCGGCTTCCCAGTCGTCGGCGGCGGCGCGGATGGCGCGTCCCCAGCGCCAGCGCGTGAGGAGCAGGTGCAGGGCGCCGATCAGCGCGAACGCGACGACGAGGCTCGCCAATCGGACGAGCGGCACCGTGAGGCCGGCGATCTCGATGACGCTGCCGGCGTAGGCGGTGGTGATCGAGCGCTCGTCGGCGGTCCACAGCCTCACGGCCAGCGCGTGCAGGGCCAGCGCCAGCCCGAAACCGATCAGCAGCGAGTTCTTGATGCGCGTCTCCTCGTGATAGCGGACGACCCAGCCGAAGAGCGCCCAGTAGAGAACCGCGCCGAGCGCGAGCGTGGCCGGGATCACGAGCACGAGCGAGGCGAACGGATCGACGCCGGCCAGCGCGAACAGCCAGAACGCGCCGTAGCCGCCGAGCATGATCAGCTCGCCGTGGGCCACGTTGAGGACCTTGAGCACGCCGAACACCAGCGACAGCCCGGCCGCGGCCAGCCCGTAGAGTCCGCCGATCAGCAGGCCGAGCACGAGCTGCTGTGGGAGGAGGGCGATCATGACCGCGCGGCGAGCGGGCCGAGATACGCGCGACGGACGTGGGGATCGTCGAGCAGCGCCCGGCCGGTGCCTTCGCCCGCGACCCGGCCGGACTCGAGGATGTAGGCGCGGTGAGCGAGCCCTAGCGCGGCGTGGACGTTCTGCTCGACGAGCAGGATCGACACGCCGCGGCGGTTGATGTCGCCGAGCACGCCGAGGATCGATTCGACCACGCGGGGGGCGAGGCCGAGCGACGGCTCGTCGAGGATCAGCAGGCGCGGCGCCGCCATGAGCGCGCGGCCGATGGCCACCATCTGCTGCTGGCCGCCCGAGAGCGAGCTGACGAGCTCCTTTCTGCGTTCGTGCAGCACGGGGAAGATCGCGTGCACCTCATCCAGGCTCCGCGCTCGCTCGGCCCGCGCGCGGGGCGCGAAGGCGCCGAGGTCGAGGTGTTCTTCCACGGTCATCGACGGGAACAATCGACGGCCCTCGGGCACGAGGGCGATGCCGCGCTCGACGATCGCGTGCGCGGGGACGCCGACGAGCGACGCGCCGTCCCACCGGATGTCGCCCGCCCGCGGCCGCAGCAGCCCGGAGATGCAGCGGATCAGCGTGGATTTCCCGGCGCCGTTGCTGCCGAGCAGCGCCACGATCTCGCCGGCGTGCAGCGAGAGCGTGACGTCCGACAGCGCGAGGAACGGTCCGTACGATGCGGCAACGCCCTCGACGTCGAGGAGCGCGGCGCGCGGATGCGCCGCTGCAGACTCAGGCACGCGAGCCGCCTGCCGAGTCGACCGGGTGCGTCCGCGCATCCCCTAGATGCGTCCGCGCATCCCCCGGATGTGTCCGCGCGCTCCCGAGGTAGACGTCGATCACCGTGGGGTCGGCGGCGATCGTCGCGGGGGGCCACTCGGCGATCTTCTCTCCCGCGCTCAGCACGATGAGGCGTCCTGCCAGCTCCATCAGCG
>DATHGT010000112.1:0-8405 GCA_035317605.1 Candidatus Acidiferrum sp. | reverse complement strand
TTCGAGGAAGCGAGCACCTGGACGCGGCCCGACTTCATCGAGAAGGGCGGATGGGACAAGATGCCGGGGCAGGACACGGCCAGCTCGGGCGTGGCCCGTGCGTGCGCCGACGGGGTCGCGCTTCTCACGAAGAAATGAGCGCGGCCGCGGAGTCCGCGCGAGCGCGGAGCGCGGATTGACCGACGGCATGCTCGGCAGTCGGGGTGTGCGCTCCCACTCGGCGCCCGCCCGTCCCTCGCCCGCGCGCCCCGAGCCGGCGCCGGACCCGGCGCCGCTCGCGGCGCCTCGTCCTGCGCCCGCTCGTCGATCGACGGGCTCGCCGACCGGCGGGGCAGCGGGGTGGTTGCTCGCCGTCGTGGCGTTTTTTCGCCCTCGCCGAGCCGCGCGCGCGCAGCCGGTGCGCACCGCGATGACGGCGCCGGCCCCGGCGGCGGAATCGCCACCGCGAGCGACCACCGCCGCGCGTCAAGGCGACGTGAGCCTGGACGAAGGCATCCGGGACATCCGCCGGATGGACCCCGCGTTCGATCCCGCCAGATTCACCGGGTACATCGAGATGGTGTTCCGCGTCACCCACAGGGCGCGAATGACTGGCGACATCGCCTCACTCCGGGATCGCGTCACCCCCGAGCTGCACGGCGAGCTCCAGGCGCAGTGCGACCGGTCGCGGAGCCTCGGACACGCGGGCCACGTCGGCGAGATCGAGATCCACGCCGAGGTCACGGAAGCCTGGCACGAGGACGGTCGCGACTACGTGACCGCGTACGTCGTCGGCGAGATGCTCGACTACACCGTCGACGAGCGGACGGGCGCTCTCGTGGCCGGCTCGAAGTCGTCACAGGACGTCGAAGCATTCTGGACGTTCACGCGCCCGTCCGGCCTCAATCCGTGGATGCTCTCGGCCATCCAGACGTCCTGACCGAGGCGCGCGTGCGGCCTGTCTCGAGGAACCTCGGGGCCTACCGGCCGGCGAGGGCGCGGTTCTCCAGGCGGCTCAGGAGCCGCACGACCGGCCACAGCATCAGGA
Organism: Candidatus Acidiferrum sp.; assembly: GCA_035317605.1. Taxonomy (GTDB): domain Bacteria; phylum Methylomirabilota; class Methylomirabilia; order Rokubacteriales; family CSP1-6; genus DATHGT01. Next base: position 7,378 of record DATHGT010000112.1, on the reverse strand, counting down.
AGTAGATCAGCGCCGCGACCACGATCGGGGTCGGATTATAGGTGAGGCTCTGGGCCTGGCGGGCCTGGTAGAGGAGCTCGGGCACCGCGACCACGCTGCCGAGCGCGGTGAGCTTGACGACCTCCAGGGTGTTGGACAGGAGATCGGGCAGCACGTTGCGCACGGCCTGGGGCAACACGACGTAGGCCATGGCCTGAAGCCGAGAGAGGCCGGTGGAGCGCGCGGCTTCGACCTGGCCGGCCGGCACGGACTCGATGCCCGCCCTGAGAATTTCGCCGTAGTACGCGCCGGTGTTGAGGAAGAAGGCGATGGCCACGCAGACGAAGCCGCCCAGCTCCAGCCCCGCGAAGGGCAGTCCGGCGAACAGGAGAATGAGCAGCACCAGGGGCGGGAAGGCGCGGAAGAAATCGACCCACGCCATCAGCGGCCAGCGCACCGCGGGGTTCTTCACGCTGGCCAGCAGCGCCAGGATCAACCCGCCGATGAGTCCGAGCGGCACTACGAGCAGCGAGAGGAGCACGGTGTTGCGCAGGCCCGCCAGCACGATCGGCCAGGACGCGACGATGATCCCCGGGTTGAAGAACGTCTGGATCATCGCTTCCAGGCGAACCTGGTCTCGACCCAGCGGGCCGCCACCACGACGGGAAAGAAGAGCACGATGTAGGCCGCGGCGCCCATCATCAGCGGCGAGGGATTATAGGAGTTGGACATCGCCGAGCTCGCTTGTCCCAGGATCTCGGTGACGGCGACGACGGTGCCGAGCGCGGTGCCCTTCGTGATCGCGATGGTGCGGTTGGTGAGCGGCGGGATGGTCAGCCGGAAGGCCTGCGGCAGCACGACGTTCATCAGCGTCTGGCCGAACGACAGGCCGGTCGAGCGCGCGGCCTCCCACTGGCCCTTGGCGACCGACGTGATGCCGGCCCAGAAGATTTCCTCGGAGAAGGCCATCAGCACGAGGGCCAGCGACAACCAGGTCGAGACGAAGCCCGAGGGCGAAATGTTGACGCTGGGGAGGCCGAAGTAGATCAGCACGATGACGACCAGCGGCGGCAGCGAGCGGAACAGGTCGACGATCCCGATGATCAGCCAGTTGAGCGGCCGGATGCCGAGGCTTCTGAGTAGCGCGAGCGCGAGGCCGGCGGCGATGCCGCTGACGACGATGAGGAGGGCCAGCTCGATCGTGACCACCACGCCGGAGAGGATGTCCGGCAGGTACCGGAGCATGACCTTCGTGTTGAAGAACGTCTCGGTGAAGCGCGCCCAGCGCGACACGCGTCAGTGCCGCTGGATCTGGCTGATGAAGGCCCGCGTGCGCTCGTGGGCCGGGCGCTCGAAGATCGTGACCGGCGGTCCCTGCTCGACGATCGCGCCCTCGTCCATGAACACCACCCGGTCGGCGGCGTTGCGGGCGAAGCCCATCTCGTGGCTGACCACGATCATGGTCATGCCGCTCTCGCGCAGCGAGCGCATGACCGCGAGCACCGAGCCCACCAGCTCCGGGTCGAGCGCGCTGGTCGGCTCGTCGAACAGCATGACCCGGGGCTCGAGGGCGATCGCCCGAGCGATGGCCACCCGCTGCTGCTGGCCGCCCGAGAGCTGGCCCGGCGTGTGGCCGGCGCGGTCGGCGAGGCCGACCCGTTCCAGCGCGGCCCGGCCCAGCGCTTCGGCGTCGGCCCGCGACTTCCCCGCCACCTTGCGCAGGGCGAGCGTCACGTTGCCGAGCGCGGTCATGTGCGGATAGAGGTTGAAGGACTGAAAGACCATGCCGATGCGCTGGCGCGCGTGGTTGATGTCGGTCCGCGCGTCGAGCATGTCGATGCCGTCCACCACCACGCTGCCGGAGGACGGCTCCTCCAGCCGGTTGAGGCAGCGCAGCAGCGTCGACTTGCCCGAACCCGACGGACCGATCACGAACACCAGCTCGCGCTCAGCGACGCTCAGATCGACGCCCTTGAGCACGTGCAGGGCCCCGAAATGCTTGTGGAGGCCGCGCGCCTCGACGATCGGCCCGTTCATCCGCGTAATTCGAGCCGCGCCACGGCTCCGCCGGGGCGCGTGCAAGCCACCCTGGGGGTTTGGGGGGTGCGCCTCGTGCCCCCCATGTGAATCAGTCGCGTCTCGGACCCGTACACCAAACGCAGATCGGCAGATGAGCAACGCGGAGTCCGGGAACGCGATAGAGCCGTAGCTCGATCGCTCGGGCAGGCAGGGGGGATTGGGGGGTGCGTCTCGCACCCCCCATGTGAGTCAATTGCAATGCAGCTCGTGCGGGGTCGGATCGTAGCCCGGCATGCCCGGCGGGCCGTAGCCCGGGGTGATCACCACCTCGAGGCCGTCGGGCGCCGGCTTGCGACCGAACCACTTCTCGGAGAGCTTGGCGATGGTGCCGTCCTTCTTCATGCAGTCGAGCGCGTCCTGCAGCTCGGCGCGCAGCTTCGGGTTGCTCTTGGGCACCGGCGCCGCCCAGTGGGCGCGCGTGTCCTTCAGCTCGAGGTCGGCCACGAACTGCGGATTCTTCGACGCGGCGTACACGATGGTGGTGTTGCCCCCGAGGGTCGCGTAGGCGCGGCCCGACAGCACGGCCTGGGTGGCGTCCGGCTGGGTGTCGTAGACCTGCACCGTGAAGCCGTGCTCGGCGCCCTTGGCCTTGGACATGGTCTCGTACGGCGTCCCCTTGTTCACGGTCACCGACTTGCCCTTGAGGTCCGCCCAGTCCTTGATCGGCGCGGAACCCTTCTTGATGCCGAACTGGTACGCCGTCCACAGGTAGCCCGCCGTGAACAGCATGTTCTCGGCGCGCTCTTTCGTCACCGTGGTCGGCGCGGCGATGAAGTCGTAGCGGCCGGACTGCATGCCGGGGATCAGGGTCGAGAAGCTCACCGCGTCGATGGTGATCTCCCGCTTCATGCGCCGCGCGACCTCGGTGAACAGGTCGACCTGGAACCCCTCGATGCCGCCCCCCAGCTTGGGCATCGCGTGCGGTGCGAAGGTGCCGTCGACGCCGGTGCGGAGCGGCGGAAGTTTCTCCTGGGCAAGGGCGGGGCCCGCGCAGAGCAGCGCGGCCACCGCCATGAACGCAAGTCGACGTGACGTCATCGTGAACCTCCCGGAAAAGTCGTGGCACCCTTCGGGCTATTATCGCCGAGTGGCCAGGGCGATCTTCGGCATCTCCGTCTGACGCGCTATTTAAGGGGAGGCGTGACTCCCGCGGTCAGGGGGACGCGCGCCACGTTGAGCGTCATCGATACCAGGCTGTAGTAGCCGATGGCCCCGACCAGGTCGACGACGCCGCGCTCGCCGAAGGCGTCCTTCACGCGCTGGAAGCCGGCGTCCGAGACGCTGCCCGTGGCCAGCAGCTCGGTGACGAAGTCGTACACGGTCGCCTCGTCCGCGGCCATGTCCTTCGGCCGCTCGTTCGCGGCGACGGCGTCGGCGATGGCCGGACTCAGCCCGGCTTCGATGGCCAGCCGCCGATGAGCGTAGAACTCGTACTGCGCGGTCCACTTGCGCCCGGCCATGATGATGGCCAGCTCGTTCAGCCGCGGAGGGATCGAGCTGCCGAACCGGACGAAGGCGCCGACGCGCTGGACCAGGTCGCACAGGTCGGGACTGCGCAAGAGCGCGTTGAAGGGTCCGCGCAGGCCCGCGCCGCGCGGGCCGGACTGGATCGCGTCCGCCACGCGCTTCTGGTCCGCACTCATCGTCTCCGCCGTCAGCGTCGCGAATCTCCCCTCGCTCATCGGTTCCTCCCTTGATAATCTCGGCCCCGGCCCGGGTACCATGATGATGTCGTGGCGACTTCGGGCCGGCAGGGTAGCACGAATCCCGAGGGCACTGAGGGGGACCCGACCATGGAGGGGCGGGGAGTAGGATGACCAGGGATGATCGCGCGAGCATGATTCTGGGTCGACGCCTCAGTTCGCGACGGGCTGCGGAGATTCTTCACCGGATCCTCGGTCGCGCCGTGACCGGCTGCGCGTTCCGCCTCTGGGACGGGACGCAGGTGACGCTCGGTGACGTCGCGCCGGTGTGTACGGTCGTCGTGCATCGCCCGGAGACGTTCGTCCGCCTCATGCGCGATCCGTCCCCCTACAACTTCGCCGAAGCCTACGTGAGCAGCGACCTCGACCTCGAGGGCGACCTCTTCGCGGTCATGAAGATCGCCGACGCCATCGAAGAGATCCGCCCCTCCCTTCGCGACCGGCTCCGGGTCCTCGTGGATCTGTGGCGAGGCTGACGTGATCCACGACGTCATCGTGGTGGGCGGGGGACCGGCGGGCAGCACCGCGGCGTGGCGCCTGGCCCGCGCCGGTCTCCGTCCGCTCCTGCTCGATGCGGCCGTTTTTCCGCGCGTCAAGGTCTGCGCGGGCTGGGTGACGCCGGAGGCGCTGGCCGACGTGGAAGTCGATCCGGAGAAGTATCCGCTGACCATCCAGCCCTTCACCGCCTGCCGGTTCGAATTCGCGGGCGCGCGCTACGAGACGCGCTGGCGCCGTCCCGCGAGCTACGGGATCGTGCGCAGCGAGTTCGATCACCATCTGCTCGAGCGCGCCCGCGCCGCGGGCGCGGAGGTCCGCGAGGGGGCGCGGGTCACCGCGGTGACTCGCGAGCGGGATGGGATCCGCGTGGCGAGCGCGGGCGGGGTGTTCACGGCCCCCGTGGTCGTGGGGGCGGGAGGGCACCGCTGCCCGGTGGCCAAGGCGTTCGGCGAGGTCTCCGAGCGGGAAGAGGTCGTGGTCGCCCAGGAGAGCGAGACCCGCCTGCCGCCCGATCGTCTCGACGCGCTCGACGCCGCAATGGCGCCCGAGCTGTACGTGGAGCCGGACCTCAAGGGGTACGGCTGGTACTTCCCCAAGCAAGACGTGCTCAACATCGGTGTCGGGTGTGTCTCGGGGCCGGGCGTGGACTTGCCGCGTCGCCGGGACGCGCTGGTGACGTCGCTGCGCGCGTCGGGTCGGCTGCCCGCCGATCTCTCCATCGCGCCGTTCCGGGGCCACGCGTACGTGGTGCGCCGCCGCGCCCCGCGCCGGCTCGCGGGTGAGGGCTTCTGCGTGGCCGGCGACGCCGCCGGGCTGGCCCGCGATCTCAGCGGCGAGGGCATCGGCCCGGCCATTCGGAGCGGTATCCTGGCCGCCGAGGCGGTCGAGGCCCACGTGCGTCGAGGCCAGCCCCTGGAATCGTACGCGCGAGAGATCGTCAGCCGTTACGGGCGAGGGGAGATCGGCTGGTTGGGACGCCAGCTCGCGCGGCTGCCCGACGCGTGGGCGCGCGCGCTGGTGCGGACAATGGTGGCCACGGGCGCGACACGCCGCCACGTGGTCCTCGGCGGAATCTTCGGGATGCAGGAGGTCGCGCCATGAGGCCGCGCAAGCAGGACCCTCGAGCGATCGCCCACCACTACGACGTGTCGAACGAGTTCTACGCCCTCTTTCTCGATCCGCTCATGGTCTACACGTGTGCGTACTACCGCGAGCCCGACGGCAAGCTCGAGCAGGCCCAGCAGGACAAGCTCGACCTCGTCTGCCGCAAGCTCGAGCTGCGCGCGGGCGAGACCCTGCTCGACATCGGATGCGGCTGGGGCAGCCTCGCGATGTGGGCGGCTCGCCACTACGGCGTCCGCGCCCACGGGGTGACGCTGTCCCGCGCGCAGGCCGACTACGCCACCGAGCAGATCCGCAAGGACGGGCTCGGCGACCGTTGCCGCGTCGACCATCTGGACTATCGCGATCTGCCCGCGGACGTGGTCTACGACAAAATCGCCGCCGTCGGGGTGATCGAGCACGTGGGCATTTCGAACTATCCGGCCTTCTTCGGCGGCGTCCGTGCCCGCCTCCGCGACGGCGGGCTCTACCTCAACCACGGCATCGCCCACGACTTTCACTGGAAGCGCACGAGCCAGACCGAGTTCCTCTACCGCCACGTGTTTCCGAACGGCGACCTGGCCGGCTTCAGCCAGACGCTCACCGAGATGGAGCGCGCGGGCTGGGAGATCGTGGACGTCGACGGCCTGCGCTTGCACTACGCCCGGACCTGCCGGCACTGGGTCGAGCGCCTGTGCGCGCGGGCCGACGAGGCCCGCGCCCTGGTCGGCGAGCGCACATACCGGACGTGGCGGCTCTACCTGACGTGCTCGGCCGTCGCCTTCGAGAACGGCTCGCTCGGCCTCTACCAGGTGCTGACGCGCAAGCACCGCGACCCGCTCACCCCCGCCGCGCCGCGAACGCGCGAGCATCTCTATCAATGAAACGAAGGAGCCTCCGTGGGCCGACAGATCTTGATCATCGCGATCACCTCCATGATCCTCACCCAGATCGCCACCTTCACGACCTCGATCTACCTGCACCGCGCGCTGTCGCACCGGTCGCTGTCCCTGCGACCGTGGGTGGAGTTCCTGTTCCGCACGGCGCTCTGGCTGGTGACCGGCGTGAACCGACAGGAATGGGTCGCCGTCCACCGCAAGCACCACACGTTCACCGACCGCGAGGGTGATCCGCACAGCCCGCTGCTGCTCGGGTTCTGGAAGGTGCAGCTCGGCAACGTCTACTACTACGCCCGCGAGGCGAAGACCCCCGAGATCGGCGCGAAGTTCGCGCCTGACCTCGCCCCGGACCGGCCGGATCGGCTCCTGTTCTCCTGGGGATGGATCGGCGTCGGCGCCGGCGTCCTGCTCCTGACGCCCGTCATCGGCTGGTGGCAGGCGACGACCGCGATGGTCGTGCACGGCCTCTTCTTCGTGTTCGTCACCGGGCCGTTGATCAACGGGCTCGGGCACTGGACGGGCGCGCAGAATTTCCGGAACACCGCCTACAACTCCCGCGTGCTCGCCTGGTTGACCGGCGGCGAGAGCTTGCACAACAACCACCACGAATTCCCCCGCTCGCCCAAGTTCAGCCTGCGGCGCTCCGAGCTGGACCCGTCGTGGATCGCCATCCGGATCCTCGCCGCCGTCCGACTGGCCGTCGTGGTCGGCTCCCCGCTCCGGAGGCCCGCCACCCACTAGCGGCGGGCCTCGCGCCGGCACGTATCAAGTCGATCGCGGTGCTTCACGATGGCTTGGTGCGTCGCGACCTCGACGACGCCTATCGCGTCCCCGTCACGAGGCGGGCGCGCGTGCGCTCGCGTAGCGCGGCTACGATCGCGGGCGGTGCCTTTTCCGGGGAGCCGGCGTCGAAGGGCGGTTGGGGATCGTATTCGATGCCGAGCTGGATGGCCTGCGCGGTTTCGTCGCCGGCGATGAGCGCGGCGAGGCGGAGCGCCATGTCGATGCCCGACGACACGCCGGCCGCGGTCACGATCTTGCCCTGCTCGACCACGCGCCGCGACGTCGGGCGGGCGCCCAGCGCGCGCAGCTCGTCGAGGACCGTCCAGTGCGTGGTCG
>DATHGT010000111.1:0-9095 GCA_035317605.1 Candidatus Acidiferrum sp. | reverse complement strand
CGGCAGATCGATCACGAGCAGCGCCGCGAGGCGCCGTCGTTCTTCTTCGTCGACATCGGGGCCGATCAGCGTGACGCATTCTCACGGGTGATGGCCACGACCACCGGCGTCGCGCCCACGCTGATCCCGGTCGTGCGCGCACGGCTGGCCAGCGTGAACGGTGAGCGCGTGGGACGGCCGATGCTCGAGCGCCGACGCGCCGCCGGCCACGACGCGCTCTGGTATTTCACCCGCGACTACGTGCTGACCTCGATGGCCGAGCCGCCGGCCACCAACGCGATCCTGCGCGGGCGGTGGTGGACGCCCGCGGAAGCCGCCGCCGGAGCCCTCATTTCGGTCGAGGAAGCCGCGGCCAAGGCGCTCGGAGTCGACGTGGGCTCCTCGCTCGGCTTCGACGTCCAGGGCGCGCGGGTCGACGCGCTCGTCACCAGCATCCGCAAGGTCGACTGGCAGACCTTCTCCACCAATTTCTTCGTGGTCTTCTCGCCGGGAGCGCTGGACGGCGCGCCCACCACGTTCGTGGCCACCGCGCGCGTGCCCACGGCCTCGGAGGCTTCCCTTCAGGACGCGATCGTCTCCGCGTTTCCGAACGTCACCGTCATCCCCGTGCGCGACATCCTTCAGCGCGCGGCCGGCATCCTCGGGCAGATCTCCTTCGCGATCCGGGCCATCGCGCTGTTCAGCATCGCGGCCGGGCTCACGGTGATGGCGGGAACGCTGGTGGCCAGCCGCTGGCAGCGGCTGGCCGAGTCCGCGATCCTGCGCACGCTCGGCGCCTCGCGCGCGACGGTGGCCCGCGTGTTCGCGGTCGAGTACGCGTGTCTGGGCGCCGCCGCCGGAGTGGGCGGCACCGTGCTCGCCGCCGCGCTCGCCTGGATCGTCCAGCGCTTCGTCCTCGAAGTGCCGATCGCCCTCGCCCCGCACCTCCTCGCCTCCGGCGTCGCGCTCGCGACCCTCATCGCGCTCGCCGTCGGGTTCCTGGCGACCTATCGCCTGCTCGGCCACCCGCCGATGACGGTGCTGCGAGGGGAATAGCTTCGGGAGTAAGATGCCGGCCATGTTCAAGCCACTCGGGATCGATCACGTGGTGTTGCGGGTGCGGGACCAGGCGGCGTCGCAGCGGTTCTACGTCGACGTGCTCGGGTGCACGGTGGCCCGGATCAACGAGCGGATCTCGCTGATCCACCTTCGCTTCGGCGATCAGCTCATCGATCTGGTCCCGGGCTCGGTGCCGCCGCCGGAGGGCGCGGGGATGGACCACCTGTGCCTGTCCATCGAGTGCGACGACGTGGGCAAGCTCGCCGACGAGCTGGTCCGTCGCGGGGTCACGCTCGACGGCAAGGTGTCGGATCGGTTCGGCGCGTACGGCACCGGACCGTCGGTGTACGTCCGGGATCCAGACGGGTACCGCGTCGAGCTGAAGCCGCGCTAGACCGCTACCTCGGCCCCGGCGGTGGCGGGGGCGGAGGAGGCGGTGGCGGGTAAGCGCCGGGCGGCGGTGCGTCAGGCGGCGGCGTGGCCGCCGTCGGCGGGACCGTGGGGACGCGTTGCCCCACCGCGGGCGGCGGCGGAGGTGGCGGCGGCGGCGGACCGTACGATGGAGGCGCCGCGCCGTACGCCGGAGCAGGTCTGCGGCCGCCGGGGATCTGGTTGCCCTTCGCGAACATGCACTGCTGGTACGCGAAATCGTAGCGCCGCTGGACGTCATACCCGGTCGCCTGCGCCGCGTTCGCGCCGGTCGCCGTTCCCCCGACCGCGCCGAAGCCCGCGCCGACCGCGGCCCCGAGCCCGGGATTGCCACCGATCGCGCCCAGCCCGGCCCCGATCGCGCCGCCGATGAGCGTTCCCAGCGCGGCCCCCGCGATCGTGCTGTTGACTTGAGACTGGCCGGCGCCCGCCGCGCCCGACTGGTGGGCCGCCCAGTTCCGGCAGGACATGTCATCCATCTGGAACTGATCGAACGGCTTGCCATGGCCCGGCAGCACCATCACGCTCGGGCCGATGGGGACCGTCACGCAGGCGCCGAGACCGAGCACCGCGACCAACGGAAGGACCAGGCGTTTCATGGCTTTGGCTCCGGTGCCCCTTGCGGCAGCACGGTCAGCCAACCGCCGGGGCATTCACGAACGTAGGGGTAGTACGCCTTCGCGCCTTCGCAGTAGTACCAGTAGCTGGGACCGGATTGCTCGATGTACGTCTGGGGCTCGGTCGCGACCGGCACGGGCTCGTAGGGATAGTACGGGGCGTAGGGATAGTACGCCGGATACCAGAACGGGTCCCAGTACGGTCCCCAGTAGCCACCGATCACCACGCTCGACCGGAATCCGTGGCCGTGAAAGTGGTGGCCGTGGAAGCGGCCACCGCGAAAGCCGCCGCCGCCGTGACCGCCGCTGCCGCCGTGACCGCCACCCCCACCGGGCCCGCGCGCGTCAGCTGGCGCGGCGGCCGCCATCACAAAGAGTCCCGCTACCACGACGGCGATCATCTTCTTCATGTGCATCTCCCATCGCCATCCTCTGTCGCGACTTCCGTCGCAACCAGGGCCCGGAACTCCACCCACCCGGTCCCCGAGTAGACGTGTCGTCATGTGTCTCTATTTATATACCCCCGAAGATCCCGATTCGGATTGCCCGGGCCCTTCCGGGCCGCCGCGGTCGGCGGTTATGCGGTGACGGTCTTGGTCACGGTGTGCTTGCGCAAGTCGGGCAACACCTCGGCGGAGAAGCGGCGGATCTGGTGCATGAACATGTCGTGGGGCATGGCGCCCTGGTTGAACTGAAGGAGCAGGGTGTTGGAGCCGAGGGCCTCGGCCAGCGCGATGAGCTGGTCGCGGACCTCGGCCGGCGAGCCCCAGCAGAGACGGTCGTTGCGCTTCAGATCATCCGCGGTCATCTTGCGGAAGCCCTGGAGCGCGCGCAGGAAATCCTCACGGTTCTCCGGACGGAGCCAGCCGAGACCTTCCTCGCGCACGTAGCCGGTCTGCCGCTGGCCACCCACGTTGTAGAGGTTGCCGTGGCTGAACAGCGTGTGGAAGAAGTAGAGCGTGTAGGGGCCGGCGTCCTTCAGCGCCTGCTCGCGGCTGTCGGCGACGTGGACGCTGGCCGGGGTGATCACGTGGTCGGGCGTGAACGTATGACCCTCGCGGGCCAGGCAGGTCGCGTAGTAGCGGACCATGTCCTGGCGCGCGGCGAGGGTGCCGACCGCGCCCGGGGTGATCGGCGCGTCCTCGCGCGCCGCCCACTCCATGGTCTCCTGGCTCGTGGTCACCGGCACCCAGACGGGCGGACGCGGCTTCTGCACCGGGCGCGGCCAGATCGACACGTCGTGATACGTCCAGAACTTGCCCTCGAACGAGAAGACTTCCTCGGTCCACGCCAGCTTGATGATCTCCCACGCCTCCTCGAAGCGCGCCCGCGAGTCGGCGAGGTTGACGTTGTAGGCCTTGTACTCGCGCGGGATGCCGCGGGCCACGCCGGAGATCAAGCGGCCGCCGGTGAGGCAATCGAGCATGGCCAGCTCCTCGGCCAGCCGGAGCGGCTCGTGGATGGGCAGCAGGTTGCCGTAGATCAGGATCTTCATCCGCGACAGGCGCTGCGAGGCCGCCGCGGCCATGATGTTCGGCGAGGTCATGAGCCCGTAGGGCGAGGTGTGGTGCTCGTTGAATCCGATCCCGTCGAAGCCGAGCTCTTCCATCAGGGCCCAGGCGTCCAGGTGCTCTCGATAGTTCCTCACCGCCAGCTCGGGACGAAAATGCTTGCCGGGCAGCGGATACGGCAGCTCGCCGTCGACCTTGAGGTGGTCGAGATGCTCGGGATACGGCAGGAGGTCGAAGCCGAAGATCTTCATGAGCGATGTCCTCGCACGCGCGTTCCGCAGATGTGAAGTCGCCGTCACTATACCGAATCCGGAGCCGATGGGCGTGAAGAAGCCTCCTGTGGAATCCGTAACATTTCACATCGCCACTCGGCGGGTCCGTGGTCTACGATGGCGTCAATGGACGCTGTGAGACTCGAGGAGAGGCTCCGTCTCGGAGAAGACAGCCGAGTCGAGTTCAAAAGTGTGGCTCGGAGCCAATTCGACGTCGATATCGATGACCTGGCGAGATCAGTTGCGGCTCTCGCCAATACAGGTGGTGGCCACGTCATCCTGGGCGCGGAGAACGACGGGACGCCGACCGGCGTGGGGTCCGTCGCCCAGGCGGACCGACTGATGGTAAAGGCAAGTCAAGCGTGCCGCGAACGCCTCCGTCCGCCGATTGCCTGCGCGTTCGTGAAGGTAGTTAGTAGCGGGGTTCCACTGCTCGTGATCGAGATCCCTGCCTTTACGCCGGAGCGGCCGTACTTGGTCCACGGCAAGCTCTACATGCGTGATGGCGCCAGGACCGTCGAGGGCAGCGGTGCCGACATGCGACGTATCGCCCAGTCGATCGATTACCACTTCGACGAGCAACCTGTGCGCGGGGCTTCGCGCGAAGATCTCGACCTCACCGCCGTCGAAGAGTTTCTCCGTAGTGCCTATGGTCGGTCTTGGGACGCGGAGGAAGCGTGGATATACCTCCAGCGCGCCCTGGGATGCCTGGACGAAGAGGGCGTGCCCACGGTGGCCGGTGTCCTCGTTTTCGGCCGACAACCCGAGCGCTGGCTACCCGAAGCGAGGATCTCCGCGGTGCGCTTCCCAGGCACCGAAGCGAGTGGTAGCTTCATCGACCGGCAGGAAATCGGAGGGCGGCTGACTGATCAGTTCAGGGGAACGGTGACGTTTCTCTCCAAACACCTCATGAATCCGTCACGGGTCGAAGGCGGAGCGCGAACGGAGCACGGCATCCCCGCCGATGTCCTGCGAGAGGCGATCCTGAACGCGCTCGCACACCGCGACTATCGCATGGCCTCCCAGACCCGAATATTCCTCTTCGACGACCGTGTCGAGATCAGCAACCCCGGCGATTTGCTCAACCGCCTGACCATCGAGAGCATCAAGGCCGGTATCGGCCAGCGCCGCAACCCTCGCGTCGCAGCACTGCTCGCGGTGGCGCACAGCGAACGCCGGGAGAACTTAGGTCTGGGCATCCGGCTGATGGTACGGCTCATGCGCGAACGCGGTCTGCCTGAGCCGATGTTCACTGTCGACGCGGGACACTTTCGGGTCGTGCTGAAAACCTCGTGACCTTGCCGGCTATGTTCTCGGCCTGCGTGGTGGTCGACACCCGGGGCGCCGAGGAGGCATGGCGTCTGCTGCAGCCGGACGAGGCACTCGACGGTCATCGCCGCTTCCTAGCCGGCGTCGAAGCCCTAGCCAGGGCGAGCGGCGCCGTTCACCTTCTCGACGGTGTCCTCCTCTTGAGCGCGAGCGAGGAAGCGCCTCCGGCACCCCTGCGCGCTGTCGTCACCGCTAGGCAACTCTGGGAGCGAACGCGCATCGATCTGAACCTCCCCGTCCGGATTGCGGTCGCCGCGACGGGCTCAAGCTGGTCTGCAGACCGCGACGCGGTGTCTCGCCATCCAGTGATCGAGGAATGCCGCATGCTCGCCGCGATGGCCCCACCTGACGCCATTCTTTTGACCGACGACGTCTATCTCGTCATGGTCGCGGAGATGCGCCGACAAACATCGCCAGCGCAGAGGGTCGGCGCCGCGCCGTCAGGACGCATCGAAGCGATGCTTCGCAAGGTAGTCGCGCTTGGCTTTGCCGGCCCGTCGGGGGTCCCGACGTACGGGTTTCCCGCCAGCGCCATCGAACGAGGTGACCTCGCCGGTTTCCCCGGCCGTGGCGAGCTCGATCTCTGGGACGCCTTTCGGCGTTACACGACGAGCGCCGAGGTCCGCATGCTGCGCTATGTCGGTCTCCGACCGGCGAGGAAAGAGCCGCCTGCACTCGCCGTGGAAGACGTCTTCGTTCCCCTGGAAGTCCACAGACAAGAGCGCCGTACGTCCCGCGCGGCCGTCGGTGACGCACGTCGAGCCCGAGGTGAGAAGCAAGCCGGCACGACGGTCCTCGAAGAGACCGAGGATGAAAGACTGCGCGCCGTTCCGTTCGCGGACGAGCTGACCGGCTTCGAGACCGGCTCACCCGAGAGTTTTGACCGCGTGTTCCGCGATGCGCGAGGATTGATCGTGCTCGGGGATCCAGGGGCCGGAAAGACGACGCTCCTGCGATGGCTTGCCGTGGTTGCGGCGGGGGGCCGGCCAGCACTCTCCGCAGCTCTTGGCTGTGCCGAGCGACTCCTGCCACTTCCGGTCAGCGTCGGAACACTTGCCGACGTGCGCCGGGACATCGGGCCGGCGGCGTCGGTCATCGACACTCTTTCGCGCTATTTTCACGCACGGGATGTCGGTGACGAGGTCCGTCTCCGGGCATTCCTGGGCGCACGGCTGGATGCCGGGGACTGTCTCATCCTGCTCGACGGGCTCGACGAGGTCGCGGCGGCCCAACGCGTCGAGATCCGAGCGTGGCTGGAAGCCTTCGTCGCACTCCATCCGAGCAATCGCTTCGTGATTTCCTCTCGTCACACCGGCTTCACCGGTTTCCGATTCCGCGGAAGTACGGTCGTCTCGCTGAACCCGTTTGGCCCTGATCAGGTCGAGCGGTACGTCCGTGCCTTCACCGCCGCCTATCGGCGTTGGGAGACGAACGGAGAGGTCGACGCAGCGAGAGAGCATGCGATCGCCGAGGATCTGCTCCGAGCGATTCACGGCAGCCCGCGGCTCGCTGCGGTGGCGCGCAACCCGTTCATGCTCTCGTCGCTGTCACTCGTCCACCGGGCGGAGGGGCGTCTACCCCGGCACCGTGTCCAGTTCTATGACCACGTCGCGCGAGCCCTCTGCGAGACCTGGGAAAAGGCGCGCCGCCTCGTCGCGAAGGATCACATGCCGTCGCTCAGGTTCGAGGAAGAGGCAATTCCCGTCCTCGGAGATCTGGCGCTCGCGATGCACGCGGCCTATCCTGGCGTCGCACCCGTCCGGTTCGTGATTGACACCCTGGCGCACACCCTCATGGCGAAGCGAGGCGTACCTGCGCCGCAGGCCCGAGAGGTCGCGCAGGAGTTCCTTCGGCGCGCGGGCGACGAGGCCCAAATCCTGGTGGAGCGCGGTGCCGGACGATGGGGGTTCCTGCACGCGACATTCCAGGAATTCTTTGTTGCAGCGGGGCTCAATGCCCAGGAACGGCTCACCTGGGATGAGCTGAGCAGCCGGCTCTTCGATCCACGTTGGGAAGAAATCCTTCGCCTCGGCATCGGTCACCTCGCCATCGTCCAGAACCGGTCGGAGGCGGCACGCCGCTTCGTGCACGCCGTCCTTCGTCATCGCGAGCGGGCCCTTCGCGGAGCCCTCAACCGAGTCATACGCCGCCACGAGATGGTCTCAGCGCTCCTGGCTGTTGAGGCGGGTGAGTCGCTGTCGCCAGACGTTCTGCGGGCCGTGGCGCAGCGGTTCACCGCATGGGTGCTCGACATGCCGAGCGATCTCACCGAGTGGCCACTCGGTGAGGTCGGCTCCACGGACTTTGGCCAATACGTCGTCACCGAGTCACTCGCGGCACTTCGGGGTGCAGATCCGGACGTGCGGGCGCGAGCGGCCGTTGCGCTTGGGCGAATCGGTACTGACGCCGCCATCCAGCCTCTTAGAGAGGCTCTGAGGGATGCCGCATGGCTGGTGCGAGCAAGCGCAGCAACCGCCATAGGTTCTATTGGTGACGTCTCGGCATTGTCAGCGTTGACGGAGGCGCTACACGATCAAGATTGGCGCGTCCGGGGCGACGCCGCAGAGGGTTTGGGCAAACTTGGAATCGATGCCGTGATCCCCTATCTCGTCGAGGCATTGGGCGACGAACTCTACGATGTCGGCGTGAAGGCGGCCGAAGCACTAGGTGAGGTCGGGAGTGAGGCCGCGGTCGATGCTGCTCTCAACGCTCTCGGCAGCCCGAATCCGACCCTCCGACATCTTGCAGCGGCCGCCCTCAGCGAGATGGGCTCCCATCGGGCCGTGCCGGCCCTCGTCAGAGCGCTCGAGGATCAGGATGCTGATGTCAGATGCAGCGCCGTCTTCGCACTCGAAGCGGTCGGCGACAAAGAGGCCTTCGAGGCATTCCTTCGCGCCGTGAACGATTCCTCAGACACTGTCCGCGCATCCGCCGCAGCTGCCCTAGGTCGAACTGGCTCGGAGGCGGCCCTCCCCGATCTCCTCACAATCCTCGACGATCCGTCCGCTCACGTACGCGAGAACGCCGCGGCGGCTCTCGGCGAGCTTGGTATTAGGAGCGCCGCTCGCAGTCTTCTTCGCGCGTTGAACGATTCTGACTGGGCAGTACGGGCCCAGGCCGCCGAGGCGCTCGGACGCCTCCACGCCACCTCAGCTCTACCTGCTTTGCGCCAGTCATTGCGGGACAACCACGAAAGAGTTCGCGCCTGCGCTACTTCGGCCATCGGCGTCATCGGTGGTGAGCGAGCGTCCTCCGCACTGATGCACGCCGTTAAGGACCCCAGTGCCGAGGTGCGCGTGAGAGCAGCCGCTGCCCTCGGCATTCGAGGTGTCGCGGAGTTAGTACTCCTGCTCAGGCATAAGAACTCCTTCATTCGAGAACAATCTGCCGACGCGCTCGGGCGCCTCGGAATCCCCGCTGCTATCCCGCCTCTGGTACGCAGCGCAGCGAAGTGGAAGAAGGCAGGCCGGGAATGGGACTGGAGATCTGGCGCAATGGCGCTTTGGAGGATTTCCCAGTCACCCCAATTTGAGGCTGAGACCCGCCCGGTTCGCGGGGTCTCTTCCGAGGCTACACGCGGAAGGCAGCGGCGCCCCAGGCCGCCGTGACAGCGGGAGCGCCACTACTGAGCGTCCGCCTTGGGCTTGGCCCCGCGCTTCCATGCACCCTTCTCGGATTTTTCGGCTCCGCCCTTCATCTCGCCGGCGTCACTCTTCTCGGGACCGCCCGCCTTTTCCGCCTGGCCGTCGCCGCCCTTCTTGAAGCGACCCTTCTTCTCGCCGCCGCCGGCTTTGTCGGCGTCGCCGGCCTGGTCGGAGCCACCAGCTTTCTCCGCGGCACCGCTCTTCTCCGCACCGCCGGTCTTCTCGGCTCCGCCGGCCTTTTCACCGCCGGCCTTT
>DATHGT010000110.1:0-3681 GCA_035317605.1 Candidatus Acidiferrum sp. | reverse complement strand
TGAGAGCAGCTCGGTGAACATCACGATGACTTCGCGGCGCGCGAGGTGCGCGCCCAGGCAGAAGTGGGCGCCGCCCGTGCCGAACGCCCCTTGCTCGTTCGGCGCGCGAGTGATGTCGAAGCGATACGGGTCGGGGAAGTGGGCCTCGTCGCGGTTGGCCGAGATGTACCACATCGCGACTTTCTCGCCGGCGTGCATCTCGGTGCCGGCGAACGTGACGTCGCGCGTGAGCGTGCGGCGCATGTGGAGGACCGGGCTCGCCCAGCGGACGATCTCCTCGGCGGCGGTGTGCGCGTGGGCGTCGAGGTCCTCCAGCCACTTCCGCTTCTCGTCGGGATGCTGGGTCAGCGCCCACAGGCCGTGGCTGATCGCGTTGCGCGTGGTCTCGTTGCCGGCGGCGATCAAGAGCAGGAAGAACGGTCCCAGATCCTCGGGCGGCATCGCCTCGCCGTCGACCTCGGCGTGAACGAGCGTGGTGGTCAGGTCGTTCTCGGGATGCGCGAGGCGCTGCTTCGCGAGCCAGAGCCCGTAGTCACGCATCTCCTCGCCGGCCTGCCGCAGTGAGTCCTTGGTGCCGCCGAACTCGGCGTCGCCGCCGCCGAGCAGACGGTTGGTGAGATCGAGCAGACGCGGGCGATCGGCTTCAGGCACGCCCACCATGTCGCAGATGATGGCCACCGGCAGCACCGCGGCGACTTCGGAGACGAACTCGATCTCGCCCTTGGGCGCGATGGCGTCGACGATCTGGCGCGCGCGGTGGCGCACCGACTCCTCGGCACGCGCCACCACCTTCG
This sequence comes from Candidatus Acidiferrum sp., assembly GCA_035317605.1. Classification (GTDB taxonomy): domain Bacteria; phylum Methylomirabilota; class Methylomirabilia; order Rokubacteriales; family CSP1-6; genus DATHGT01. Next base: position 2,887 of record DATHGT010000110.1, on the reverse strand, counting down.
GCGTGAAGCCGCGGTTGACCACCGAGCGCAGCTTGGTGTGCTTGGGCGGATCCGTGGAGATCATCGAGCGGATGGCCCCGAGCCGCTGCATCTCCTCCGGATCCATCATGGCCTGGATGCCGTGGGCGGAGCTGAAGGTCTCCCAGTCGCGCGTGGCCGCGGCCACGTCGTCGTAGCGGCTGAGCGACCAGAAGCCCCGGCCCGAGTCGGGATGCTGGTGCCAGGCGATGGGCCGCTCGCGCCGGAGCCGGGCGAACGCGCCGTGGACGTCGTCGCGCAGCCAGAAGTCGAAGCTGGCGGGGTTGATCTCGTCGGTCGTCAGCGAGGTGGTCGGCGTGGGGACGGCATCCATGGCCCGCTCCTTCCGCGCGGCTCCGTGGTCCGAGCCGGCACTGCCATTGGGGTACTCCATTCGATACACTCCGGTCAAGGCGGGAAACTGTGATGATACGGATACGGATCGATCACGAGCTGTGCGAGGCCAACGCCGTCTGCGTGCGCCTGGTGCCGGAGGTCTTCGAGCTGGACGACGACGACCGCCTCCGGCTCAAGGCGGAGCATCCCGACGACGCGCTGCGGTCGCGGCTGGCCGAGGCCGTCCGCCGCTGTCCCAAGCAGGCCTTGGCCATCGTCGACGAATCCAAGACGTGACAGTCTGAAGGGAGAGACACCATGAGGCTCACGGGAAAAGTGGCGCTGATCAGCGGGGCGGCCAGCGGCATGGGACGGAGCGAGGCGATGATCTTCGCGGCCGAGGGCGCCAAGGTCGTGGTCGGCGACCTCCTCGAGGCGGAGGGACGTGACGCGGTCGACGTGATCGCCCTGGCCGGCGGCCAGGCGCGCTTCGTTAAGCTCGACGTGACCGACGAGAAGTCCTGGCAGGACGCCGTCGCGACCGCGGTCTCGACGTTCGGCAAGCTCGACATCCTCGTCAACAACGCGGGCATCAGCGGCACCTTCGATCCGGACCTGCTGAGCGTCTCGGCGTGGGACCGGCTGATGAACGTCAACGCCAAGGGCGTGTTCCTCGGCATGAAGTACGCGGTCCCCGCGATGGAAAAGGCCGGCGGCGCCATCGTCAACATCTCGTCGATCTCGGGCTTCGCCGGCCAGGACCGGGTCCACATGGCCTACAACGCCTCGAAGGGCGCCGTCCGCATCATGACCAAATCGGCCGCCGTCCAGTTCGGCCCGCACGGCATCCGCGTGAACTCCGTCCACCCCGGCATCCTGCCCCCGATGCGCACGTCGAAAGCCTCGGCCGACCCGGTCTGGCGCGAGCGCTCGGTGCGCCACATCCCCCTCAAGCGCGAAGGCCGCGTGGAAGAAGTCGCCTACGCCGTGCTGTTCCTCGCCTCCGACGAGGCGTCCTACATCACCGGCACCGAGCTCGTCGTCGACGGCGGCTTCCTGGCGGTGTAGGGAAAGGAGAGAACCAGATGTCAACCGAAGCAAAGTGTCCGTTCACGCACACGGCTGGCGGCGGCCCGTCGAACCGAGACTGGTGGCCCAATGAGCTGAACCTCAAGATCCTTCACCAGCACTCGCCCCTGTCCGATCCCATGGGCAGCGGCTTCGACTACGCCAAGGAGTTCAAGAGCCTCGACCTGGGGGCGGTGAAGAAGGATCTGTTGGCGGTGATGACCGACTCGCAGGACTGGTGGCCGGCGGACTTCGGCCACTACGGACCTCTGTTCATTCGCATGGCATGGCACAGCGCCGGCACGTACCGCATCGGCGACGGCCGCGGCGGGGCGGGTGCCGGCCAGCAGCGCTTTGCGCCCCTCAACAGCTGGCCCGACAACGTCAGTCTCGACAAGGCGCGCAGGCTGCTCTGGCCGATCAAGCAGAAGTATGGCCGGAAAATTTCATGGGCCGACCTCATGATCCTCGCGGGCAACGTCGCGCTGGAGTCGATGGGTTTCAAGACCTTCGGTTTCGCCGGCGGGCGTGCGGACGTCTGGGAAGGGGAAGAGGTCTACTGGGGCTCCGAGGACACGTGGCTGGGTGACAAGCGTTACTCCGGCGACCGGGATCTGGAGAATCCGCTCGCGGCCGTCCAGATGGGGCTGATCTACGTCAACCCGCAGGGCCCGAACGGCAATCCGGATCCGATGCTGGCGGCCCGGGATATCCGCGAGACGTTTGCTCGCATGGCGATGAACGACGAAGAGACCGTCGCGCTGATTGCGGGCGGCCACACCTTCGGCAAGACCCATGGCGCCGGCCCTGAGTCCCATGTGGGGCCTGAGCCCGAAGCCGCCGGCCTCGAGGCGCAGGGCCTCGGCTGGACGAGCAGCTTCGGCACGGGCAAGGGCGGTGACACGATCACCAGCGGCCTGGAGGTCACGTGGACCACCACGCCCACGAAGTGGAGCAACAACTTCTTCTCGAACCTGTTCGGCTACGAATGGGAACTGACGAAGAGCCCGGCCGGCGCGCACCAGTGGAAGCCGAAGGGTGGCGCAGGCGCCGGCATGATTCCGGATGCCCACGATCCGGCCAAGCGTCACGCGCCGGCCATGCTGACCACCGACCTCGCCCTGCGGGTCGACCCCGTCTACGAGCCGATCTCGCGGCGCTTCATGGAAAACCCGGATCAATTCGCCGACGCATTCGCCCGGGCGTGGTTCAAGTTGACGCACCGGGACATGGGCCCGCGCGCACGCTACCTCGGCCCGGAGGTTCCTGCCGAAGAGCTCATCTGGCAAGACCCCATCCCTGCGGTCGATCACGCGTTGATCGATGAAGGGGACGTGGCCGCCCTCAAGCGCAAGATCCTGGCTTCGGGGCTGTCTGTCTCGGACCTGGTTTCGACCGCCTGGGCGTCGGCGTCCACCTTCCGTGGCTCCGACAAGCGCGGCGGCGCGAACGGCGCGCGCATTCG
>DATHGT010000109.1:0-27350 GCA_035317605.1 Candidatus Acidiferrum sp. | reverse complement strand
CTGGGCAACCCGCGGGGGATCGGCAGCCTGGGCTCCGTCGGCGTCCGGCAGGGCCTCGTCCAGGCCAACACCTTGAAATACGCCGAGGGCCGCCGCGGCGGGTTCGACCCGCACGCGCGCATCGTCGACATGGACGCCGACGGCATCGACGCCGCCTTCCTCTATCCCAGCCTCGGCCTGTTCGCCGGCGCCGTGGAGGATCCGGGTCTTGCCGCCGCGATGTGTCGCGCCTACAACCGCTGGCTGGCCGACTACTGCACGCCGTATCCCGAGCGCCTGTTCGGGGTCGCGATGCTGCCAATGCAGTCGGTCGATCTGGCGGTCGACGAGATGCGCTACGCCCGCGAAAAGCTCGGGATGCGCGGCGGGTTCCTGCGGCCCAACCCGTATCACGGCAAGAAGATGATCAGCGACCCGATGTACGAGCCGTTCTGGACGATGGCCGAGGCCCTCGACTTCTCCATCGGCTTTCACGAGGGATCGACCAACGCGATGCCGACCGTCGGCGTCGACCGCTTCGAGGACGACCGCGCGGCGCGCCACATGGTCTCGCACACGATGGAGATGATGCTGGTCGCGCTGAGCGTGATCTGGGGTGGTGTCGTCGACCGTCATCCGCGATTGCGCATCGCGTTCCTCGAGTCGGGCGGCGGCTGGATCGCGCCGTGGCTCGACCGCATGGACCGGCACTTCGATGACCAGGGCTTCAACGAGTCCGCGCCGAAGATGAGGCCGAGCGAGCTGTTCCAGCGCAACTGCTGGATCTCGTTCGAGCCGGTCGAGAGCAGCATCGCGGTGCTGGCCGACTATATCGGGCCGCACAAGATCATGTGGGCCACCGATTACCCGCACTCGGACGGCTTCTTCCCGGGCGCGCCGCAGATGCTCAGCGAGCGGCTCGGGACGCTGTCCCCCGAGGCGAAGCACCAGGTGCTCGCCGGCGGCGCCCTCGGCTTCTACGGCCTGAGCTGACCCCCGGGGTTCCAGTCGCGGGCCCCTGATCCGGGCCCGCGATGCCTCGGGGCTGACTTACGGAGCCTCTTCGGCGGCGGTCGGGTAGAGGCCCATCCGCCGCGCCTTCTCGATGACCAGCGCGGTGATCGCGTCGAGCTGCGGGGTCGCGATCCGCGCCGCGCGGGCGAACGCCTGCACGGCCGTCAGCAGTCCGTCGATCTCGGGTGGGCGCTCACGCTCGAAGTCCTGGAGCATCGAGGATTTATGGGTGGAGGTCGGCCGCGCGCCATAGGCGCGCTCGGGGTCGAGATCGATCTCGATGCCGTACGCGGCGCACACGGCCAGCCCCTCGCGCATCAGCCCCTTGGCGAGCGCGAAGAGCTCCGGGTGACGGCCGAGCACGGCGATCGGCTCGCCGGTCAACGCGCAGATCGGGCTGGTGCTGAGGTTGCGCAGCAGCTTGTCCCAGATGTCCACGCGAATCGTCGTGGTCATCGGTGCCGGGATGCCGGCCCGCTCCAATGCCTGCGAGATCGTCTGCAACCGGGGCGAGATCGTGCCGTCGGGCTCGCCCAGGGTGAAGCGGTTCTTGGTGCCGGGCGAGTTGCGAATGACGCCGGGCTCGGCGATCACGTTGGCCGAGTTGATCATGCAGCCGACCACGCGCGGAAGGCCGACCGCACGCTCGAGCACGCCCCCGGGGTCGAGGCGCGACAGATCCGGACGCGGGACGCCGCCGTCGTCGAGGCGGTAGAGATACCACCACGGAATGCCGTTCATCGCGAAGACGACCGTGGTGTCGGGGCCGATCAATGGCTGCAACTGCGACGCGGCCGCGGGCAATACCGAGGACTTCAGCGTGACCAGGACCACATCTTGGTGGCCCAAGGTCTCGGGCCGGTCGGTGGCGTGGATCGGGGCGGAGGTGCGCTCTTCGCCGATCCACAGCGTGATGCCGCGCTGGTTCATCGCCGCGAGCTGGGCACCGCGCGCGATCGCCGCGACCTCGATGCCGGCCGCCGGCCCATGCGCGGCGAGGCGCGCCGCGAGGTGCCCGCCGACGGCCCCGGCGCCGAAGACTACGACGCGCATCGCTTCACGCGGCCCATGATACCGCTCACTCGCGTGGTGCCTTCGCTGCCGGCGCTCCCTCATCGCCGCGCCTCGTGGTCGATGGCGGGGCCGGCGAGCAGCGTGGCCACCGCGACCGAGGCGGCCAGCACGGCGAAAGTCGACCACGGCGCCACGTACGAGTCCCGCGAGACGAGAAGCAACCCGAAGAGGGCGGGGCCTGAGAGAAGCCCCACGACGATCGAGGCGAAGGCCATCCCGCTGAGGAGACCCGCATCCTTCGGGCCGCCGATCTCCGCACTCATCACGAAGAAGATGCCGACCCACCCGTAGGCGCCGATCCCCATCGCGAACGCCAGCAGTCCCGCGGTGAGCGGCGTTCGGAACGCCCCGAACGCGTAGACGGCGAAGACGCCCGCGGCCACCACCGCGGTGCCCGCAAGCCACGCTGATCGTCGATCGGCCATCCACCGATCGCTGGCCGCGCCGAGGGCGAGGCGCGAGACCGCGCCGCCGGCCTGCGAGGCGGCGATCAGGAAGCCCGCGCGGATCGTGTCGAAGCCGAGGACTTCGATCGTGTAGAGGGGGAAGTAGCTCAGCACGGCCGCCTGGACCATGCCGAGGACGAGCCCGCTCGCGAAGAAGACGGCGAGCGTCCGGCGCCGCGATGCCGACCAGCCGCGCGTATCGCCGACCGGCGATGCCGCGCCCGGCTCCGTCGTGACCGCATGGCCGCCGAGGCCGCCCAGGGCGCGCCACGCGAGCGCGACCGGCAACGCCACGACGGCGCCACACATCGCGATGGCGACGCGCCAGCCAAGCGTTGCCGCGACGGCCGGCAGCAGCAGAGCTGCCGCCACGCCTCCCACGGTCAAGCCCATCTGCTTGAGGCCCATGGCGACGCCGCGCTCTCGCGACGCGAACAGATCGATGATGGCCCGGCCCAGCGCGGGATTGACCACGCTCCAGCCGAGACCGGCGACGAAGAGACAGAACAGGAAGGCCGGAAAGACTGGCGACGCCGCCGCCGCGAAGAGCGCGAGGCCACCGAGGGCCAATCCGCCGAGGAGCGTGGGCCGGACGCCGATGCGGTCGGCGAGCCGGCCCGCCGGCACCGAGAAGAGCAGACCCCCGACATAGATCGACGGAACGATGAAGGCGACATCCAGCCGGCTCAGCGCGAAGCCGTGAACCAGGCTCGGTGACAGCGGAGACACCCCGAGCATCCCGAAGGCCCCGGCGCCGTACGAGACCGTCAGGATCGCGAGCAGGCGCCAGCGGTCAGTCGCGCTGATACGCGGCCCGCTGATCGGCGGTGATCATCGGGTCCGATCCTAGCGCGATCTCGTGTAGAGGCGCGCCCCTTCGAACGCGAAGTCGTAGAACCGCGACTCCGCTGCAACATTACGAGCCCGCGTGACAAAGACCTCGCCCGTCAATTTACCGAAGACGCGTCGGAGACGAGGAGGAGGAACCGACCGGCGCGCCAGGCGTCGTAGATCCGCGCCGTGATGCTCTGAGTGCGCGCGAACGCGCCTCTCAGCAGGATCTGTGTGTCAAGAACGGCTCTGGGTTCGGACAGCGCGCACCGCCTCGGAGATGATCGCGGCGACGGCCTCATCGCCAAGTGTACCGGCGCGCTGACGAGCCCGATCGATGATGGCATCGAGCTCTTCGTCGGACAGGACCTCGATTTCCGTGACGAGCGACTGGACCTTCCCCGCACCCATGGCGTCACACCTCTTCGAAAAGTGATCCGGAAATGGTGGCCCCAACGGGATTCGAACCCGTGTTTCAGCCTTGAGAGGGCCGTGTCCTGGGCCTCTAGACGATGGGGCCGTCTGGTGAACCGAACCGCGACGACGCGTCAGTTGAAAACTGGCTGGGGGAGGAGGATTCGAACCCCCGCTACCAGGGCCAGAACCTGGCGTCCTACCACTAGACGATCCCCCACCGACGCGCTGGCGCCTTCACACGATACGAGAACGCGCGGTCTGACGCAAGAGCGGGAGAGGTTCCGCGCCTACGGGAGACGGGCGACGGCGATCCCGAGCGCGGCCAGATCCTCATCGATCGCCGGCTGGCGCCGGCGATCGACCTGGCGCCGCTCGATCGCCGGGGATGCGGAGTGCTGGCGGCGCTGGCCGTGGCGGCGATCGACCAGCACCTCGACGTTGGGCCGGCTTGCGAAGTGATTCTTGAGGTATTCGTACAGTGGGCGCTCATCGCGCGAGACCATGCACAGGTAGCGCATGTTTTTCGATCCTCAGCGGACGGTGATCTTGAAAGCGCGGCTCGGGCGGAAGCGCGGGACCTTGGTGGACGGGATCTTGATCGTGTTGCCGTTGCGGGGGGCGCGGACGTCGCGGGCGGCGCGGCGGGCGACCACGAAGGAGCCGAAGCCGCTGATGGTCACGCGGCGGCCTTTGCGAAGCGACTCGAAGATGCCGGCGACGAAGGCGGCCATGGCTTTCTCGGCCGAGGCCTTCGAGCCACGCGCCTCCTTGGCCAGGATCGCCACCAGGTCGGCCTTCGTCACCCCTTCTCTCTACGCGCGCGTGGCGGATGCTGTCAATGGGGCTCACGACGCACGGCGTCGAAGCCGAACGCGGCTGTCGCGTCGAGGCGTGAGGAGTTTTACACACGCGCCTGCAAACGTTTCCACCTGGCACCTGCCTTGCTCTCCTGCAATGTCAGACAAGGGGGCACCGTGATGAAGCTGCTCGGATTCCGAGTCCTCCTCATCGAGGACGTCTCGGATATCCGCGACGTGTTCGCGATCCTGCTCCGCTCCGAGGGCGCCGACGTGGTGGCGACCGGGAGTGGGCTGGAGGGCGCCGAACTGGCGCGAAGTCAGCGGTTTGACGTCGTGCTGAGCGACCTCGGACTGCCCGATATCGCCGGCGATGTGCTGGTGCGGCAGATCAGGGCCGCGACCAACGGCTCCACGCGCGTGGTCGTCATCACCGGCTACGGCGAGCCCTATCTCACCCGAGCGCGACAGGCCGGGGCTGACGCCGTCTTTACCAAACCTGTGGAATGGACGCGCATCCTCGACTACATCCGTCGTCCCGATCTCGCCGCCTCCGCCTGAACGGCGCCCGCGCCGGCGGGCGCGCCGTGTACGATAATGGGCGCCTATGTACGTCGATTCTTCAATCGTGTTCCACCAGGTCTGATCCCCGATGCCCTGGCGCGACCTCCAGGAGTTCGTGGCGCACCTGGAAAAGCACGACCGCCTGCGCCGCGTCTCCGTTCCGGTGTCGCGTGATCTCGAGATCACCGAGATCACCGATCGCGTCTCCAAATCGACGGGCTCGGCCAACGCCGCGCTCCTGTTCGAGCGCGTCGACGGCTTCACCACGCCCGTCCTCGTCAACGCCTTCGGCTCTGAAGAACGAATGGCGTGGGCCCTCGGCATCGAGCGCCTCGACGAGCTGGGAGAGCGTCTGGCGAAGCTGCTCGACCTGCGCGTGCCCGGTACCTTCGCCGAGCGCATCCGCAAGCTCGGCTCGCTGATCGACGTGGCCCGCGCGGCCCCGCGCAAGGTCGCGGACGCGCCCTGCCAGGAAGTCGTGGAAACCGCCGACCCGAGCCTGGCCGCGCTGCCGATCCTGAAATGCTGGCCCGGCGACGGCGGACGTTACATCACGCTCCCCGCGGTCTTCACGCGCGATCCGCGCACCGGCGCGCGCAACGTGGGCATGTATCGGCTTCAAGTGTTCGATGACCGCACGCTCGGCATGCACTGGCAGACCCACAAGGGCGGCGCCGAGCACGAGCGATTGGCGGCCGGCCGCATGCCCGTGGCCATCGCGCTCGGCGGCGATCCGGCGATGATCTACGCGGCCTCGGCGCCGCTGCCGCCCGGCGTCGACGAAGTGGTGTTCGCGGGGTGGCTGCGCGGCGCCGGAGTCGACATGATCCGCTGCCGCACGATCGACCTCGAGGTGCCGGCCCAGTCCGAGATCGTGCTCGAGGGCTGGGTGGACCCGGCCGAGCGGCGGGTGGAAGGTCCGTTCGGCGATCACACCGGCTACTACTCGCTGGCCCGCGAGTATCCGGTCTTCCACCTCACCGCCCTGACCCGCCGGGCCCGGCCGATCTACCCGACGACCATCGTGGGCCGCCCGCCCCAGGAGGACTACTGGCTGGGCAAGGCCACTGAACGATTGTTCCTTCCCATCATCCGGCTCATGCTGCCGGAAGTCGTCGACATGAACATGCCGGCCGAGGGCGTGTTCCACAATCTGGTCGTCGTCTCCATCCGCAAGCGCTACCCCGGGCAGGCGCGCAAGGTGATGACCGCGCTGTGGGGCATGGGCCTCATGATGCTCGCCAAGACCATCGTGGTGGTCAGCGAGCACGTGAACGTCCACGACCTGTCGGAAGTCGCGTGGCGGGCCACCGGCAACATCGATCCCCGGCGCGATCTGATGATCCTCGACGGACCCATGGACGACCTCGACCACGCCGCCCTCCGCCACCGCTTCGGCGGCAAGCTCGGCGTCGACGCCACCGAGAAGAGCGCGCTCGACGACGTCGCCCAGCCCTGGCCCGACGAGATCGTCATGACCGACGCGATGCGCGAGCAAGTCACCCGACGCTGGAAGGACTACGGCTTCTGACCAAGCTGCGCCACGTCCTCGACGCGATCAAGTTCGAGCACACGGTCTTCGCGCTCCCCTTCGCCTACATCGCCATGGTCCTGGCCGCGCGCGGCTGGCCGGGCTGGTGGACCCTCGGCTGGGTGACCGCGGCCATGGTCGGCGCGCGCACGTGCGCGATGGCCGCCAACCGGGTGATCGATCGTGTCATCGACGCCAAGAATCCCCGCACCGCCGGCCGTCACCTGCCCCGCCGCGTGCTGCGCGCGGGCGAGCTGGGGGCGCTCGCCGCCGCCGGCGCCGTGCTGATGTTCGCGAGCGCGGCCATGCTGAACCCGCTGTGCCTGGTCATGGCGCCGCTCGCCCTCGTCTTCCTGGTCGGCTACTCGTACACCAAGCGCTTCACCTGGCTGTCGCACTGGGTGCTCGGCTTCACCGACGGCATCGCCGCCGCCGGCGGATGGATCGCGGTCACCGGACGGTTCGAGCCGCCGGCATTAGTGCTGTGGCTCGCGCTCACGGTGTGGATCGCCGGCTTCGATCTCATCTACGCCTGCCAGGACGTGGCGATCGATCGCGCGCAACGTCTGTACTCCGTGCCCGCGCGCTTCGGCATTCCCACCGCGCTGCGCCTGGCTCAGCTCTGCCACGTGCTCACCGCGCTGTCCCTGGCCGCGCTCGGCGTGATGACCGGACTCGGCGTGATCTACTGGATCGGCTGGCTGGCCATCGTGGCCCTGCTCGCCTACGAGCACTCGCTGGTGCGGCCGCACGATCTCTCGCGCGTCGACATGGCGTTCTTCAACGTCAACGGGTACATCGCGGTGCTGGCCCTGGGCGCGGTGCTCGGCGGGCTCTGGCGGTGACGATGACCACCGAGCGGGCGCAGGCGGTGAGCACGATGTTCACCCGCATCGCGCGCCGCTACGATCTCATGAACTCGCTGATGACGGGCGGGCGTCACCACGCCTGGCGCGGGGCCGCCGCGCGCGAAGCCGTCGCCGCGCCGCCGGGGCCCGTGCTTGACCTCGCCACCGGCACCGCCGATCTGGCCATCGCCGCCCAGCGCCTCGATCCGGCGCGCGTGGTGATCGGCGCCGACTTCTCGCTCGGCATGCTCGCCGAGGGGCGGCGCAAGCTCGACGCGGTCTCGGCGAGGGTGCCTCTCGCGGCCGCCGACGCGCTCGCGCTGCCCTTCGCCGACGGCGCGTTCGCTTCGGTGGTTTCGGCCTTCCTGCTGCGCAACCTCGTCGACCTCGACGCCGGCCTCGCCGAGATGCGACGGGTCACGCGCCGGGGCGGGCGCGTGATCACCCTCGACATCGTCAAGATCGCGCTCCCCCTCTGGGACGCGCTCTTCGGACTCTATTTCCACCGCGTGGTGCCGGCCATCGGCGCTGTCGTGGCCGGCGATCGCCAGGCCTACACGTACCTGCCGGATTCGGTCGACCGCTTTCTCAGCGCGCGCGACCTGGCGACCGCGATGCGCCGCGCCGGTCTCCGCGACGTCGGCTACCGGACGTTCGGCCTGGGGAGCGTCGGCCTGCACGTCGGCGTCGTCTGACCATGCCGCACTTCCTCATCGCCGAGGACCTGCTCGCCGCGATCGGCGTGAGCACGATCGCGGCCGCGCTGCTGGCCCTCCTGGCCCGCCGCATCGGCCAGCCGTTGATCCTCGGCTACATCGTGGGCGGCGTGCTGCTCGGTCCTCAGCTCGGCCTGGGCATCGTCCGAAACCGGGAAGCCATCGATCTCATCGCCGAGATCGGCTTGATCCTGCTGCTCTTCATCGTCGGTCTCGAGATCAACGTGCGCGAGGTCGCGCGGGCCGGGCGCGTGATCATGGTGAGCGGGCTGCTCCAGTTCCCGCTGTGCGTAGCCCTGGCCTGGCCGTTCCTGGGTGGGATCGCCGCCGCCACCGGCGGCCCCCTCGACCGTCTCTACCTCGCGGTGGGCCTGGCCCTGTCGTCCACGCTGATCGTGGTCAAGGTGCTCCACGACAAGTTCGAGCTGTCCACGTTCGGCGGCCGGGTCACTCTCGGCATTCTCGTTTTCCAGGATCTGTGGGCGATCCTGTTCCTGGCGTTCCAGCCCAACCTGAATGCCCTCGGCCCGGGCGCGCTCCTCCGGTCGGCCGCGGCCGGGGTCGGACTGGTGGCCGCGGCGGTGGTGATGTCGCGCCACGTGCTGCCCTCGCTGTTCCGCTTCATCGCCCGGTCGCCCGAGCTGATGCTGGTGGCGTCGATGGCCTGGTGCTTCCTGGTCGCGGGCACGGCGGGTCGGCTGGGGCTCTCCACCGCGATGGGCGCCCTGGTGGCCGGCCTCGTCATCGCCGCGTTCCCCTACTCGACCGAGGTGATCGGCCGCCTGTCCGGCGTGCGTGACTTCTTCATCACGCTCTTCTTCGTGGCGCTCGGGCTCAAGATTCCCATTCCCTCCGTGCGCCTGGTCGCGGTCGCCCTCGCGCTGACGGTGTTCGTGGCGGCGAGCCGGATGATCACGGTGCTGCCGCTCCTGAAGCTCCTCGGACTCGACACGCGAACGAGCGCGGTGGCGGCCATCAACCTGTCGCAGGTCAGCGAGTTCTCGCTGGTCATCGTGGCCATCGGCGCCGGCCTGGGACACTCCAGCCCCGCCGCCGAAGCGCTGGTGCTGTACACGCTGCTGTTCACCGCCGTGCTGTCGACCTACGCGATCACCTTCAACCACGCGCTGGCCAGCGGGCTGGCGCGCGGGCTCGAGCGGATCGGCCTGGCCCGCTGGCGCACTCGACGAGCCTCGCCCGCGCCGGAGCCCGCGCCGCCGGAGCGGCCGTCACACCAGATCTTCCTGCTCGGGGTCGCCCGCGAGGGCATCGCGCTGCTCGAGCAGCTCGATCGCGAGTCCCCCGCGCTCAAGGAATTCGTGGTGGCCATCGACTTCAATCCCCACACGCTCGAGCGGCTGACCGCGTTGGGGTTCGACTGCCACTACGGCGACATCGCCAACCCCGAGACCCTGCGACACGCCGGCCTCGAGCGGGCCGCCGTGGTGGTGTCGAGCGTCTCGGACTGGATGCTGAAGGGGACGTCGAACGCGCGGGTGCTCCGTCAGGCGCGACTGCTGGCGCCCGCCGCCAAGGTGATCGTCTCCGCCGACACCATGGCGGGCGCCGAGCAGCTCTATGCCGACGGCGCCGACTACGTGCTGATGGCGCCGGTCCTGGCCGCCGAGCACCTCTACGAGATCCTGCGCGCCCGCACCCTCGACGCGATCGACGAGGCGCGCCGCCGCCAGGAGCTGGAGATCGGCCTGCGAACGACCCCGCGCTAGGGCTCGCAGCCTGCGTCCGCGCAGGCCGTGTCGCCCGGGTTGTTGGCCGGGAAGGTGAACGGCGCCAGCGAGGCGGCGATCAAGACGTCCGAGATGAACGCGTTGCTGGCCAGCACGCCCGACTTCACCGCGAAGACGAAGAACGTCGAGCCTCCCGTGGGGTCACCGGCCTGGCGCGGATACGTGAGGAAGGCGTTGAGGGTCGCCGAGAAGGGCGCGCCGAGCGGGATGCCGGTGGCGATGGGACGATAGCTGGCGACGTTCGTGATACTGCCGAGCGCGTATCCGCTGGTCGGCGTGATCGTGACGTCGGTGAAGAACACCGCCGTACCGTCGGGCAACAGCAGTCCCACGTAGAAATCGGCCGCTCCCGAGAGCCCCCCCGCATGGTTGAGGCTCACCGACGCCACCAGCGGCTGACCGACCGCGAAGGTGGGCTGGTTCACGGTTGCCGTGATCGTCAAGGGCGAGGCCAGGGCCTGGCGGAAGTTGGCCACGGTGTTCGCGCTTTCGCTGAGCGTCCGCGAGTTGTCGGCCGTGGCGGCGTTGCCGACCGTTCGGCCGTTGAAGGTCTTGTTCGGACTGGAGAAGTACGGAATCCTCTGGCAGTTGAAGCCCGCAATTGCGCACTGGTCGTTGTAGGCCATGATCGTGCGGAACTTGCCGGTCAGGTCCACCCAGCCCTTGCTGTAAATGGCCAGCCCGATGTCGCCGCCGATCACGAAGGCGTCGTGATTGGCGCCCATGTTGTGGCCCAGCTCGTGGGGGAACGAGAGGTTCGAGCTGGCGCAATCGCGCTCGACCACGTTGAACGCGTTGGCGGCGAACGACGCCGAGAGGGACCGCATCACGAAGCCGATCCCGCACGGGGCGGTCGGCCCGTGCTGGACGAGAATGGACACGATATCTGCCCGCGTCACGTCGCGCAGCCAGCGCACGGTGGTGTTGCTCTGCAGCGTGTTCAGCTCGCCGTTGAAATCGCCGGTCTCTGTCAGCGCGAACTCGCCGGTGTAGACGAGGCGAAGGCGCTGGACGAGGTCGTTGTTGCCGTAGGCTGTATTCGACGTGCCTACCGCGAGCGCGGCCTGAGCGCGCATGGCGACGGTTCCACCCGCCGCCATCCGCGCGGCCGCCGTGTAGAGGACCATCACGTCGATCTGCGCCGCGGTGTCACCGGCCGCGTGAGGAGCGTCCGCGTCGAGGCTCTCGGCGCCGACCGGGGCGTCGGCCTCGCTCTCGCGGGGCAGCACGGCCTGATCGATCTCCTCGACCACCGGCGTGCCGTCGGGAGCGTAGCCGATTCGATACGTCGCGGCCGGCGTCCACACCTGACCGACGAGCGCGCCGTCGTAGACGGCCAGCGCCGCGAAGCCGAGATCGACGCCGTCGAGCGTGCCGTTCCACGTCAGGCCGTGTCCGCCGTGCCGGGCCACTTCGGTTACGGTCATCGAGAAGCGAGCGTCGTCGAACAGATTCAGCTCGACCCGATCCCCGGCGCTGAGCGCGGACGAGCCGTCGGAGCGCGTAAGCAAGCCGAGCCGGGCGGCCACGGACCGCTGGCGGACGACCGCGCGCGGCGACGCGCCGGACGACGTGGCCCGGACGGTTGGCGGCGGGTCGAACAGCGCCGGCGGAGACGGCGCCGCCAGCGCCTCCGTCATCGGCAGCATCCACAGCATCAGCACCGCGACCCAGGCCAACCGAACGACTCCGTGCATCATCGCTTTCCTTTCAGTCCCTGGGGAATTTCGAGGCATCGACGTCATTGACCACGTGAACGCCCTCGCCGAGATAACGGATCTCGTACAGCTCGCTGCCGACCCTGATGGTGCCCACCACCACCTCGCCGTCGACGATGAGCGTCACCGTCCCCGGCGACGCGTTCGGCACGCGCCCCTCCCACTGCAGCACGCCCGGGCGCAGCTCGGTGACCCGCTCGCGCCGCGCGATCACGCAGGTGTCGGGAAACAGGTTGAGGGTGAGCTCGTCATGGGGCTGGCGGATGCGGGCGACGTCGATCTCCACCCGTCGCTGGCGTCGCACGGTCGGGCGGGTGCCGGGATCGACGGAGCCGAGACGCGCGGTGTCGGCGAAGATCCCGCCGGCGCACGTGCGCGGGGCGGCGCACGCGGAGGTGGAGAAGACGCTCGTACCCAGGCTCACGACGATCGCCACGCAGGCGATCGTGCGGCGAACCCGCCGCTCGGCTTTCGTGGAGGGAGTCTCCCGCTCAGGACGAACCGCGTCCCGAACGCCGCTCGTCGGCGCGAAGCTTGTACTCGATGGAATCGACGAGCGCGTGCCAGGATGCTTCGATGATGTTCTCGGCGACACCCACGGTGCCCCAGGTCTCGTCGCCGTCGCCCGAGGTGATGAGCACGCGGGTGCGGGCCGCCGTGCCCATCGACTCGTCGAGGATGCGGACCTTGTAGTCGAGGAGCTTCATCTCGGCCAGGCTCGGATAGAACTCCACGAGCGCTTTCCGCAGCGCCTGGTCGAGCGCGTTGACGGGTCCGTTGCCGGACGCCGCGGTGTGCTCGAGCATGCCCTTGACCTTGACGCGCACGGTGGCCTCGGCCACCGGCTCCCCTCGACCGTTCTGCTCCTCCACGATCACCCGGTAGGCCTCGAGCTCGAAGTACGGGCGGTGCCGGCCGAGCGCACGCTCCATCAAGAGCTCGAACGACGCCTCGGCGCCCTCGAACTGGAAACCCTGGTCCTCCAACGCCTTGAGCTGGTCGAGGATGCGCCGCGAGTCCGGCGTCTCCTTGTCCAGATCGATGCCGTACTCGCGGGCCTTGTAGAGCACGTTGGATTTGCCGGACAGCTCGGAGACGAGCACGCGGCGGTGATTGCCCACCGCCTCGGGCGCGATGTGCTCGTACGTCTGGGGATGCTTGAGCACCGCGGAGACGTGCATGCCGCCCTTGTGGGCGAAGGCGGAGTCGCCGACGTAGGGCTGGGCCGACCACGGCTTGCGGTTGGCCAGCTCGGACGTGAACCGGGACAGCTCGCGCAGCTCGCGCAGGTTCGGCTCCGGGATGCAGTCGAGGCCGAGCTTGAGCATCAGGGTCGGGATGATTGACACCAGGTTGGCGTTGCCGCAGCGCTCGCCGAACCCGTTGATGGTCCCCTGCACGTGATCGACGCCCTCCCGCACGGCGGCCAGCGAGTTGGCCACCGCGCACTCCGCGTCGTTGTGGACGTGGATCCCGAGCGGGGCGCGGACGTGGCGCTGCACCTCGCGGACGATCTCGGCGAGGTCACCCGGCAGCGTGCCGCCGTTGGTGTCGCACAGGACCAGCCAGCGGGCGCCCCCCGCGTCGGCCGCGGCCAGCGTGGCCAGCGCGTAGTCGCGGTTGGCCCGGAAGCCGTCGAAGAAGTGCTCGGCGTCGTACAGCACTTCCTCCACCCGCGGGGCCAGCCACGCGATGGTGTCTCCGATCATCGACACGTTCTCGTGCAGCGTGGTCTCCAGCGCGTGGGTCACGTGGAAGTCCCAGGACTTGCCCACGATGGTGGCCACCGGGGCGCCGGCCTCCAGCACGGCCTTCATGTTCGGGTCGGACTCGGCGCTGCCGCCGGCCCGCCGGGTCATGCTGAAGGCGGCGAGCCGGGCGTTCTTGAGCGGCACGTCCTGCATCCGGCGGAAGAACCGTAGGTCCTTGGGATTGGATCCCGGCCACCCGCCCTCGATGTAGTGGACGCCCAGCGCGTCCAGGCGCGTGGCGATGCGCACCTTGTCTTCCATGGAGAAGGACACACCTTCGCCCTGGGTGCCGTCGCGCAGGGTCGTGTCGTAGATCTTGATGTGGCGGCGCATTCAACCGACCTCCAGACGATCCATCATGCGGCAGCCCCGCGCGGGGTGTCAAGAAACGGGGCGACCGCGGCCGGCGCCCGCGCCGGCCGCGATGCGGTCGACGAGGAGGCTGGTGAACGCGTCACCCAGAACCTCGATGATCGGCTTCGCGGCCTTGGCGCCAAGCAGCGCTTCGATGGCCACCGCCACCAGCGCGATCCGTCGGACGAGCGCGCGGATGTCGTCCTTGCGCGCCTCGGGCAACTCTTGCCACGCGCGATCCGCGCGGCGTCTCGAAACGGCCGGCGCGCGCGTGAGTCGAAGGCTCGTCCCGCCCAGGAGCTGCTCGATCGCGGCTTCCCAACCGGCGTCCCCAGCCGCCGTGCCCTCGCGAAGCGCGGGACCGGTACCGAGGACCAGGAAATCGAGCGACACGCCGGTGACCTCGGCAAGGGATCTCAAGATCTCCGTGCCCGGCTGGGCGCCCGACTCGATCCGCGACAGGTGCTCGCGCGTGATGCCCAGGCGCTGGGCGAACTGGAGCTGGCTCTCCGATCCGCGGAGCTGGCGGATACGGGCGCCGATCACAGCCACTTCCGTTCTCGTGATTGATAGATCACTTTTATGTTGACTTTGTGATTTAGCTATCACATACTATCTGTGAGGGCAAGCATTGCCCCGGACTATGGCACCGGGAAGTCCGCTTGACAAGGCGCAGTCGCAGCCTCGAACGCGGGGGGAAGCCCGACGGGCTCTGTTGCGAGAGCGCGGGGTGTCGCTGAGCGACATCGCGCGCGACCTCGGAAAGAACCTTTCCGTGGTCTCCCGCGTGAACAGCGGTCAGCGGCGGTCGCGCGAGATCGAGGCGGCCATCGCCCAGTCCCTCGGCCTGTCCGTGCGGGAGGCGTTCCCGGAGTGGTACGGCGACCCCCCGCGGCCCGGAGAGCACTGAGCGATGGACGTCCCGCGCATCCTCGTGGTGGACGACGACGACGCGGTTCGCTACGCGGTGTGCCTGGCCCTGAGCGGGCTCGGCTGCGTCACCGAGTCGGTGAGCGGGGCGAGCGAGGCCCTCGAACGGTTCCGGCCCGGCCGCTACCGGGCGGTGGTCACCGACGTCGCGATGCCCGTCATGAACGGCCTCGAGCTGGCGCGACGCCTGCGCGCGCTGGAGCCGGGGCTGCCCATCATGATCTTCTCGGGCGAGGGCTCGCTGGACGCCGTCGACGGCGCCGTGATCACCCCCAAGCCCGACATCGAGGCCCTCACCCGTCTCATCCGGCGCACGCTGGCCCCGCCCTGACCTGGTGTACGCTGAGTCCGGACGTCGCACGTCCGGAGGAGGGCGGGATGAAAGCGCTCGTGCTCGTCGGCATCGTACTCATCGTGCTCGGGATCATCGCGCTCGCCTACCAGGGCATCACCTACACCACCAGCGAGAAGGTCATCGACCTCGGCCCGCTGAAGGCGTCGGTGGAGAAGCAGAAGACGATTCCGCTGCCGCCGATCCTGGGCGGCCTCGCGGTGGCCGCCGGCGTCTTCCTGGTCTGGATGGGCTCCCGCCGCTCCTGAGCGCCCGGCCAGCCCCGCGGCGCTGTGACGGCTAGATCACGCCGTCGGCGCGGAGCTTCTCGATCGCGGCCGGCTTCATGCCCAGCACGGTGCGGAGGATTTCGTCGGTGTGCTGGCCGAGCAGCGGCGGCGGCGTGTCGGCGGCGCCGGGAGTCGCGTGCAGGCGGATCGGCACGCCGAGCACCGTCACGGTCTTCGCGGTGGGATGCGGGAGCGTGACGATCATGTTCCGGGCCTTGAGGTGCTCGCTCTCGCACACCTCGGCCACCGTGTTGATGCGGCCGGCGGGCACGCCGACGGCGTCGAGCCGCTTGAGCCACTCGTCGACGTCGCGGGTCCCGAAGATCTCGTTCAGCAGCGGGATCAGCACCGCGCGCTGCTCGACGCGCTTGGCCTCGGTGTCGAAGCGGCTGTCGGTCACGAGGTCGGGTCGCCCGAGGGCGGCGCAGCACTGCCTCCAGAGCCCGTTGTTGGCCACGCCGAGCGTGAGATAGGCGTCGGCCGCCTTGAACACCTCGTAGGGCACGATCGACGGATGCGCGTTGCCGCGGCGGCCGGGCTTCTGGCCGGTGGCGAAGTAGAGCCCCGCCTGGTAGGTCAGCAGCGACGCCATCACGTCGAGCATGGAGATCTCGACCTTCTGGCCCCGCTTGGTGCGACCGCGGGCCAGCAGCGCGAGCACGATGCCGTGGGCCGCCGCCATGCCCGAGACGAGATCGGCCACCGAGGTGCCGACCTTCACCGGCGGACCGTCGGCGAATCCCGTGATGTCCATGAGCCCGGCCTCGCCCTGGACGATCAGGTCGTAGCCGCCGCGTCCGGCCTGCGGGCCCGATTCGCCGAACCCCGAGATCGCGCAGTAGATCAGGCGCGGGTTCGCGCGGCGCAGGGTCGCGTAGCCGACCCCGAGCTTCTCCATCGTCCCCGTGCGGAAGTTCTCCAGCAGCACGTCGCTCTTGGCGGCCAGGCGCTTGAGGATGGTCACGCCCGCCGGCGCCTTGAGGTTGAGGGTGAGGCTCTTCTTGGCGCGGTTCACCGACATGAAGTAGCTCGCCTCGCCCCCGACGAACGGCGGCCACTTACGGGTGTCGTCGCCCTTGCCCGTCTCCTCGACCTTGATGACGGTCGCCCCCATGTCGCCGAGCATCATCGAGGCGAAGGGGCCGGCCAGCACGCGCGTGAGATCGAGCACGCGCACGCCGGCGAGCGGCTTGTTGGAGCGTTTGGCCGGTCTAGCCACTGGACGTTCCTTTCCACATACGCTTCACGACGCTGCGGGTCATCGCGTTGACCCGGTCGCCGGCGCGGCCGGCCCGGCGCCAGAAGAGGCGAGCGCGGTCGAGCGCGCCGAGGTGGGAAAAATAGTAGACGTCGTCGATGGCCTCGATGGCCACCGTGGCGCCGACCTTGAGCCCGCGGGTCTGCGAGCCGTGACAGAAGAACCGGGCGCCGCCTTCCAGCTCGACCAGCGCCAGGTTGAGCGGCGACTTGAAGCCCTCCGGCGGAGAGTGGAGCGTGGTGAACGACACGACTTCACCGACGCCGGGCAGGCGCGCCGGGACCATCCGCACGGGATGGCGCGGACAGTACGTCGCGGGCGGCGCCACGATCTCGTCGCAGCGCGGACAGCGCGAGGCGGCGATGGTCTCGATCACGCGCTCTCCAGCAGCGTGACCCAGTTGTTGGTGGCGAGCCCCCCGATCGAGTGGGCGAGGGCCACCCGTCCGCCGAGCTGGCGGCCTTCGGCCTGGCCGGTGAGCTGCCACACGCACTCCACGATCTGCGCGATGCCGGTGGCGGCCAGCGGGTGCCCGCGGGCCTTGAGTCCGCCGGACGGATTGATCGGCAGCCGTCCGTCGAGCGCGGTCTCGCCGTCGAGCGTGATGTGCCCGGCCTTGCCCGGCGGCACCAGCCCGATGTCCTCCAGCGCGATCAGCTCGAACGACGCGAACGCGTCGTGCAGCTCGGCGAAGTCGACGCGCTCGGGCCCGAAGCCGGCCATGGCGAACGCGGCCTGGGCCGCCGCCTGGGTCGCGCGGAAGCTCACGAGGTCGTGGCGGTGGCGGACGGCCAGGGTGTCGGTGCCGTGGCCGATCCCGGCCACGCGCACGCCCGTGCGGTCGGCGGTGAGCACGACCGCGGCGGCGCCGTCGGAGATCGGGCAGCAGTGCAGCAGGCGCAGCGGGTCGGCGACCATCCGGCTGTTCAGCACCTCGTCGAGCGTGACCGGATCGCGGAAGTGCGCATAGGGGTTGCGCGCGCCGTGGGCGTGGTTCTTCACCGCCACCTGGGCCATCTCGCGCAGGGTCATTCCCTGACGGGCGATCAGCGCGCGGGTGATGAGGCCGGCCAGGGCCGGCATGGTCGCCCCGTACGAGCGCTCGTAGGCATCGATGGATCGCCCGATCAGCTCGGAGACTTTCGGCGTCGGCAGGTGCGTCATCTTCTCGCCGCCGACCACCAGCACCGACCGGCGGTGTCCCGCCGCGATCTGCACGAAGCCCGCGTAGACGGCCGCGGCGCCCGACGAGGTGGCGGTCTCGACCCGGAGCGTGGGGACCTCGGACAGGCCGAGGTAGCTAGCCACGCTGGAGGCGAAGTTCCCGTCGCCCACGAACTCCTCGGGATTCATGGTCGCGACCACCATCGCGTCGGGCTGCTCCAGCCCGGCCGCGCCGAGCGCGGTCAGCGCCGCCTCGGCCATGAGGTCCTGGAGCAGCTCGCTCCGCCGCCCGATCCGCGTCATCCCCACACCCGCGATCCACACGTCGTTCATACGCGGCCCCCACTTTGCCGGGACACCACGCAAAAATCAAACGCCACGCGTCAAACGCGCTTTGCATCCCCATGGCGCCTCGTCAGGCCCGGCGAAACGGCCCGGCAACGCCGAGCTTGCGCAAGCCTTTGCCCTGACCACCTGACACCCGAAATCCGTAAGTTTTTGAGCCAATCGAATGGCCCTGGCATCGCGTTTGGTCCCGGCGTTTGAATCGCAATGTGCGTCCCTGGGGCGGCTCAAGCCGAAAGCGAAAGAATCCCATACCAACATTGGGTGGGACTGATCGGCGTCCAGCCGATCGGTACTTGAATTCTCGACCAAGTAGGAGCATTACTGTCCGTCAGACAACCGATGATTACCTATCATCAGCTTCGCACGTTCCTCATGATCGTCCGCACCGGAAGCCTCACGAAAGCGGCACGGGAACTCAACGCCACGCAGCCGACGGTGAGCCTGCAGCTTCAGGCGCTACAAAAGCTCTTGCGGACGACCCTGCTCAATCGTGACGGCCGCGGCTTGCGGTTGACTCCGGCTGGCGAAAAATTGTGCCGCTACGCCGAAGATGTCGTGGGAGGACTCCGTACTCTACAGGAGGACATCGAGGTCCTCGCAGGGAGCGTCGCCGGCCCACTCGCCGTGGGTTTGACGTTCCTGATGAACCGCTATGTGCTTCCGCCCTCGCTCTTTCGATTTCGCGAGCAATTCCCCGAGGTGAACATCCAGCTGCACGTCGAGTTCCCCGAGCCGCTGTTCCGCGGCCTCTTTGCCAACACCCTCGACGTCGCTTGTTACCTCAACGTTCGCACACCGGCCGGACTCACGGTCGAGCCGGTCGGCTTCGAAGAACTGCTGATTGTCGCCTCACCGGCGCACCCTCTCGCCCGCCGACGGCGAGTGCCCCCTGGGGAACTCAGCGAGCACCCGTTCATCGCCCCCGTCCAAACACCGCTCCGCGAGATGATGGACGCCAAACTTCGTACAGTGGGGGTCACCCCACGCGTCGCCGCCGAGGCGATGCACCATGACGCGGTCAAGAAGGTCGTGGAGCGAAACGTCGGCTATGCGGCGCTGATCCGCACCTCGGTGTCCGAGGAGTTGGCGAGTGGACGGCTCGTCGCTCGCCGCCTCGACGCGCCTCCCATTCTCAGCGAGATCGTCGTGGCCTATCGGTCCCGGGGCGCCGTCTCGCCGCTCGTGCAGGAATTCGTCCGATTCGTTCGTGCCGACCTCGCCCGCGACCGCCGCGAGTCAGCCCTGCACTCGCGGCGCCGGCCACCCCGCCCACGCGTCTGACGCCCGGGGCGCAACGCCGCTCCGCTAACGAGGAAGGAACTCGTGCGTCACGAGCTGGTCGTACGGAATCACCGTCTTGAGGGCGCCTACTTTCCGAAGAAACTCCTGGGTCAGCGTCACGGCGCGCTCGGTGACCCGGCCGTCACGGGGGATTCCCAATCGAGTCTTCTGTAGGCCGAGCAGGATGGCCGCATCGTCGTGGCGGCCGAGGGCAGACTTCATGAATGGCAGGCCCTGTTCGAGGGGATGATCGAGGAGCCAGGCATTCGATTTCATCAGCGCGCCAACGACCTTGCGGATCAGCGCCGGCTGCCGCTTGATCGTGTCGGATGTGGTCACGAGCACGTCCATCATGAACTCGGCGAAGTCGGGATCCTCCCCGGCCGCGTTGTCGACCACCATGACGCCGAAGCCCCGGCTCACGGCGGTTTCCGGCGCGGGTGAGGCGCTCGCGAAGGCATCGATGCGGCGCTGCTCGAGCGCGGCCAGCCGCGCGGGCTCGCTGCCGAGGCCCACGATATCGGCGTCCTTCTGGGGCTCCAGGCCGGCCTTGAGCAGGTAATAGACGAAGACCTGATGAGAGATCGAGCCCGGTGTGCTCGCGGCCAACTTGAGCCCCTTCAACGCCCTGATCTTTTCAGCGAGCGGGCTTCCTTCAGTGATGCCTTTCTGTTTGGCCGCCTCCCTGTGCATGACGATGTTGATGGAGTTCCGTGTGAGCACGCTCATGACAGCCTGGACCCTCTGGCCTCTCTCCTGAGCCATCAACCGATACGTGCCGGGGATCAGCGCGAATACGGCGTCGCCAGCGATCACCGCCTGGAGACTCGCCGGGCCGGGAATGACCACGATCTCCACCTCCAATCCCACCTCGGTGAAGTGGCCGGCTTCCCGAGCGTGGTAGAGGGGCGCGAAGGTCGTGGCGGCGATCGGCACGGAGATCTTGATGCGTTCACTTCCCCAGGACGGCGCCGCGAGCGCGGCGAAGATCGCGAGCACGATCGCGAGGCGCCACGCGCGGCGGATCACGAGACGGCTCCGCACGCCCGCATCGGACTCTCCCACGCCGACACCAGCGCCTCCGCGGTCGAGACCACCCCGAAATTCGCCTCGACGTTGGCGAGTGCCGAACGATGCACCTGATCGTTTCGGGCGGCCGTACAGTCTCCGAGAATTACGACGTAGTAGTCACGCATGTAGGCGTCACGCGCGGCCGTCTCCACGCAGACGTTCGTCGCCACGCCGACCAGCACCAGGGTCCGGATCGCCCGGCTCCTCAGCAGGAGGTCGAGATCGGTTCCGTGAAAGGCGCTGTATCGACGCTTGACGATCACCGGCTCGGCGGGTTTGGGGTGGACCACGAAGAACTCGGCGCCCCACGTCCCGCTCGGGCACACGGGGAACACGCGGCCAAAGCGACGTAGATGGCGTTCGCGCTGGACGCTCGACTGGTACTCGGCGTCATAGCCGGCGGCGACGAAGATGACCGGCACCGCGGCGACTCGCGCGTTCGAGAGAAAGCGTTCGAGCCGCGGGATCATCTCGCCAATGCCGGCGAGTTCCGCCCCGGTCCGGTCGTAGTACCCGCCGGGAGCACAAAAGTCGTTCTGCACATCGATGACGAGAACAGCGGTATGCCCCGGATCGACCTTCTGCCGCAGCGTCAGTAACATGTCGTCGGGGAGCTTCACGGCGGGCGACAAGGTCATTTCGTCACCACCTGTTGTGATCGATTCCGAAAGAGAGGAGCACCGTGCCATGCGCTTGAATCACTGTCAAGAAGCGCCGGCGCCTCGGATGGTCCAGAGACGCCCCGCAAAGAGGCGATTCAGGGTAGGCGAAGGCTCCGAAGGCGTGGTCTCCCGGCGTCGCCGATCCTCTCGCTGGCCCGGAGTCAGCTCACCGGTTCCGTGACGGATCTCGCGGCGATTGCCGCGCCACATTCAACCGGCAGCGAAGGGCGACGGGGTGGTGCGGTGATTCCGCGCCGTTACATTCGCGCGACGCCTCTGCGGGGCGGCGGGGGTGGGGCGGTGACGCCGAGCTCGCGGATCAGGCGGAGGAGGTATGTGCGCTGGAGACCGAGGGCGCGGGCGGCGTGGGTGCGATTGCCTTGCGCGCGGAGCAGCGAGGCCTCGATGAGCCGGCGTTTGAAGTCGCAGACGGCGCCGTGAAAGCTGATCGCGCAGGCCTCGTCGGAGGCCACCACCAGCAGCAGCGACTCGGACACCATGCGTGGGAATGAGTGGCAACGCCTATGCCGAACGTGAGATGCACGATGCCGGGGATTCGGTGGGCGGTCACGACGGAGGTGCCCTGAACGAGCGGCGGGTTGCCATGCAGAGTGGGCAGACCGAAGAGCTTCGAGGAGCGTCACGCCGTCGCCGGGATGCGACAAGCGTCGTGGGGTCTCAGAGGTTCCGTCGAGCGTCCCGGCCGTGCCGGGATGTGAGAAGCGTCCGGGGGGTTTGGGGGGCCCGTGGCTAGGCCCCCCAATCAAATAATCGCGCTAGGACTTGGTGGCCGGCGTGACGCCGGGATTGTCCTTGAAGAATTGCTTGTTCAGCTCGGTGAAGTTCTTCCACTGGTCGGGGACTTCGTCTTCCGCGAAGATCGCCTTCACGGGGCACACCGGCTCGCAGGCGCCGCAATCGATGCACTCGTCGGGATGGATGTACAGCATGTCCTTCCCCTCGTAGATGCAGTCGACGGGACACACCTCGACACACGCCTTGTCCTTGACGTTGATGCACGGCTCAGCGATCACATACGGCATTGAAACCCCCCATATCCGGCGCGTGAAATTGTCGTGGAAACTCCGGTCAGACCACCCATTCTTGTAACCGACGCCCTCCGGCGTGTCAAGAACTTCGCCCGTGGACTCACTGAGTTCGGAGCCGAGGATCGAGGGCGTCGCGCAGCGAGTCGCCGAAGAGGTTGAAGGCGAAGACCGACAGGCTGATGGCCAGGCCCGGGAAGATCGCCATCCACGGCGCGGTCTCCGCGAACTGGACGGCGGCCCCCCGCAGCATGAGGCCCCAGGCCGCGAGCGGCTCCTGGACGCCGAGGCCGAGGAACGACAGCGACGCTTCGGCCAGGATGGCCTGGCCGAGGAACGCGGTGGCCATGATCAGGTACGGCGCCATCACGTTGGGCAGCATGTGGCGCAGGATGATCCGCGCGTGACCGAAGCCGGCGGCACGCGCGGCGTCCACGTACGGCATCTCCCGGACGCTGAGCGCGCTCGAGCGGATCACCAGCGCGGCCCGCGGGATCATCGGGATCGTGATCGCGGTGATGAGGTTCGGCAGGTTGTTCCCGAGGATCGCGACCATGGCCAGGGCCAGGATGATGAGCGGGAACGAGATGAAGACGTCCATGATCCGCTGGATGAAGAGGTCGATGCGGCCGCCGAAGTACGCGCTGGCCACGCCCAGGATGGCCCCGGCGGTGGCACCGAAGAACGCGGCGCCGAACCCGACGATGAGCGCGGTGCGCGAGCCGAAGATCAGGCGCGACAGCACGTCGCGCCCGAAGGCGTCGGTCCCCAGCCAGTGCTCCGCGGACGGCGGGCCCAGCATCGCCCCGAAATCGACGGTCAGTGGATCATAGGGGGCGATGGCGTTCGCGCCGACGGCCACCACGAGCATCACCAGCACGATCAGCGCGCCCGCCGCGCCCAGCGGCCGGCGGCGCGTGAAGTCCAGCACGGCCGTCGCCCACTGGCGGCGACGGCTGGTCAGCGGCAGGTCGGCGTCGTCGATCGGTCGGGTGATGGCCATGGTCAGCGGTAGCGGATCCGCGGATCGAGCCAGGCGTACATGACGTCCATGAAGAAGTTGACGATGATGAACGCCGAGGCCGTCAGCATCACCAGGGCCTGGGTGAGCGTGTAATCGCGCCGGGCCACCGACTCCACGAAGAGCATGCCGAGGCCGTTGAGGTTGAAGACCTGCTCGGTGACGACCAGCCCGCCCAGCAGGAACGCGAATTCGATCCCGATCACCGTCACCACCGGCAGCATCGCGTTCTTGAGGGCGTGACGCACCAGGATCAGCTTCATCCACAGGCCCTTGGCGCGGGCCGTCCGGATGTAGTCCTCCCGAAGCACCTCGAGCATGGCCGAGCGGGTCATGCGGGTGGCCACCGCCGAGTACCGATAGCCGACGGCCAGGGCGGGCCAGATGAGCTGCAGCATGTTCTGCCAGGGATTAACCCAGAACGGCGTGTACACCATCGGGGGCAGCCACCGGAAGACGATCAGGAAGCCGAGGATGATGACAATGCCCAGCCAGAACGAGGGCATGGCGAGCCCGGCGATGGAGAACACGCGCACCGCGTAGTCGACCCACGTATCCTGCTTGAGCGCCGCGATCACTCCGAGCGGAATGGCCAGCACGGTGGCCACGATCGTGGCCATCAGGGCCACCTGCAGCGACAGCGCGAACCGCAGCTTGATCTCCTCCAGGATCGGCGCCCCCGTCCACATCGAGCGGCCGAAGTCGAAGCGCGCGAGATCGAAGAGCCACGTCGCGAACTGCCGCCACAGCGGCTGGTCGAGGCCGAACTTCGCGCGCTCCTCGGCGATCATCTGCGCGGTCACGAACGCCCCGCCCGAGCCCATCAGCCGCGCCTCGACGATGTCACCGGGCACGATGCGCAGCAGCAGGAACGCGATGATCGCCACCCCGACCAGCGTGGGGAACATCAGGAAGAACCGCTTGATGACGTATTTCCACATGGTGGCGGCGGGGCACGAGCGCAGAGGAAGCGCCCGTGCCCCGCACGGTCTC
Source organism: Candidatus Acidiferrum sp. (assembly GCA_035317605.1). Classification (GTDB taxonomy): domain Bacteria; phylum Methylomirabilota; class Methylomirabilia; order Rokubacteriales; family CSP1-6; genus DATHGT01. The sequence goes on along the minus strand of DATHGT010000109.1, from coordinate 3,167 downwards.
GTCTACTCCGTCAGCCAGACCACGTCGAGGGTGTTGTTCAGGTAGTGGCTCGGCGTGACCTGCCAGCCCTTGACCTTCGCCGAGTGCGGGATGATGCGGTGCCACTGCAAGGTCATGAGGTAGTGGGCTTCCTCGTCGAGGAGCCGCTTCTCGAACGTGCGGATGAGCCGCTTGCGCTCTTCGACGTCCTGCGTGCGCCCCTGCTTGGTGTAGAGGTCGTCGAGCGTCCGGTCGGTGTAGCGGCTGTAGTTGGACGGGTTCTTGTCCGTCGACACGAACTTGTAGAGGTCCAGGTCGGGCTCCACGATGTAGCCGCACTGGAAGTCCATGGCGACGTCGAAGTTGCCGGGCCGGAGCACCTGATCGTAGTAGGCCGCCGACTCCACGACCTCGTGCTTGACGTTGAGGCCGATCTGACGCCACTGATCGATCATCCAGATGGCCAGCGGCTCGTAAGGCATGGGGACGCCCCGGTTCTTGAACGTGAACGCGAAGCCGTCGGGCACGCCCGCCTCGCGCAGGAGCTTCTTGGCCTCCGCGCGCGCGGCCGCGATGTCCTTGCCGTAGCCGGCCAACTTGGCCAGCTCGTCGGGCGGGGTCGCGTACGGCGTGCCCGGCACCTGCACGCCCGCCACTTCCTTGACGATCGCGATCTGGGAGAGCGCCTTGGATCCGGCGTAGCGATCCAGGGCCAGGCTGAGGGCCCGGCGCACGCGCTTGTCGTCGTAGGGCTTCTTGTCGTGGTTGATGGCGACCATCAGGATGCAGTCCCACGGGCTCTCCTGCACGCGGATCTTGTCGCCGAGCGCTCCCTTGAGGGTGTCACGCTCCTTGGGGCTGAAGCCGCGGAACTGGATGTGCGCGCGCTCACCGCGGATCAGCGAGACCTGGGCGGCCGAATCGCGGACGAACACGGCCCGGAAGCTGTCGAGATAGGGCTTGCCCTTGTCCCAGTAGTTGGGATTCTTCTTGCCCACCACGTGCGAGCCCTTGACGTGCTCGACGAACGTGAACGGTCCGGTGCCCATGATGTTCTTCTCGTACCAGTGCATGTCCTTGGCGAGCATGTCGGCCTTGTAGATGAAGTTCCAGGGCGAGGCCACCGACAGCAGGAACGAGCTCTGCGGGAACTTGAGACGGAACCGCACGGTGGTCGGATCCGGTGCCTCCACCGCCTCGACGTTCTGGTACTGGCCCTTGCGGTCCGAGGCGACCCCCGCCGCCGGGAAGATGATCTTGTCGTACGAGGCCTTGACGTCCTTCGAGGTCATCTCGCTGCCGTCGTGGAACTTCACGCCGTGCAGCAGCTTGAACGTATAGGTTCGGCCGTCGCTGGAGACCGTCCAGCTCTCGGCCAGGCTCGGCGCCGGCTTGGTCCCGGTCGGGTCGTTGGGATCCACCCGGATCAGCGTGTTGTAGAAGGGCGCGAAGGGATGGATGAGGCCGAACGTCTCTTCGCGATGCCCGTCGTAGCTCGGTGGTTCGGACGGCACCGGGAAGACCAGTTCTCCCCCGGATCGGGGCTTGTCCTGAGCGGTCGCCGGCACCGCCATCAGGGCGGCCAACAGGAGGGCTACCAGCGCTGTGACAGATCGCATCAGCCACCTCCGTGGTGTGAGCGCAAGTTTGGAAGAAACAAGGAATTCTACCAGGATATCAAGCCAGGATGCAGGCGGCCCAGTGGCCCGGCGCGACCTCGCGGAGCTCGGGGACCTCGAGCGGGCAGCGATCCACCGCGATCGGACAGCGCGGATGGAACACGCACCCCGACGGCGGGTTGAGCGGGCTCGGCACCTCGCCGCCCAGCACCACGCGCTCGCGCTGGGCCTCCAGATCCGGGTCCGGGATCGGCACGGCGGCGAGCAGCGCCTTCGTGTAGGGATGCCGCGGGTCTTCGTACAGCGCGAGGCGGTCGGCGATCTCCACGATCTTTCCGAGATACATGACCGCGATCCGGTCGGAGAGGTGCCGGACGACGGCCAGATCGTGGGCGATGAACAGGTACGAGAGCCCCAGCTCGCGCTGGAGGTCTTCCAGGAGGTTGATGATCTGGGCCTGGATCGACACGTCCAGCGCGGAGACCGGCTCGTCGCACACGATGAGGCTCGGCTCCATGGCCAGCGCCCGCGCGATGCCGACGCGCTGGCGCTGACCGCCGCTCAGCTCGTGCGGATAGCGCGCGGCGTGCTGGCGGAGGAGGCCGACCCGTTCGAGCAGCTCGTGCACGCGGGTGGCGCGCGCCGCCCGCTCGCGCACGATGCCGTGCACCCAGATCGGCTCGGCGATGATCTGGCCGATGGTCATTCTTGGATTCAGAGAGCTATAGGGGTCCTGGAAGATCACCTGCATGCGCCGGCGCATGTCCCGCAGGCCGGCCTGGTCGAGCGTGGCCAGGTCGCGTCCCTCGAACAGCACCTGGCCGCTGGTCGGGCGATCGAGCTGGAGGATCGCGCGACCGGTCGTGGTCTTGCCGCATCCCGATTCGCCGACGAGGCCGAGCGTCTGCCCGTACGGGATCGCGAAGCTCACGTCGTCGACCGCGCGCACGATACCCTGCCCCTTGCCGAGCATGCCGCCGCCGACCGCGAAGTGCTTGACGAGATGTTTGACTTCCAGGATGGGGGGACCCTCGGGGTCCCCCCATACCCCCCCATCGCGTAGCCCGCGATCGATTGGCTTGGACTCGCGTGCCGGCCGATCGCTGGGATCTGAGCCGCGCCCCTGAGAGCGCGTCAGGCGCGTGCCCTCAGGCATGCTGGGGCTCGCGCACCCGGAAGACGCGCTCGGCTTCCCAGCACGCGGTCACGTGGCCGGCGTCACCGATAGGGCGGAGCGGCGGCGCTTCCACGCCGCAGCGCTCGACGCGGAACGCGCAGCGCGGTCCGAAGGCGCAGCCTGGGGGCAGCCGCGTGAGGTCCGGCGGTTGTCCCTCGATCGGGTCCAGGCGCTGGCGCCGCGGCACGTCCAGACGCGGGACGGACTTGAGCAGGCCGAGCGTGTAGGGATGGCGCGGGTTGGCGTACAGCTCGCGCGCGGTTCCCCGCTCGACGATGCGTCCGGCGTACATCACGTTCACGCGGTCGGCGTAGCGCGCGACCACCCCGAGGTTGTGGGTGATCATCAGCATGGCGGCGCCCAGCCGCCGCGAGAGGTCCTTGAGCAGCTCG
>DATHGT010000108.1:0-19993 GCA_035317605.1 Candidatus Acidiferrum sp. | reverse complement strand
CTGGTTCTACACGGCCGACCGGCTGAAGGTCGGGGGGTTCATGATCGTGGACGACACTCACGTCGGGACGGGGGCGATCCTGGCCGCGTTCATGGACGTCGACCCGAGATGGGACCAGGTGCTCGTTCAGCCCGAGCGCTTCGCGATCTATCGAAAGCGGCGGGGCCCCGTCCATCTGGGCGACTGGGTCGCGCAACCCTTTCTCCGGGACGCGTTCCCCACCGTTGCCGCCCGGCTGATCTCGGTCAGCGACGCGGCGGCGGAACGCGCGCTGATCGAGGAGCTCCAGGCGACGCGGACGCTGCTGGAGGTCGTGCGCGGGGAGCGGGACCAGGCCATCGCCATGGCTCGAGACACCGCGGAGCGGCTCCGTACCGTGGAGAGCACCGCGGAGCAGCTCCGCGCCGTGGAACGCGCGTTGGTCGAGCAGCTCGAGCACATGCGGACGCTGGTGGACGTCGTGCGCGGGGAGCGGGACCAGGCCATCGCCACGGTTCGGGACGCCGTGGAACGGATCCGCGCCATGGAGAGCACCAAGTTCTGGAAGGCGAGACGGGTGTGGTTCCGCTTACGGAGACTCCTCCGGCTTCCCGGTCACGAGTGACTCGGGGCCGCCTAACGTCGGGATGGTCAGCGCGCGGCGGCGCGCTCGCGCCCGCGGACGTCGGCGAGGGCGCGGTCGGCGAGATGGCGGGCCACGAGGTCGGCGGCGCTGTCGTGGGCCGCGGGGGTCCAGTGGTTGTCGATCGGATAGTAGGTTCGGGTGCCGCGCTCGGCCAGCTCGAGGAGCGCGGGCCGGACGTCGAGGCAGTCGAGGGCGGCGCTCCGGCAGAAGTCGCCCACGAGGCGCTGGGGCCGCGCGGGATCGGCGAGGAAATCCCCCACCGCCGCGTGACGGGCACCCAGCGCGCGCAGGGCCGATTGCAGACCCGCGTCGACCTGGAGCGCGGCCGGGATCACCAGGATCACCAACGGCACTCGCTCGGCGCGGAGCTGCTCTCGCAATTCCATCAGCAGCCGCTGGGTCAGCCGCCAGCCCGGCTCCGCGTACCGCGCGTCGTACCAGCTGGCGACGGTGGCGGGCACGTACGGCAGGTCGGTGGCCACGCCGCTCCAGCCGGCCAGCGCGAGCAGCCGCGGATGTCCCAGCGCCACCCGTCGGGCCTCACCGGCGAGGAAGTCGACGGCGCGTGACCGCGCGGGGCGGGCGGGCGCGGGCTCGATCCTGGCCGGTGCGACCAGCTGCAGGCGCTGGCCGTCGAGCACGAAGCAGGGCACGCCGCGCTTGGGCGTGTACGACGCCTCCTCGACGCAGAGGTTGTCGAGGACGTCGTTGACCACCGTGAAGCCGAGCACCACGACGTCCGGGCGGACGCGCTCCTCGAGCATTCGAGCGAGCAGGAGCTGCTGGCCCGTGCCGTGGCCGGGGATCCCCGCGTTGACCACCTGCCAGCGGCTCGTCGATCCGCCGCGGTTCAGGCGGGCCTCGAGCTGAGCGGGCCAGGTTTCCTCGGCCTCGACGGCGTCGCCGAACGTGAACGAGTCGCCGAGGGCCAGCACGCGCCGCTGGCCGGGGAGCTTGCCGGTGGGCACCTCGGCGCCGCGCAGGCCCGACGCGTTGGTGGTGACGCGCACCACGCGCTCGTGGCCGCCGAAGGTCTTGCGCACGTCGAGGTTCGGCCGGGCCAGGCTGCCCAGACGCTCGTCGCGCCGGATGATCGGCACGTCGGGATAGAGAACCCGCAGCCCGATCTCCAGCGCCAGCGCCGCCATCCCGAGCCCGGCGACGGCCAGGACCGCGCGGCCGATCCACGCGTTCATCGCGGCTTGCGCACGAGGTGATGCTCGAGGACCAGCAGATCGATGCCGCTCTTTCGGAACGTGTTCAGCGCGTCGATCGGCGCGCTCACGATCGGCTCCCCGCGCAAGTTGAACGACGTGTTCATGACCAGCGGCACGTCGGTGGCCTCGCCGAATTTCTCGATGAGCCGGTAATAGCGCGGACTCACGTCGCGATGGACGAGCTGGGGCCGCGAGGAACCGTCCACGTGGGTGATCGCCGGCACCCGATCGCCGATCACCGGCGCCACGTACAGCATGAAGCGGGTCGGGTAGTGCTTGGCGGCGTCGGGCAGATCGAAGAACTGCGCCGACTTCTCGGCCAGCACCGAGGGCGCGAACGGCCGGAAGGGCTCGCGGAACTTGATCTTGATGTTGACGATGTCCTTCATGTCGGCGCGCCGCGGGTCGGCGATGATCGAGCGGCTGCCCAACGCGCGCGGCCCCCACTCGAAGGCCCCGTGGTACCAGCCCACGACCTGGCCGGACTGCATCGCGTCCACGACCTGGTCGAGACACTTCTCGTCGTCGTCGATGGTCTCGAAGGCGACGCCCTCGTCGCGCAGGGTGTCGACGATCGCCGAATCGGGATACGTCTTGCCCCAGTAGGCGTGGTCCATCACGAAGCGCCGGGGCTGGCCGAGCAGGACGTGATGGGCGTAGAGCGCGGCGCCGAGCGCGCCGCCCGCGTCGCCGGCTGCCGGCTGGACGTAGATCTCGTCGAAGGGCGTGGCCCGGAGGACCTTGTAGTTGGCCACGCAGTTGAGGCCCACTCCGCCGGCGATGCAGAGCTTGGTGAGCCCGGTGGACCGGTGGACGTGGCGGGCCATCGCGATCATGACTTCTTCGGTCACGGCCTGAATGCTGGCCGCCACGTCGGCGTAGTACTGGTTCTGCTGCAGCTCGGCCGCCGTCGGCGGGTTGGGATCGTCGTAGAGCGAGGTCTGCGGGGTCACGAAGCGCGCCCTGGGATCGCGGGGCGGTCCGAACAGCGTCTCGAACTTCCGCGTGAACGACCGCTTGGTGTGGTAGCTGAAGCTCACGTAGGCGGGATCGAGCCACAGGCTGCCGTCGTCGCGCAGCTCCATCACCTGCTTGACCCGGTCGACGTACTTCGGCACCCCGAACGGCGCCATGCCCATGACCTTGTATTCGCCCTCGTTGACCTCGAACCCCAGGTACGCGGTGAACACCGAGTAGAGCAGGCCGAGCGAATGGGGGAAGGCCAGCTCGTGGGTGAGGTCGAGACGATTGTCGCCGCCGCTCCAGTCGCCGCGGCCCCGGCCGATGGCCGCGGTCGTCCACTCGCCCACGCCGTCCACGGTGAGGATCGCGGCTTCCTCGAACGGCGAGCAGAAGAGCGCGCTGGCCGCGTGGGAGGCGTGGTGCTCGACGAACAGGATCTTCGCGGGATCGAGCCCGGTGTGGCGGCGGATCAGATCCTTGATCCAGAGCTTCTCGGAGATCCAGAGATGCATGCCGTCCCGGAACAGCCGGCGCGAGCGCGGAAACGTGGCGAGGATGGTGGTGAACAACCGCTCGGCCTTCACGAACGGCTTCTCGTAGAACACGACGTAGTCGAGGTCGCCCGCTCGCAGCTTGGCCTGGGCCAGGCAGAAGTCGATGGCCTGGACGGGGAACGCCTGGTCGTGCTTCTTGCGCGAGAAGCGCTCTTCCTGGGCGGCCGCGACGAGCCGGCCGTCGACGAGTAGCGCGGCGGCCGCGTCGTGGTAGTGACAGCTGATCCCGAGGATGTTCATTCAGTCCCTCTGGAGCGTCTGGTCGGGTGTCGTGGTCATTGGCGCCGGGCCTCGGCGAGCGTGGGTGTCGTCGGCGTGCGGGGGCGCCAGAACGTTTCGCGGTGGCGGGCGCGGACGAGGAGCGGGTCGGTGAACGCGCGCCGGGCCAGGGCCACCGGACCGATCATCACGTAGAACAGGATCGTGTAGATGAGCGTGGCTTGCTTGTCGCCGAGCCACAGGGCGAAGCGCTTCCAGCCTTCCCACGCGCGTCGAAGGGCCGATGGCATGGTCACGGCCTCAGAAGAGCGTGTAGATGAACGGCGCCAGGCCGCTCGCTTGACCGAGGATGAGGAGGACGCCGAACAGGAAGAGGACGGCGAACATCGGCATCATCCACCAGAGCTTCTGACGCCACAGGAACTCGAAGAATTCCCCCATGATGCCGAGCCGTTGGGTCGCCCGCTCGAGAACTGACATGAAGCCTCCTCGCCATGACAGGCCTGGCGAATCTCTCTTTTTGGTCGGTATCGCAAGAACCATTCCTGACCTCGGCAATGCGGTGCGGTAGCTTTGCGCGGAGTTCACGGCCGGGGTGTGCAACGCGGTTCCCAGGAGGCGGGGGCATGTACAGGGATTGAGTAACTCGCTCGACTCACGCGCCAGCGACTCACGCACCCGCTTTGAACGACGCCAGGCGGCGGCCTGACGTCACCAGCACCGTGAAGTCGCTTGCGCTGACGGCGCCGAGCACGATGCACGCGAGCAGGTAGGTCCCCAGACCGGCGGCCCCGCCGAGCAGCGCCGAGGGGACGCCGTGCGCGGCGGCGGAGCCGGCCCACGACGCGCACAGCGCGAGCGCGGCGGCGACGCCGATGCGCGAGAGATCGCCCAGCGGAAGGCCGCAGCCCTTCAGTCGCCACACCGCGACGAACGCCCACACGGAGACCGTGACCTGGGCCACCGTGTTGGCGGCGACCGCTCCCGCAGTCCCCCACGGACGGACCAGCAGGGCGGCCACCGCGAGGTCGACGGCGGCGGTCACCGCCGTCGCGGTCAGCATCGAGCGCCGGTCGCCGGCCGCCCGCAACGCCGCCCAGGCGACGTCGCGGCCGACCCCGAGCAGGCCCACCGCGACCAGCAGCTGAAAGAGACCGGCCACCGGCGCGTAGGCCTCGCCGTACAGCAGGTGGATGAGCGCGGGCGCCAGCCCCGCGCTCACCGCCGCGATCGGCGCGCCCACCAGCGCCACCGAGCGCAGCGACGAGCGATAGAGGCGCTTGAACTCGCCGTCGTCGCCGGCGCCGTGCAGCGAGGCCAGCGCCGGCAGCAGCGCGCCCACGAAGATCGCGGGAACGATCATGGCGCGGGAGGCCAGTCCCGCGGCCAGGCTGTAGAAGGCGATCTCCTGGGGGAGCACCCAGAGCTTGAGGAAGAAGATCTCCGAGCGGTCCCACACGATGGTCTCCAGCACGCGAACCATCGACAGCGACGCCACGTAGGAGCCCAGCTCGCGCATCGCGGCGGGCGCCACCGCCTGCGCCTGGCGCGGATAGAGCGAGAGCGCGCCCCGCACCTGGAGCGTGCACGAGAGCAGCGTGCCGAGGGCCTGGCCGGCCACGATCGCGGTGAGACCGGCGCCCATCGCAACCGCCCCCGCCGAGATGGCCAGGAGCAGCACGGTCTTGATCGCGCTCACGCGGGCCGTGAGGTCGTAGCGCTGGGCACCATACGTGGCTTTCATGAACAGGTTCTCGACCGCGGATGGGATCAGGCCGACGGCGCCCACGACCAGCGGCCAGCGCAGCTCGGGCGGCGCGAACCCCAGCGCGAGCGCGATGGTGGCGGCGGCCACGAGGGCCACGGAGACGAGCTGCCAGCGGAGCAGTACGCCGATCAGTCCGCGGGCCCGGCCCGGCTCGTCGCGGGCGAGGGCGTCGGCGGAGTAGCGGACGAGGGCGAGCGGGAAGCCGAGGCTGGCCACCGCCTCCAGCGTGCGGAACGTCCACAGGAGAAACGAGAAGTCGCCCATCAGCGCGGGGCCGAGGCCGCGGGCGAGCACGACCGACATCGCCAGGCCGGAGGCCAGGCCCAGCATCGTGATGAGGGCGTACCAGACGGTGTTGCGGGTGAGGACGTCGCGGGTCGAGGGCGTCACGCCGCCCGCTCGCGGACGCGATGGTCGCGCGCGAGCTGCCCGGTCGGCGCCCACACCGCCTGGGCGCCGCCGCGGAGGTAGCGCGCCAGGCCCGCGAGCCCCGCCGCGCTCACCACGCAGAAGTAATAGGGCAGCGCGGCCCGGCCGAGTCGCCATCCCGCCCGCTCGGCGAGGAGACCGGCGAGCGCGAGCGCGTAGAACGCGCCCTGCCCGGCGAGCGTGAACGCGTAGACGGGATGGCTGCCGAGCAGCACGACGTTGGCGCCGAGCGCGAGCGTGAGCGACGGCGCCGTCAGCCAGCGCAGGACCCGGTGCGAGAGGAGCGCCCACGCGAGTCGCCAGCGGCGGGCGCCCACGATGCGGGGCAGCCAGTCCTGGAGCAGCTGCGCGTTCTGAGCCACGATGCGCACGTGCCGGCGGAATTCCTGACCGGCGTGCGCCGACGGCGGCTCGATCGTGTACGCGCCGGGGTCGAAGCGCGCGGTGCGGCCGGCCACGGCGCACTCGATCGCGTGGGCGAGATCGTTGACCTCGGCGGCGCCGAGGTCACGGTAGAGCGAGCGGCGGAGCGCGTAGATCGCGCCGTCGGCGCCCGCCAGCACGCCCAGCGCGGCCTCGCGCGAGCGCAGGAACGCCTCGAAGCGCACGTAGCCGTTGGCGACCGCCTGCGCGTCGTGATCGTCGTCCCCGGGGGACGGGCTCTTTGGCGACGCCGTGTAGAGACCGTGACCGCTCACCAGCCCCACGCGCTCGTCGGCGAACGGCGCGGCCAGCCGCCGCAGGCTCCCGCGCGCGAACAGCGCGTTGGCGTCGGTGAACACGAGAATTTCACCACGCGCGCGCGAGACTCCGCGGTTCAGGGCCAGCGACTTGCCGGCCCGCGGCTCCTGGCGAACGAGCGTCACCCGCGGGTCGCCGTGCTCGGCGACGAGCCGGTCGGTGCCGTCGGACGACTCGTCGGAGACCACGATGACCTCGATCCGGTCGCGCGGATAGTCGTCCTCGAGCGCGCTCGCGAGCTTGGCCCCGATCCAGGCGGCTTCGTTGTAGGCCGCCACGATCACGGAGAGAAACGGCCACGATGCCGGCGCCGCGGCGACGGGCGGACGCCGGCGCGCGCGCACGGCGAGCAGCAGCGGGTAGACGATCCACGGGTAACACGCGGTCGCCACCGCGAGCCAGAACACGACGGCCACGCCGCTCTTCATCCGCGGGCGACCTCGCGGTAGACGCGCGCGGTCGCCTCGACGTGGGCCTCGACGTCGAACCGCTCGTGCGCCCACCGGTGGGCTTCGCGACCCATCCGGGCGGCGGCGTCGGGATCGCCGAGCACGGCGAGCAGCGCGCGGGACAGCGCCGCGGGATCGGCGGGGGGAACGAGATAGCCGGTCTCGCCGTCGCGCACGACCTCGGGGGTGCCGTCGACCGCGGTCGCCACGACCGGACGTCCGGCCGCGGCGGCCTCGATCACGGTCAGCGGCATGCCTTCGTGCAGCGAGGGCAGCGCGAGGACGTCGCTCGCGTCGAGAATGCGCGGGACGTCGGAGCGGAATCCCGTGAAGATCACGCTGTCGGCGACGTGAGCGTCCCGCGCCTGGCGCCGCAGCGCCTCGTGCAGGCTGCCCTCGCCGACCACGAGCAGGCGGGCGTCGGGATGCGCGCGGACGACTTCGGGCCACGCGTCGAGGAGATAGACGTGGCCCTTCTGGGTCTCCAGGCGTCCGACCACGCCCACGACGGGCGCGTCGCGGTCGAGGCCCAGCTCCTTGCGCACGGCCTCGCGGTGGGCGCCCGGCGTGAAGCGCGTGAGGTCGCGACCGTTGGGAACCACCACGACCTTGTGCGCGGGATAGCCCTTGCCGTGAATGAGGAAGTCGGCGGCGCCTCGGGAAACCGCGATCACCCGCGTCACCAGTCGCGCGATCGTCCGATCGACGAGGAACCGTCCGCGCAGCGCGCCCTGGCGCCACGCCTCGCGCCCGTGATAGGTCTCCACGACCCGGCCGATCCCGATCGCGCGGGCCAGCGGCGCGGCGACCGCGGTGGTGCGGAAGAGGTGCGGGTTCACCACGTCGGGCCGGATCCGGCGCATGAACGCGGCGAGCCGGCGCAGCCGGCCGACGTGGAGGAAGCTCTCGGCCTCCACGTCGAGCGTGTCGAGGCGGACCCCGGCCAGATCGGGGGCCAGCGCGTCGAGCAGGGGCCGCGGCGCGGCGATCGAGAGGCGGAACTCCGACGGGTCGAGCCGCTGGAGCAGGCCGAGCACGACTTCTTCCACGCCTCCGCGCACCGCTGACGTGAGCACGATCATGAGACCGATCGGTCTCACGCGGCGACCTCTCCCGCCGGGGTCACCCCCAGCTCGGCCAGCAGCAGGTCGTGGACGCCCGCGATGTGCTGCACGCGCTTGTCGAGCGCGGTGGTCGAGAGCAGGACGGCGTCCGCGGTGGGATCGCTCGGGTGAAAGCCGTGCATGCCCGCGAAGCGGAAGTGCCCCATGTCGCTCGGGTTGAGCAGGACGCCCGGCTTCATCACGAACAGGAGCTGGTAGTAGCGGTCGTCGTCGAACCACACGCCGAGCCGGGTCAGCTCGTCGCGCCCGAGCAGGTCGCCGCAGGGATGATCGGCCAGCATCTCGACGAGCCGGTCGCGGGCCCGCGCGTCCCACGTCCAGAAGCGGGCCATCGTGGAGTCGTAGGCCGCGAGATGATCGCGCTCGGTGAGCCCGAGCGCGGCCACGTCCCGGCGCAGGTCGTAGGTCCAGCGGATCGGGGTCATCCCGTGGTCGGAGAAGATGACCATCCGCGTGTCGCGGACGTTGCGGGCGGCCCGGAAGATCCGGCGCAGCCCCTTCTCGTACCACCGCAGCCGCTCGCTGACCCCGTCGGCGTCGTGAATGTTGTGATGGAGATAGCGGTCGAGGTCCGAGAGATACAGGAACAGCACGCGGGCGTCGGACTCGACGGCGCGGCTCGCCGCCAGGGTCAGGATCTCGGGGTCGGTGTGGCGGTGGTAGTTGTAGCACTCGTACGGGATGCCGGCGCCAACGAACCGATCGAAGAGCGACGGGCAGTCGAGGCCGCCCGGCTGATAGATGTCGCGCTTCTCGGTGAGATCCCATTCGGCGAGGTGGGCGACGGGATAGTCGTAGAGCGAGAAGTACCCGGAGTACCCCGAGCGCCAGCGCGAGAGATACTTGACCGCCCGCCGCGCGAAGGGATTCTCGACGAGCGCCGAGGGCAGCCGACCCAGCGGGCGCGTCCAGCGGAACGGCGACGTGGCGGGCGACCGGTAGAAGAGGTTCCAGTGGCCGTGCTGGCTGGGCAGCCGGCCGGACAGGAGGGTGGGGATCGCCCCGGAACTATAGCCAAGGATCGTCTCCAGCCACCGCCGCTCCTCCAGCACGTCGTCGAGGAACGGACGGTCGCGGATGATCTCCCAGCCGAGGGCATCGACGAGGACGTAGATCGAAAGCGGCGGCTTCATGGGCACCTCACGAGTTGCGCACGCACCAGCGCCAGAGCGCGACGATGGCGCGGCGACGGGCTTGATGGTCCCGCGGCCACGCCGCGCGCGCGAGGGGTAGCCCGCGCTCGAGGGGGTCGACGTCGGCGGACGCGGCCAGCTCGCGGTACGCGCGCACGCCCGCGACGTAGATCAGGGCCCGCGGGGTCGACCGCCAGAACAGGCGCGCGGCGGCGGCCGCGCTCAGGGGCAGCGGCGCGGGCAGGGGATTGCGGAGCAGCTTCGTCCACTCCCACGCGCGCCGGCCCAGCGACTGCGACCGGAGGTAGCGATCGAGCAGGGCGTCGAGATCGCCGCCGGCGCCCACGAGCTGCTCGAGCTCCCACGCGAGCAGGCCCATCATCGCGGGGGCGGCCCCGACGAGCTGCTCGCGCACCGCCCCTCGCCGCGCGGCCACGGGGTCTCCGTCGGAGCCGGCGAAGTCCGAGTCGTCCGGCGCCAGCTTGATGCCGGTGGCCCGCGCCAGGTCGCGCGCGAAGCCGGGCGGCAGCCGGCGGGCCAGCGAGGGCGTTTCCCGGATCAGTCCGGCCAGCCGGGCCGGACGCTCGGCGTAGGACGCGCAGTGCAGGCCGTTGAAGGCCAGCGCCGAGCCCGCGAGGTCGAGCACGATCTTGAGCTGCTGGTAGGCGACGTCGAGGAGGGCGTCGGCCGGGAGCGTGGCGATGCGATCGTAGGCCTCGATCTGCTCGATGGTGCGGTTCAGGAGCAGCCGCAGCGCGTCCTCCCGCGGGATCGCGTCGGTCCGGAACGACGGCATGTCGTCCAGGAGACCGGACGGACCCCAGAGCACCTTTCCGTGATAGCGGAGGTCGTACACGAAGATGGACGGCCGGGCCCGCCGCAGATAGCCCACGTGCACCGGTCCGAACTCGAGGTTCGCGTGGATGCGGCCGGCGCCGAGGGTGGCGGCGGCGAGGGGGCCCCACGTCGCCATCTCGGCCCGCAGCCGCTGATAGTCGGAGCCGTGGGCGAGCACGACGAAGAACTCGATGTCGCCGAGGACCCGGAGGCCGCCGGCCTGGGTGAGCACGGAGCCCTCGCCCCGCGCGAAGCTGCCGGTGAGGACCACGCCGCGCAGCGTGGGCGGCGACAGCCGCCGGCGCACGAAGTCCACGCAGCCGTCGAGCAGCCCCCGGATGGCCGCCTCGTGGCGGGCCTCGCCGCACAGCGGAAACGTCGCCATCAGGCGGTGACCCCGTGGGCTGGCGGGATCGCGCGGCCTTGCTCGAAACGTGAAACAGGGGGGTTCGGGGGGAACGTCTCGTTCCCCCCGATGCGGTGGGCGCGGATGATCGTCGCCGCCACCTCGGCCAGCGCCACCAGGCGGCCGGCGTTGACCAGCACCACGTCGGCCCAGGCCCGGCTCGGCTCGATATACCGGCGCTGGGCCGGCAGGGCGGACCGGCGATACTGCTCGATCACCGATTGTTCGGTGCGGCCGCGCTGGGCCACGTCGCGGGCCAGGCGCCGGGCCAGCCGGACCCGCTCGGGGGCGTCGAGGTAGATGCGGAGGTCGAGGAGCTCGCGGGCGCGGGCGTCCACGAAGAGGAACAGTCCCTCGACGAGCACGATGTCGGCCGGGCCCACGGCCTCGCCGTATCCGCGCCGGCGGTGGGTCACGAAGCAATAGCGCGGGGGCCGCACCCGCTGGCCGCGGCGCAGAGCCGCGAGGTGCTCGACGAAGAGGTCGAGGTCGAAGGCACCGGGCTGATCGAAGTCCAGCCGGGCGCGGGCGGCCGCGGGCAGCCCGCCGCGGTCGCGATAGTAGGCGTCCTGCGCGAGGGGCGCCACCCGCGCGGGCCGGAGGCCGTCGCGGAGCGCCGCGGCCAGCGCGCTCTTGCCGCTGCCGCTGCCCCCGGCGATGCCGACGAGGAAGGGGCCGTCCACCATCATGGCGATGGGTCAGGACGCCGCGCGATGGGCGTCGGGGACGAAGCGGCGCGGCCCGACGTGAGCGAAGGCCGTCTCGATCGACGTGAAGCGGAACCGTCCCAGCAGCGCGCGGAGCTTCTTCTCGTTCCCGGCGATGCCGACGTAGTGACGGAACCGATGCGCCCACGACATGGGCGGCCGCGGCTGCTGGGGATCGAATTCCCAGGGATGGACGTACAGGACCACCGGGCGTCCGTCGATCCGGTTCACGCTGGCGATCGCGCCGCTGATGAGCGCTTCGGGAATCATCCGGAAGAAGCCGCCGCCCACGGGCAGGTTCGTCCCGGCCAGGCGCGCGGTCCCGATGGGCACTTCCCAGAGGGCGCCGTCGCCGGTGGGGATCTCGTGGGGAAAGCGCGGGGCGGAGGCGAACCCGTACCGATCGTGGGCGATCGGATAGATGCTGGAGTCGTAGGCGTGGCCTTCCTCGTAGAGGATCGTCAGCGCCCACGGCGTCTGCGCGTCGATCGAGTAGTTGGGCGCGCGGTAGCCCCACACCGCCTGGCCGCTGGCCTGCTCGAGGGCGTGCTTGGCCGCCCGCACGTCCTCGCGGAACCGCCGCGGGCCGAGGGCGCCGACCAGCCGGTGATCCCAGCCGTGGGAGGCGACCTCGTGGCCGCGCGCGGCGATGGCGCGGATCAGGCGCGGATAGCGCTCGGCCACCACGCCGAGCGTGAAGAACGTGCCGCGCGCGTCGTGATCGTCCAGCACCTCCAGCAGGTGCTCGGTCTCGGCCACGACCCGGCTGGGCAGCGCGCGGAGGCCCTCGACTCCCAGCGCCTGCGTGAACTCCACGCCGTGGTAGTACTCCTCCACGTCGATGGTGAGCACGTTGGCCACGGACGTCTCGGCGCGCTCGCTCACGACAGTCCTGGGAACCGCCGCCGGGGCAGCTCGCGGGACGCGACCGCATCCGTCCGGTCGTCGTCGTTGAACACCATGCCGAGCACGCGCTGGGCGCCGATGGCGGTGAGACACTCGCGGACCTGCTCGCGCGGCGTGCGCTTGGCCCGGACCACGAGCAGGAAGCCGTCGACCAGCTCACGCAGGATGCCCACGTCGGGGAAGGGCAGGGTGGGCGGCGTGTCGACGAGCACGAAGTCGAAGGTCTCCTTGAGCGTGGCCAGCATGTCGCTCAGGCGCGCCGAGGCCAGCAGCTCGTAGGGCATCGAGGACGGCGTGCCGGCGACCACGACCGCGAAGCCGAGCCCGCGGGGCCGCTCGACCACCTGCTCGAGGGCCATCGAATGATCGAGCAGATAGGTCGAGAGACCGCAGCTCCCGGACAGGCCGAGCACCCGCGCCATCGAGGGATGGCGAAGGTCCGCCTCCACCACGACCACGCGCGCGTCGGCCGCCTGGGCCAGCGCGCCCGCGAGGTTGATGGCCGTCGTGGTCTTGCCGTCGCTGCGTGCCGGGCTGGCCACCGCGATCACCCGGGTGCCGTGCTCGCGGCGATGGTTCTCGATGGCCAGCCGGATGCTGCGATACTGCTCGGCCGCCACGCTCGTGGGCTCGAGCACGCTCACCAAGTGGTCGTCGACAACGCCGGGCTCGGCGGCCACGGCGGGCTCGAGGAGCGTCGTGAACGCGCCGCGGTGCGTGGCCTCGGGGTCCCGCACGTCCCGCACGACCGCCGCCCCGAACGCGTCCGACGCTTCGACGACCGGCGCCGTCTCGCTCGTCCGCGTGCCGTTCACGGCGGTCGCGGTGATGCCGCTGGCCTCGGTGCGTTCGCCCCGTTCACGAGCGCGCTCGCGCTCCGCGTGCTCCAACGCCTGGAAAAACTTGCTCACTCGTTCCCTCCTCCGAAAAGATCACAACGCCCCAGGGCGATCAAAACGGGCCAGCTGCTAGGCGGCGAGGAGCGGTGCGACCGAGGCGTACTCCGAGTACGCCGCAGGGAGCACCCGACGAGCCAACGACGCAGATGGCCCGTTTTCATCGCCCGGGGAGCCAGCCCAGGGCGCTGGCGGCGAAGACCAGGATGACCAGGATCACGACCACGAGAGCGGCGACGCCGCCGCGCGCGGCCCAGAGCTCCGGCGTGCTCGGCACGAGCCGGCGCCCGCGCAGCCGCTTCCACACCGGGCGCTCGCCGTCCTCGAAATATTCGACCGCCTCGTCGACGGCGCGGGCCTCGATCCGCCGCTTGCTGTCGGCGTAGCCGCTCAGCAGGCAGTGATCGCAGACCATGTTGATGACGCGGGGGATGCCCCGGCTGTACTCGGCGATCTTCTGGATGGCCGCGTCCGTGAAGAGACCGACGTCGGTGGCGCCGGCGATGCGCAGGCGATGCCGGATGTACTGGCGCGTCTCCGCGGCGGACAGGGGGCCGATGTGGCAGCGCAGGCCGATGCGCTGCTTGAGCTGGCGCAGCTCGGGCCGGCTCAGGGTGTCGCGCAGCTCGGGCTGGCCGACGAGCAGGATCTGGATCAGCTTCTGCTGGGTGGTCTCGAAGTTCGACAGGAGGCGCACGGCCTCCAGGGTCTCCACCGAAAGGTTCTGGGCCTCGTCGATGACGAGGACGGGGCTCGTCCCCTTGCGGTGCTGCTCGATGAGGAACTCGTTCAGCTCGACCAGGCGCTGGGCCTGGGTGGCCGCGGTCGATTTCACGCCCCAGTCCTCGAGCACGTACTCGAGCAGGCCCTCGATGGGCAGCGCCGAGTTGTGGACGTAGGCCACGGGGGTCTCGACGTCGAGCCGACCGAGCAGCGTGCGCAGGAGCGTGGTCTTGCCGGTGCCGATCTCGCCGGTCAGCACGAGGAATCCCTTGCGCTCGGTCACGCCGTAGATGAGCTGGGCCAGCGCTTCGCGATGACGCGTCGACTGGAAGAGGAACTTCGGGTCGGGCGTCGGACCGAAGGGCGCCTCGCTGAATCCGTAGAAGGTGAGGTACATGTCCTTACCTCGTGTTTTTGGGGACGCTCACCGGCTCGCTCGACAGCGAGGCCACGAGGGCGTGGTTGTTGTGCGCGAGCGCGAACGACGAGCCGATCACGGCCAGGAGGCCGACGGCGACCGCCGCGGTGCCGAGCCGGCGCAGCCGCAGGCGCCGCCGTCGATCGCGCTCGGTGACGATCTTGGGGATGGTGCTGAGCACCGGCACCCCCTCGAAGGTGCGGACCTCCTCGGCCGAGCGGTACGACGTATCGGTGTGCTCGGCGATCACCACCGCGATGCCGCTGATGCCGAGCGCCAGCACGAGGGCCACGAGGACGACCCGGAACCGGTTGGGTCCGGCCGGCCGGTCGGGCAGGCCGGCGGCGTCGATGATGCGGAAGTGCTCGCCCTGCTGCCGCTGCTCGAGGTCGGCGGCCATCTCGGCCTCGCCCCGCTTGCCGAGCAGCGAGCGAAAGAGCTCGCGCGTGCTCTCGTAGTCGCGGGTGATCTGGGCCGACTCCTGCTCGCGGCGCGGCGTGTTCTCGATGCGCCGCTGATAGAGCGCGATCTGCTCCCGCAACCCCTTGACTTCGTCGGTGCTGGTCCGGGCCTCGATCGTGGCCTGGTCGAGCTGCTGGAGGAGGTTCTGCACGTAGCTGTTCTGGGGGGCGGCCCGCAGCTCCTTGCCGTCCTTCCTGGCGCCCGTCGCGGCCGACTTCGCCTGGGTCTCGCGGGCCGCGGCCGCAGGCTCGGCGGCGATCTTCGCCTCCAGGGCTTTGATCTGGTCCTTGAGCGCGACCACGTCGGGATACTTGTCGTTGTACCGGCTCTGCATCTGCGTCAGCTCTTGCTTGAGCACCGACAGGCGCGCGGCCGCCGCCTCCGCGGGACTCGGGTTCGGCGTGCCGCCGGGCCCGCTCACGGTGGTGTTGCTCTGGTCCACCTCGGCCAGGGTCTGGGTGAGGAGCTGGCGACGCTCGTTGGCGCGGCGGAGGGTTTCCTGGGCGCTCTGCAGCTGCTGCTGGAGCCGGTCGAGCGTCCTGAGGTTGGCCTCGCGCTGCTCGGGCAGCTCGCCCATGTTGCGCTCTTTGAATTCCGCGACCCGGCGCTCCTGGTTCTGCAGGCGTTCGCGCACGTCCTTGAGCTGGGTGTCGAGGAATTCGGACGCCGACACCGAGTGCTTCTCGCGATAGCGGACGTCCTCGTTCACGTAGAGGGCGGCCAGCTCGTTGGCGATCGTCATGGCCATCTTCGGGGTCGTGGTCGTGTACAGGACGCTGAAGCCCACCGTGCGCGGGTTGCGCTTGTCGCGATCATCGTTCTGGACCTCGATCCGGATGTCCCGGCGCATCCGCTCGACGACTTCGTCGGCGGACCGCTTGCCGCGGAGATTCGGATAGAGGTCGTGGGCCTCGATGATCTTCATGAGCTGGCCGCTGCTCATGATCTGCTGGCTCAGCCCGAGCAGCTGAGCCTCGACGTCGGTCGTGATCGTGGACTTCACGAACGACTCCGGAATCTTCTGCCGGTCGACCAGGATCGTCGACTTGGCCGTCCACAGGCTGGGGAGAAACATCGCCAGCGACAGGCCCGCGGCCATCACGAACAGGAAGGGCACCACGGCCAGGTGGAAGCGGCGGCGCACGACCTCGATGATCATGGCCAGGCCGATGGTGCGTTTGGTCTCGGCGCTATTCATCACCGTTGCTCCGCCTCAGGGGACGACGACCACGTCGCCGGACCGGAGCACGAGGTTCTCCTCGTCGCTGCCGATGGCCTTGTTGTAGTTGAAGCGGATGCGCTTGGTCTTGCCGCCCTCGTCGAGTCGGATGACCGTGATCTTGCTCGGCGACGCGAAGTCCTTGAAGCCGCCGGCCATGGCGATCACTTCGAGGATCGTGGTCTGCCCGCGCAGCTCGAGCACGCCGGGCTTGGCGACTTCACCGAGGATCGACACGCGCATGCTGCGGACCTCGGTCACCGACACCGCCACCTCGGGGTTGGGCATGAACTCGCCCAGCGCGGTGGCGATCTTGTCGCGCAGCTGCATGGCGCTGAGCCCCGCGGCCTGGACGTCGTGCAGCAGCGGCATCGAGACCTTGCCGTCCGGCCGCACGGGCAGGGCGCGCGAGAGCGTGTCGTTCTTCCAGACCGTGATCTGCAGCACGTCGCCCGGGCCGATGATGTAGTCCGAGGTGATGGGAGAGACGGCGCCCGTCATCGGCGTCGGTCCCGGCGCGGTCCCCGCCCCCTCCGGCGTCGGGGCCGCGGTGCGCCCGGTCGGCGAAGGACGGGCTCCGGGCGCCGCGTTCTGAGCGGCCACGAGCGCGGGAGAGAGGAGCACCAACGCCACCACGAGCACCACGGCGAAGCGCATCGACGGCATCATGAGTATCCTTTCGTGTCGGCCGCTCAACTCGCGGCCGCGTCCTGCTTGAGCCCCATATCCTTGATCTTGTAGAGCAGGGCCCGGTAGCTGATCCTGAGCATCTTGGCGGTCTTCACGCGGTTCCAGCGGCACTGCTCGAGCGCGCGGCAGATCACCTGCCGCTCGGCTTCCATCACGGCGCGGCGGGAGATCTCCTTGAGGCTGAGTCCCTTGGTCGCCGCGAACCCCTCGCCGCTCTCCGGCGCGGCGGCGACGGCGGGCGCGGTCAGGAGCGAACGGGCCAGCGTGAGGTCTTCGAGCACGATCATGCGCTTGATGAAGTTCTCGAGCTCGCGGATGTTGCCGGGCCAGCGGTGCTGCACGAGGGCCGCCATGGTCTCGTCGGAGATGACGGGCGGCGAGAAGTTGTACAGGCGCGCGAACCGCTCCACGAAGTACTGCACGAGGCCGGGAATCTCCTCACGGCGCTCGCGCAGCGGCGGCACCAGGATGTTGATCACGTTGAGCCGATAGAAGAGGTCTTCGCGGAATCGGCTCGCCGCCACCTCGCGGGCGAGGTCGCGGTTGGTGGCGCAGATGACCCGCACGTCGACGGAGAGGTTGCCCTGGCCGCCCACGCGCGAGAACTCGCCGTCCTGGAGCACGTGGAGCAGCTTGGCCTGAAGCGCCGGGTGCAGCTCGCCGATCTCGTCCAGGAAGATCGTGCCCCGGTCGGCCAGCTCGAAGCGCCCGGCCTTGCGCTGGTGGGCGCCCGTGAAGGCGCCGCGCTCGTGGCCGAACAGCTCGGACTCCAGCAGCTCGCGTGGCACCGCCGCGCAGTTGACCTTGACGAACGGCTCGCGCCGGCGGGGCGAGTGCACGTGGACGGCGCGGGCCACCAGCTCCTTGCCGACTCCCGTTTCGCCGCAGATGAGCACGGTGACGTCCGCCCGCGCGGCCTGCTCGATCACGCCCTGGATCTCGCGCATCTGCGGGCTCACCAGCAGCCGCAGCTCGCGGGCCAGACGGTCGACGTTGTCGTCGGGCGGCGGGGCCGGCTCCCGCCGCGCCTTGGCGGGCAGACCCTTGATGGCGTTCTCGAGATCCTCCGCGGTGTAGGGACGGCGGATGAAATCGTCGGCGCCGATCTGGATGGCCTCCACGATCTGCGAGCTGTGCCCGTTGTCGGCCACCATGATCACCGGACCGGCATCGCACGCCTCGCGGGCGCGACGCAGGAACTCGATCCCGGACATGTCCGGCAGCCGGATGGCGACGATGGAGAACGCGAAGCGCGTGCGCGTGACGAGCTCCAGCGCTTCCTCGGCGGAGGGCGCCGGCACCGGCGTGTAGCCCCAGCTCGAGAGCTGGGCGACGACGCGACGCCGCTGATCGGCGTCGGCCTCGACCACGAGCACGTGGGAGTCGGTGGCGACGGCGGGAAAGGCGAAGCCGGTTTCGGGAGCAGAAAGCGCCATACGTTTCTCCTCAGCGTCGCAAGAGGTGTGCCGACCCATCGCGTCGCGTGTAGGGGCCCGGAAACTCGCACGACAGCGATCTCGCCGCGTGTCCCGCCCGCTGGGTGAGGAGCGCGGTGCCCGATTGCAGTAAACGTTTGGGGGCCAGCTTTTCGCTCATTACCCCGGCCGCTTGCCGCACAGCACGAATTTCACGGTGTCGAACAGGATGCGAAGATCGAACCGCAGCGACATGTGCTTGATGTAGTAGAGGTCGTAGCAAAGCTTCTGGGTCACTTCCTCGACGCTCATCGAATAGCCGGCCTTCACCTGGGCCCAGCCGGTGAGGCCGGGCCGGACTTCGTGGCGGAGGTCGTAGTACGGAATGCGGTCCGCGAACGTGGTCACGTTGCTTGCCATCTCCGGCCGCGGTCCCACCAGGCTCATGTCGCCGCGCAGGATGTTGATGAACTGCGGCGTCTCGTCGAGCCGGTACTTGCGGAGGACGGCGCCGAAGCGGGTGACCCGGCTCCGGTTGTCGCGCTCCCAGATCGCGTCGTCGGTGGCGCTGGCCGTCCGCATCGTGCGGAACTTGATGAGCGGGAAGAGACGGCCGCGCAGCCCCACGCGCTTCTGGACGAAGAACACCGGCCCGGAGGATTCGAGCTTGATCACGAGCGCGATCAGGGCCAGGAAGGGCGCGGCCACCGCCAGCGCCACGGTCGCGATGACCACGCTCATCGCGCGCTTGATCCAGACGTAGGTGCGGGAGACGCGGAAGCCGCCGCCGAAGACCAGCGCGCTCGGCGACAGCGACTCCACGGCCAGGCGGCGGGTGAGCCGCTCGAACGTCTGGGTGCCTTCCTCGATGACGATCCCGCGCACCCGGCAGGCGAGGAGGTCAGCGATGGGCAAGGGGCTGCTCGCGTCCGGCGGGGCCACGACGATCCGGTCGGGGCGGCAGCGGGCCACGGCATCGGCCACGTCGCGGTACGTTCCCAGGCGTGGCCCGGCCAGTCCGGCCGCCTCGTCGTCGTCGTCGAGGAATCCCACGCAGGTGAGGGCCAGGTCCGGACGCATGCGGATCTGCCGCTCCAGCTCGGCGGCCAGCGAGCCGCCGCCGAGGACGAGCACGCGCTCGCTGAACGGCCGCCGCTTGACCAGGCCGTAGAAGGTGACGCGCACCAGGAGGATGGTGCCGAGGAGGATCAGGAGCGAGTCGGACGCGGAGTTGCCCGGGATCATGGTCTGCGGGAACAGCAGATAGGTGCCGCCGAGCAGGAGCGCGGCGAAACCGAGCGCGCGACACAGGCGGCCGAAGAGATCGAAGAGGTTGTGGGACGTGTCGAACTCGTAGAGGTCGTTGAAGTAGAACGCGGCAGAGCAGACCGCGACCACGAGCGCGGCGCGCGCGGCGATCCCGAGCAGCGCCGCCGGATCCTGGGCGGCGGGGCGCGGGAGCGCGAGCATCGCGATGACGATCGCGCTCGTCGACAACGCCTCGAACCAAGCCAGCCGCTGCGCCAGTGACATAGGTCGCCCGAACGCGTGACGTACGGGCGTTGACCTTCGAGGGCAAAGGCAGTGCCAAGCCGTTGCAGGTGTGCGCAGGTCGGCGTCATCGTGGGTCTTTCGTCTCTTTGCGCGTGCGCTTCGAGGCGCCGGCGATCGAGGAACGAACGTCGCATTTCAGCACGCGCCCACACCGCCTCTGAGCAATCCCTTGCACAAGCTGGTCAGACAACAGCCCCTCCCCTCTGCAAAGAAATGAAGAGGCAATGTTTTCGCCACTCAAACCAAACGAACGATCGGGAGCGAGCGGAGCGAAGCGGGGGAAGCGACGCCGCTTAAACCGACGTGACGGTCGGGAGCGAGCGAAGCGGTGGGGGGCCATCGGGGGGAGCGGCGCTTCGCTCCCCCCGATCTAAGTTATTCGAACTTGATCGGGTAGCCGAACTGGGCGCCGAGGAACACGCGGTTCTGATCGATGTCGCCCGCGATCGTGCTGGACGCCGAGTCGGAGCGCTGCAGGAAGAGCCGGTAGCCCGCGATCCCCGAGAACCACGACGTGAACCGGTACATGGCGCGGAAA
>DATHGT010000107.1:0-5318 GCA_035317605.1 Candidatus Acidiferrum sp. | reverse complement strand
CAAGATGATGTCCACCGCTCAGTTCGCGCAGATGAAGCGCACCGCCATCCTCATCAACACGTGCCGCGGTCCGATGGTGCTCGAGGTCAGCGCCTGGTGCAGCGCGTCCTCGTCGACCACCGGGCCGCGGCACGTGTTGATGAGGATGGCGGTGCGCTTCATCTGCGCGAACTGAGCGGTCGACATCATCTTGCGCGTGACGTCGTTGAGCGGCACGTGCAGGGTGATCACGTCGGACGTGCGCAACAGCTCGTTCAGCAGCGCGAAGCGGACGCCGAGCGCGTCTTCCTGATCCTCGGTGAGACGCAGGATGTCGTAGTAGCGCACGTCCATGTCGAAGCCCTGGACGCGGCGCGCGACCTTCTTGCCGATGTTGCCGAGGCCGATGATGCCGAGCCGCTTGCCTTCCACCTCGTAGGTCCGCACGGCCGCGAAGTCGCTGGCCCGCCACGTCCCCGACACGACGTTGAGGTGGTGATAGACGAGCTTCTTGAGCACGGCCAGCATGAGCATGACCGCGTGCTCCGCCACCGCCACGGAGTTGGCGCCCCCGTTGTTGGAGACCGGCACCTTGGCCTTGCGCGCGGCCTCGATGTCGACCCGGTCGTAGCCGGCGCTGGTCAGCTGAATGAGCTTCAGCTTGGGCGCGGCGCGGAAGAACTCGTTGCCGATGCCCGTGCGCGGCGAGCCGAGGTAGTACTCGGCGTCGGCGGCGGCGTCGTAGAACTCGGGCTTGGCGGGATCGACGACGAGCAGCTCCATGCCGGGCGGGAGCAGCTCACGGGCGATGTCCATGACGGGCGCGGGCTGCGGCGGCGTGAGGACCTTGGTCACGATCTCCTCCTGATGTTGGATAAAGCGCGCCCAAGCCTAACAGACCGTCAGCTGATCATGAACCCCAGGTTCGGCGTCGCGAAGCGGCCGATGTTCGGGAAGACGGTCGGCAGATCGGTCGGCGATACCCCGAGCCACAGCGCGAGCGTCGCCCCGAACTGATCGGCCGCGGTGGTCGGGATCCAGCGTCCCCGCGCGCCGGAGCCGTTGTCCGAGTCGTTCGGACCGTTGAGGGCGAGGGTGGGGAAGGTGCCGTAGAAGTCACCGCCGGCCACGGCGTCGCCGATCACGAAGTGGTGCGCGCCCCATGCGTGATCGGAGCCCGCGGCGCCGCCGCTGCCCGCGGGTTTCAGGGTGCGGCTGAAGTCCGACAGCGTGAACGTCGTCACCTGGGACGCGATGCCCAGCTCGACCGTCGCGTCGTAGAACGCCCCGATCGCCTGGCTGACCTGGGTCAGCAGATCGGGTTGTGATCCGGAGGTCACGCCCTGGCTCACGTGGGTGTCGAACCCGCCGAGCGAGCAGAAGAAGATCTGTCGCGTGAGACCGAGCTGAGTGCGCAGGGCCATGAGCTTGGCCGCCTGCTTGAGCTGGTTACCCAGCGTCGTGTTCGGAAACACGGTGGCGATCGGCGGATCCGCGGTGAGGGCCTGACCGTTGGCCAGGAGCTGGAGGCCGACGTCGGCGGCCGCCTGAACGAGAAGCGGCGAGCCTTGCTCCGCGCCCTGATTCAGGAGCTGTCGAAACGCGCTGTTCGCGGCCGAATCGCCGGACCTCTGCAGGGCGAGCGCCTGGGGTAGAGGCGTGGGAGCGGAGGGCACCGAGACCGGGCTGGTCTTCGTGCCCAGGCTGAACAGCGTGAGGTTGCCCAGCGTGGCCACCGTCGGGAAACCGTTCGGCGAGGCCTGGATCACGTCGGCGATACGTCCGCCCCAGCCCGTGGGCAGCGTCCCGGTCGCCGAGCCGCTCTGCCACGCGGCCTGCTGGTCGGAGTGCGAGAAGAGCTGATACGGCCTCGGCACCGTCTTGTTGAGGTATTGTGTGCGGGTGGTCGGAGCCACCAGCGGCCCGACGTTGGCGACGACGGCCAGCCGGTGCGCCTGCCACAGGGCGCGCAGGCGCGTGAGGTTCGGATGAAGGCCGAAGGTCGCGCCCGCCGAGGGCACGCTGATCGTGAGCAGCTGCGCGGAGGGGACGGCCAGGTTGCCGCGCGCCGCGGAATAGCTCGCGTAGTCGTCGACGGGGACCACCACGTTGTTCGTGTCGTTGCCGCCGAAGAGGAAGACGCAGACCAGCGCTTTGTAATCGGACGGGCCGGCGGCCGCGGCCAGCGCGTTCATCACGAAGAGGTCGCGCGCGCCCGTGAGGGCGGCGGTCGCCGTGAGCGCCCCACAGCCGATCTGTCGGAGAAAGTCCCGGCGCGTGCTCGTCATGGCTACCGCTCCACCAGGTACTGCGGCGAGGTGACGACCAGATAGATCGCGTTGCGAACACGGCTCAGCGCGTTGGACGCCGGGATGGCGCTGACGGAGTTGACGATGGTCGTGCGGGTGGCGGGACTCATGCGGCCGTAGAGGAACATGTGATTCAGCGCGTCGGCGAGACCGGCGGGGTTGCTCGCCATGGACGTCAGCCCGCTGAGATCGATCCACGTACCCGTGGGGCGGTTGGCGTTGGTCGACATCGCCTTGTAGATCACCTGGTACGCGAAGTTCGTGCGCGCCCGCGCGGTGCTCGTGGAGTAGATGGCGAACTCGGGGCCCAGCGTCGAATCGCCGGCGACCACGAAATCGGGCGGGTAGAAGTTGAAGACCGACGGCGAGCGAAACAGGTCCTGACCCATCTGAAGGCCGTTGGGCAGGAACGAATCCGATAGCACGTAGTCGGTCACCAACATCGGGCCGAAGGGGCGCAGGAACGACGTGATCCACAGGACCGGCTCGCGGAGATGGCCGTACACGCCGTCGGCCGGCTCCGCGCGCGCCTCCTGGTCGAGAAGAATCGCGCGGACGACCGACTTCATGTCACCGCCGGTGCTTCGAAAGACGGCGGCGACGCGCTGAACGTAAGCCGGGCTCGGATTGCTGGTCACGATCTGCTGGATCAACCGTCGACCGATGAAGGGGCCGACGTTCGGGTGCGCGAACACGTTGTCGAGGGCGTCGCGGAGGTCGGTGGGGGCGTCGCGCCCGGCCGGCAAGGTGACTTCGTTGAGCAGCGTCTTGGGCTGACGGTCGTGAGCGGTTGCGGCGGCCGGCACCAGCGGGTCGATGTAGTTCACGATCCCGACGGTCCGCGGTGGCGCGAAGCCCCAGCCCGTGAACACGCGCGCGAACGCGGTGATCGTGCTCTGGTCGAAGGTCGGAATGGATTCTCCGGCCGCGTCGAGCTGGAGCGTGCCGTCCGGGTTCAGCTGGTTCAGACCGATGGTGAACAGCTGGAGCAGCTCGCGCGCGTAGTTCTCGTTGGGCGCCGACTGGTTGTTGCTCACCGTGTCGAGGTACTGCCCCATCGCCGGGTTGAGCGTGATGTCGTTGAGGAGCTGACGGAAGTTGCCGAAGGCCCCGGTCCAGAGCACCTGCAGATACGGCAGCATGCGGCTCGGCTGGCGCAAGTCGCCGTCGACCGCGGAGACCACGAAGATCTGGTTGAGCGCGAACAGCACGCGCAGGCGAAGCTGATACGGCGAGGTCACGAACGCTCCGAAGGCGCTGACCTGGAGCGGATACATCGAGTAGTTGTCGCGCTGACAGTTGCCGGTGCAGCCGGATGGCGGGTTTTGCGGCCAGTTGTCGAGGAGGGGGAAGGTGGGCGAGGGAAGCGCGAACTGCTCGCTGATGAACGCGTCGAAGCCGACCTGCTGCACGTGGGCGATGAGGTCGGGCGTGGCCCCGAACGTCGCCTGCCCGAGGAACCGCGCGGCTTCGTCGACGGTCGGCGCCGCCGTCGCGGCGAGAGGGACCAGGGCCAGGCCCAGGATGAGTGTCACGATCAGGAGCACTCGACGTCCCCCCGCGATGCCCATCTGACACCCCCTCAGCCGGATCTGAACTCGTGGCCCTCGCCGGTCAAGCGTTGCTTCGGAAGGAACACGCGCCTCCGATCGTCCGTAACGACGCGGCCGATCACGCTAGTGGTCAGCCGGTGAGCCGCGAACGTGTCGGCGACGGCGCGAACGACGCCGGCGTCGTCGGGAACGACAATGCAAAAGCCGATCCCCATGTTGAACACGCGATACATCTCGGGATCGGAGACGTGTCCGAGATTCTGGATGAGCCGGAAGATCGGCTGCGGGTCGGGGAGCGTGTCGAGCGTGAACCCGACCGGCGCCTGGATGCGCGGCAGGTTGAGGAAGCCGTCGCCGGTGATGTTGACCAGCGCGCGAACGGGTAGCCGCTGCACGTTGAGAAGATCCATCACCGGGCGGACGTAGATGTCGGTCGGCCGCAGCAGCTCTTCACCGACCGTGCAGCCCAGCTCGGCCACGTGCTGATCGGCCGTGAGGCCTCCGATCTGGAACAGCGCCTTGCGGGCCAGCGTCAGTCCGTTGCTGTGCACGCCGCTGCTGTGCACAGCCACCACGACATCGCCGGGCTCGACGTCCTGGCCCAGGATCACGCGGTCCAGCGGCACGATCCCGACGCACATGCCCACGAGGTCGACGCCACCGCCCGGCCGATGTCCTTTGATGATGTCCGGAATCTGCGAGATCTCGCCGCCGACGATGCTGACGCCCGCCAGCTCGGCGCCGCGGTAGAGCCCGCGGGCGATCTGCTCGAGCACCTCGGGAGTCGCCCGTTCGATCGCGATGTAGTCGAGGAAGGAGATCGGCTCGGCGCCGACGCAGATCGCGTCGTTGACGTTCATGGCCACGCAGTCGATGCCGATGGTGTCGTAGCGGCCGAGCATCTCGGCGACGAGTACCTTGCTGCCGACGCCGTCGGTGCAGAGGGCCAGGCCGAGGGTGTCGGTGATCGCGACCACGCTGGCGAAGAATCCGACGTCGACCACGCGTCGGCCCACGCCGGTCGCGCGGAACTGCGAGGTCGCGTTGACCCACTTGAGGAGCGCGCTCAGACCGAGTTGCGCGTTGTCGAGGACTCCGGTGGCCCGATAGCTCAGGGGCTGATCAGTGGCCATGGCTTCTCATCGCCCGACCACTCTACAACGATTGGAGGGAGCCTGAGAGTTTCCTCCCAGGCTCCCCGAGGTGAAGCGGTTAGAAGCGGTTAGAAGTCTCCGTGAGGCATCGGGGGCGCGCCTGCCGGCTTGTCTTCGGGCAGCTCGGCGATCAGCGCCTCGGTGGTGAGCAACAGGGACGCGACCGAGGCCGCGTTCTGCAACGCCACCCGCTCGACCTTGGTGGGGTCGATGATGCCGGCCTGGATCATGTCGACGTACTGGAGGCTCTCGGCGTCGAAGCCGCGGGTGGCCACGGTCTCGGCCTTCACCTTCTCGACGACCACGCTGCCTTCGAGGCCCGC
>DATHGT010000106.1:0-15223 GCA_035317605.1 Candidatus Acidiferrum sp. | reverse complement strand
CCGAGCGCACGAAGCTGCTGGTCGCGCTGTTCGCGGCGCAGGTGTGCGGGGCCACCGCCCACTCGCTCTCGATGGCCGTCGGCGGCATCATGGCGGCGACCATCACGGGGACGAACACGACCTCCGGGCTTCCCGTGGGCGTGGCCGCCCTCGGCGCGGCGCTGGCCAGCTGGCCGCTCGCACGCTGGATGGCCGTGGCGGGGCGGCGGCCGGGCCTGGCCCTCGGCTACGCGCTCGGGGGCGTGGGGACCGTGCTGAGCATGGTCGGCGTCACCGTCCACAATTTTCCACTGTTCCTGCTCGGGATGACGCTCTTCGGCCTGGGCAGCACGTCGAACCTGCTCGCCCGCTACGCCGCGGCCGACGTCAGTCCCGGCGCCCGGCGTGGACGCGCGATGGGGTTCATCATCTGGGGCTCGGCGGGTGGCGCGATCATCGGGCCGAACCTCCTGGCCCCGGCGCTGGCCGTCGGCAACGCGCTCGGCATCGATGGCGCGGCCAGCGCCTTTCTCATCAGCGTGGCCGGCTACGGCGTCGCCGCGCTCGTGATCGAGCTGTTCCTGCGTCCCGATCCGCTCGCTCTCGCGCGCCAGCTCCAAGAGGACGACGCGGCGGGCCACGCCGTCGCGGCGCCACGCTCGCTCGGCGCGATCCTCGGTGACGTCCGCGTCCAGGTCGCGCTGGCCACCCTCACCGTCGGCCAGTTCGTGATGATCAGCACCACGTCGACGTCTCCGGTCTACCTCCACGACCAGGGCCACTCGGTGAAGGTCATCGGCATCGCGGCCTCGCTCCACCTCGGCGGGATGTACGTGACCTCGCCGCTCTCGGGCTGGCTCGCCGACCGCGTCGGCCGGCTGCCCACCATCGGTGCGGGTGCCCTGCTGCTCATCGGGTCCACCGTGCTCGCGGGCTTCGTGCCCGGCAGCGACAGCGCGCTCGTCATCCTCGGTCTGTTCCTCAACGGCGTGGGCTGGAACCTGTCGTTCGTGGCCGGGAGCGCGCTCCTCACCGACGCGCTGTCCCCGCGCGAGCGCGCGTCCACCCAGGGGCTCGCCGACCTCGTGATGAGCTCGATGGGCGCCCTCGGCTCCACCGCCGGCGGCATCATCCTCGGCCTCTGGGGCTTCACGATCCTCAACGTGTTTGGCGCCGCCCTCGTCCTGGCCCCCCTCGCCGTCACCGTGTTGCGCCGACCTCAGCCGGTCTCATCTCCGACGACTCGGTGACATCCGCCGGATGAACCCTTGCCATGGAAGGCATTGTTACCTATCATGCGGCTCGAAGAGAATGGCTCAGGCGATGCTTCCCGAGCGGAAGTCAAGAGGAGGGCGCGCTATGAATCTGATCGCGATGCTCGTTCTGATCACCGTCCTCGCCGTGGCTGGTGAAGCTCCGGCCCAGACACAGTGCCCCGAACTACCGTTCTATGTACTCGTCCCGTTCGACTATCCCTGTCCGATCCATCCACGCGTGTGTCACACAGAGTATGGTTATTGCCGGTTGCCTTGGAACACTCAGCCTGGCACTCCGTGCTCCTGCCAAGCAGCCAACGGCGCGTGGTTAACAGGGTTGTGCCGCCGATAGGGCGGAGGCGACCGGCCGCCGTTATCGAGGAGATCATGGCCAAAGTCCTGGTCAAGAGCGCCTGGGGTTCCGACCCGACCAAGGCCGCGTTTGCCTTCCTGCACGGCAACGCGCTGGCCGAGGCGGGCCACGAGGTGCAGATCTTTTTGCGCGGCGAGGCCGTGTCGTTGATGCGTGACCCCGTAGCCCGCGCGGTGGTGCCGTTGGCTGG
Organism: Candidatus Acidiferrum sp.; assembly: GCA_035317605.1. Lineage (GTDB taxonomy): Bacteria > Methylomirabilota > Methylomirabilia > Rokubacteriales > CSP1-6 > DATHGT01. The sequence goes on along the minus strand of DATHGT010000106.1, from coordinate 13,425 downwards.
CCGCCACTGGCGGAGACTCTTCGCGCGCCCGTCGCGCTCGGCATACCGATCCACGTCTGAGGCGCGTGCTCGAGGGCTCGTGGAGTCCTCGACGCGGATCTGGCCGGAAAGAACGCGGCGTTCGCCAACCCCGCGATCCTGGTGAAGCTCATCGAGTGGGCTGACAAGCTGCTGACGGAGTCGAGGCCTTGGATGGACTCGGCCACCGACCGGCGGGCCGCGCGTCAGCGCATGCGGGGCGTGAAGTTCCGAAGGGAGATGTACTGGTTCGGCAGCGGCAGCTCGACGCCCTGCTCCCACGCGGCGTGCAACGTCCAGTACGGATCGTAGAGGTGGGCGCGGGCCAGCACGCAGAGGTCGGCACGGCCGGCGGCGACGATGCTGTTGACGTCGGCGTAGGTCGTGACCGCGCCCACCGTCATCGTGGGAATCTGCGCCTCCTGGCGCACGCGGTCGCTGAACGGGGTCTGATAGAGACGGCCGTAGACGGGCTCCGCGTCCGCGACCGTCTGGCCGGCTGAGACGTCGATGACGTCGCAGCCGCGGGCCTTGAGCAGCCGCGCCAGCGCCACCGCGTCGTCGGGAGTGAATCCGCCGGGCGCCCAGTCCGTCGCCGAGATGCGCACCGACATCGGCTTCTCCGAGGGCCACGCCGCCCGCACCGCCTCGAAGACCTCCAGCGGATAGCGCGCGCGGGCCGCGAGATCGCCGCCGTACTCGTCGCGGCGACGGTTGGTCAGCGGCGAGAGGAAGCTCGCCAGCAGATAGCCGTGGGCGAAGTGCAGCTCGAGCAGATCGAAGCCGGCCTCGTCCGCCATCCGCGCCGCGCGCACGAAGTCGTCGCGCACTCCGTCGGGCCGCGGCTCGTCGATGCCCTCCCAGAGCTTGCGCGTGGAGCCCGTGCGCCCGGCGTGGGCGAGCTGAATCCCGATCGCCGCGCGCGTCCGGGTGTGCACGAATTCGACGATCCTCCGCCAGGCCGTGACGTGCTCGGGCTTGTACATGCCCGTGCCGCCCGGGCTGATCCGGCCCTCCCGGCTGACGTCGGTCATCTCCGCCATCACCAGCGCGGCCCCACCCATCGCACGGCTGCCGAGGTGGACGAGGTGCCAGTCGTCGGGCGTGCCGTCCTCCGCCGAGTACTGGCACATCGGCGAGACCACGACCCGGTTCCCCAGCACGAGGTCGCGCAGGCGAAACGGGGTGAACATCGGCGGTGGAGACGCGGGCACCGCCGTGCGGGTCTGGACCGTGGCCTGCTCCGCGCACCAGCGGTCGACGCTCTCCACGAACTTGGCGTCGCGCACCTTCAAGTTCTCGTGGGTGACCCGCAGGCTGCGGGTCAACAGGCTGAACGCGAACTGAATCGGCTCGAGCCGGCCGTGATAGCGCTCGGCGTCCTCGAACCACTCGAGGCTCACCTGGGCCGCGCGCTGGAGGCTCTCGACCTCCGGACGGCGCTCCGCCTCGTAGGCGGTCAGCGCGGTACCGACGTCGGCATGGGTCTGAAGCGACCGCGCCAGCGCGATCGAGTCCTCGATGGCGAGCTTGGTTCCCGAGCCGATGGAGAAGTGCGCGGTGTGGGCGGCGTCGCCCACCAGCACCACGTTGCCGTGCGACCACCGGAGGTTCCGCACGATGGGAAAGTTGCGCCAGACCGAGCGGTTCCTGAGCAGCCGGTGACCGTCCAGCTCGCGCGCGAAGAGCGCCTCGGCGAAGGCCAGCGTGGCGTCCTCGGTCGCCCCGTCGAGTCCGGCGCGGCGCCACGTGTCTTCCGTCGTCTCGAGGATGAAGGTCGAGTGAGTGGCGTCGTAGCGATACGCGTGCACCCGCCACAGTCCGTGCTCGCTCTCCTTGAAGATGAACGTGAAGGCGGGGAACGGACACGTCGTGCCCAGCCACACGAACTTGTTGCGGCGCGCGTCGAGGCGCGGCTCGAAGTGCTCGGCGTCGCGCGTCCTCAGTCCGCTGTTGACGCCGTCGGCGGCGACGATCAGGTCCGCATCCGCCCACCCCGCGAGGTCCGCGACCTCGGTCTGAAAGCAGAGGCACACGCCCAGCTCGGCGCACCGTCGCTGGAGGATGTCGAGCAGCCGCTGGCGGGCCATGCCCGCGAAGCCGTGGCCGGTGGACGTGAGCACCTGACCCTGATAGTGGACGTCGACGTCGTCCCAGTGGGCGAAGCTCCCCACGATGGCGTCGTGCGTCTCGGGGTCGGCGTGAGCGAAGCGCTCCAGCGTGGCGTCGGAGAACACCACGCCGAAGCCGAAGGTGTCGTCGGAGCGGTTGCGCTCGAGGACCGTCACGTCGTGGCCGCGGTCGGCCTTCTTCATGAGCAGGGCCAGATACAGGCCCGCCGGTCCGCCGCCGACGCAGAGGATCTTCAGCTCAGCGCAGCTCCTTGGGCAGGACGAAGTTGACGTCTTCCTCGGCGCCCTCGATCTTCACGACCTCTTGCGGGTTGAGCGCGTCGATGACGGCCTTGACCAGCTCCTCGGGCGTGGACGCGCCCGAGGTGATGCCGACGCGCTCGACGCCCTCGAACCACCGCGGGTCCATCTCCTCCGGCCCGTTCAGCAGATAGGCGGGGACGCCGTTGGCCTCGGCCACCTCGCGCAGCCGGTTGCAGTTCGAGCTGTTGGGCGCGCCGATGACCAGGATCAGCTCGACGAGCTTGGTCAGCTCCTTGACCGCGGCCTGGCGGTTGGTGGTCGCGTAGCAGAGGTCGTTCCTCACCAGCACGTCCGAGAAGTTGTGGCGGATCTGGTCGATGGACCGGCGGGTGTCGTCGACCGACAGCGTGGTCTGGGTGAGCACGGTGACCGGCGTGTTGGGCGACAGCTCCGGCACCCGGAACTCCTCGCGGTCGTCCACCAGGTGCATGGAGGACTGGCCCATCGTCCCCTTCACTTCCTGGTGGCCGCGGTGGCCGACGAGGATGATTTTCCGGCCCTCGCGGACGTACTTGCGCGCCTCGTTGTGCACCTTGGTCACCAGCGGGCAGGTCGCGTCGATGACCTTCAGCCCGCGCTGCGCGGCCTTGGTGAAGTCGTCCGGCGGCGAGCCGTGGGCCGAGAACACCACGTGCGCGCCCTCGGGGATCTCGTCCACGTCCTCGACGGTGATGGCGCCCTTGGCTTCGAGCGAGGTCACCACGTGCGGGTTGTGGACGATCTCGTGCTTGACGTACACCGGCGCGCCGAACCTCTGTAGGGCCAGCTCGACGATGTCGATGGCCCGCACCACGCCGGCGCAAAATCCACGCGGCACCCCGAGATAGACTTTCATCGGACGCCTCCCGTCACGCCAGCCAGTTTACAACCTCGGAGGGGGCGTCGATCAGGATTGCGGGTGAAGCCCGCGCCCGGGGCGGGGCGAGCTTGGTGGGCCGATGGCGGCATGGTAGGGTGGGCGCGCTTTGAACGAGAGGACGACGGCGTGACGTTCGAGAAGCTCGGCGAGGGGTTCCTCTTCACCGAGGGGCCGCTGTGGCACCCGACGGGGAAGTTCCTGCTGTTCAGCGACATGCCGGGCGATCACCTGCGCCGGTGGTCGGCCGGGGACGGCGTGACCACGTTTCGCAAGCCCTGCAACATGTCGAACGGCCTCGCCTACGATCGGCAGGGCCGCCTCGTCGTCTGTGAGCACGCGACCAGCCAGCTCACGCGTACCGAGGCCGACAGACGGAGCGTGCCGATCGCAACTCATCACCAAGGTAAGCAGCTCAACAGTCCCAACGACGTCGTCTGCCGGTCGGACGGTGGGATCTATTTCAGCGATCCGCCGTACGGGCGCGCTAAGTTCTACGGCGTCGAGCGCGCTCAGGAGCTGAGCTTCCAGGGCGTGTACCGGGCGGGCGTCGACCCGCGGACACCCGTGCTGCTCGTCGACGACTTCGATCGGCCGAACGGCCTCTGCTTCTCGCTCGACGAGTCGAAGCTGTACGTCAACGACACCGCCCGCAAGCACATCCGCCTGTTCGACGTGGCCCCGACGGGCGGTCTCGCCAACGGGCGGCTATGGGCCGAGACCAAAGGCGACAAGCCGGGCGCCCCGGACGGGATGAAGCTCGACTCGGCCGGCAACGTCTACTGCACCGGCCCCGGCGGCATCCACGTGTTCGATCCCGACGCGAACCTGCTCGAAGTCATCGAGACTCCCGAGCGCACCGCCAACTTCGCGTTCGGGGACGACGACCATCGCTCGCTGTTCATCACGGCCTCGACGTCGCTGTATCGGTTGCGCCGGGAGATTCCCGGCCTGCCGGCGTTCTGAGGCCCATCGCCAAGGAGGTCTCCATGCACCGTCGCATGCTCCTGTCGCTGCTCGCCGTCGCGGCCCTGGTCGTCCCGGCCACCGCTCATGCCCAGAAGCCGATCAAGGTCGGCATGCCGATGCCGCTGTCGGGTCCGCCCGCGCTCTTCGGCGAGCCCGCGTCCAAAGGCGCCATGATGTTCGTGGAGGAGATCAACGCCAAGGGCGGCGTGCTCGGCCGCAAGCTCGAGCTGATCATCCGCGATTCCAAGGCCGACGCCAACGAGGCCGTGCGGCAGGCGCGCGAGCTGATCCTCAAGGACAACGTCGAGTTCCTGGTCGGCACCCTGACCTCGGCGGAAGGGCCGGCCGTGTCCGTCGTGGCCAAGGAAAACAAGGTCGTCTTCATCGCGCCGATTCCGAAGACCGACCAGCTCACCGCCCCCGACAAGCTCCATCCCTACGTGTTCCGCGTGGCGTCGACCACCACCATCGAAGGCCGCAGCGCGGCCGAGATCGTGGCCAAGTGGCCGGCCACCCGCGTGGCCACCATGTCGTTCGACTACGCCTACGGGCAGGACGTGACCAAGGCGTTCGTCGAGCACCTCAAGAAGATCAAGCCGAGCGTGCAGATCGTCGATCAGCAGTGGCCCAAGCTCGGCGAGCAGGACTACAACCCGTTCATCAACGCCCAGATGGCCAAGAAGCCCGAGGCCATCTTCTCGTCGATCTGGGGCGGGTTCTTCGTGACCTACTCCAAGCAGGCCAAGGCGCTCGGCATGTTCGACACCATCAAGTACCAGTTCATCGGCGTCGGTGAGGCGGCCACGCCGGAGACCACCAAGTCGATGGGCAAGGACTACCCGGTCGGCATCTGGGGCAACTCGTACGACGCGTTCTACTGGGGCGAGACGCCGGCCCACAAGGACTACGTGGCGCGGCTGTCGAAGTACCTGAAGGACGAGTACCCGTCGTCGTGGGCCATCCAGGGCTACATCGGCATGCAGTTCCTGGCCGAGGCCATCAAGAAGGCCGGCAGCACCGACTCCGACAAGGTGTCCAAGGCGCTGATCGGCCTGACCGTGGAGACGCCGGTGGGCGCGCTCACGATCCGCGAGAAGGATCATCAGGCCAACCGCGGCCAGCTCTACGGCAAGACCGCGATGGACCCGAAGTACCCGTTCGCGATCATGAAGCCGGCGGTCTACGTCGACCCCAGCAAGTTCATGGATTGAGCGCGAGGGATTGATGACACCAGATTGGGGGGGACGGGACGTCCCCCCCAATTCCCCCCCGTCCACGTGACCCGCGAACAGCCGTACTACATGCCTGCGACACACCCGTACGACGTGCGTACTTCGGGCGATGCCTGATCTGTCGTTCGTGTTTGCGCAGTCGGTGAGCGGGCTCACCGCGGCGATGTTCTTGTTTCTCATCGCCTCGGGGCTGTCGCTGATCTTCGGGGTGCTGCGGGTGCTCAATTTCGCCCATGGCACCTTCTACATGCTCGGGGCGTATGCCGCCTATCAGTTCGTGCAGTGGACCGGGGTCGGTGGGGGGATGTTCTGGGTGGCCGCGCTCGGCGCCGCCGGCGCCGTGGCGTTGCTGGGCGGGATCGTCGAGCGGCTGCTCTTCCGCCACCTCTACGCCAAGGAGGAGCTGTACCAGCTCCTGTTCACCTACGCGCTCGCGCTGATCCTGAGCGACGCGGCCAAGATGATCTGGGGCACCCAGCAGAAATCGGTGAGCCGCCCGCCCGAGCTGACCGGCGCGCTGTCGCTCTTCGGCGCCACCGTGCCCCACTACAACCTGTTCATCATCCTGCTGGGACCGGCCATCGCGCTCACGGTGTGGTTCGTGCTGCAGCGCACGCGGGTCGGCCGCTTCATCCGGGCGGCCGCGCTGGACCGCGAAACCCTCGGCGCGCTCGGCGTCAACGTCGACGCGCTCTACACCTGGGTCTTCGTGATCGCCTCCTTTCTGGGCGGGCTCGGCGGCGCCCTGATCAGCCCGATGCGCGCGACCGTGCCCGGCATGGACACCGAGGTCATCGTGGAGGCGTTCGTGGTCGTGGTCATCGGCGGCCTCGGCTCGTTGTGGGGGACGTTCCTGGGCGCCGTCATCTACGGCCAGGTGCTGTCGTTCGGCATCCTGTTCTTCCCGCGCTTCTCGATCTTCGCAGTCTTCGCCCTCATGGCCGGCGTGCTGATCGTGCGTCCCTGGGGCCTGGCCGGCCGCCCGCTCAAGTGATCGCGCGTCTGGGCCGGCTGCCGTGGGGATTGTTCGTCCTGATCGCCGCGTTCTGCGTGCCCGCGATGGGCTCGCGGTTCTACACGTTCCTGGCCAACGACATCGTGATCTGGGCGCTGTTCGCGACCAGCCTCAACCTGCTGGTCGGGGTGACCGGGCTCGTGTCCTTCGGCCACGCCGCCTACTTCGGCATCGGCGCTTACGCGACCGGGCTCCTGATGAAGAAGCTCAGCGTGCCGTTCCTGCTGGCCTTTCCCGCGGCCGGCGTGCTGGCCGGGGCCGCGGCTCTCGCCTTCGGATTCTTCTGCGTGCGGCTCACCCGCATCTACTTCGCGATGCTCACGCTCGCCTTCGCCCAGATCGTGTGGGCGATCTGCTTCAAGTGGAACGAGGTGACCGGCGGCGAGCAGGGCATGCCGGAGATTCCCTACCCGAGCTTCGACTGGATCCCCGCGCTGCCCGTGGTCGGCGGCTGGCGGACCGCCGAGTACTTTTACTTCCTCACGCTGCTGATGGTCGCCCTCTGTCTCTGGGCCCTGCGGCGCATTGTGGGCTCGCCGTTCGGGCGCATGCTGACGACCATCCGCGAGAACCCCGAGCGCGCGGAGTTCATCGGCGTCAACGTGCGGCGCTACGAGCTTGCGGCGTTCGTGCTGGCCGGGGCCTTCGCGGGGATGGCCGGCGGCCTCTTCGGCATCTTCAACCGCGGCGTGTTCCCCGACTTCGCGTACTGGACGAAGTCGTCGGAGGTCCTGATCATGACGCTGCTCGGGGGCATGGGCACGTTCTACGGCCCGGCGATCGGCGCGCTCGTGCTGATCCTGCTGAACCAGCAGATCGTGGCCTACACGGAGTACTGGCCGTTCGTGCTCGGCACCGTGCTGGTCGTTCTGCTCTTCGCCTTCCCGGGCGGCATCGCCGGGGCCATCGGTGCCATGGCGCGCCGGCTCACGAGGCCGCGGCGTGCTTGAAGTCCGCGACGTGCGCAAGGCGTTCGACGGCTTCCAGGCGGTGGCGGGCGTCAGCCTTGCGGTCGAGCGTGGGCAGACGGCGGCGATCATCGGCCCCAACGGCGCCGGCAAGACCACGTTCTTCAACCTGATCACCGGGCACCTGCGTCCGGACACGGGCGCCGTGCTGCTCGAGGGCCGTGACATCACCGGCGTGGCGCCCCACGACGTCTGCCGCCTCGGCATGGGACGCTCGTTCCAGCGGACCAACATCTTCCCCCGGCTCACGGTCTTCCAGAACATCCAGGCCGCCTATCTCTCGCACCGCGGGCGCGGCCGCGATCTGTGGAGCTCCGTCGAGCGCCTGTATCGCGACGAGACCGACGCCGTGCTCGCCTCCATCGGTCTCCTCGAGCGGTCGGGAGAGCTGAGCGGCTTCCTCTCGCACGGCGCCCAGAAGCAGCTCGAGCTGGGCATCGCGCTGGCCAGCGAGCCGCGCCTGTTGTTGCTCGACGAGCCCACGGCCGGCATGTCGGCCACCGAGACGCGCGATACGATCCGCCTCATCGACCGCATCGTCCGCGACCGCGGCCTCACCCTGCTCTTCACCGAGCACGACATGGACGTGGTGTTCTCGATCGCCCAGAAGATCATCGTGCTCCACCAGGGCCGGGTGATCGCGGAAGGCGCACCGGCCGACGTGCGGGCCGATCCCGAGGTCCGGCGCGTGTACCTCGGAGCGCGGCGATGAGCGTGGCCCCGCTGCTCGACGTGCGGGACATCCACACGGCCTACGGGCTCTCGCGGGTGCTCTTCGGGGTGTCGCTCGAGGTCGCGGCGGGCGAGTGCGTGTGCCTGCTCGGCCGCAACGGCGTGGGCAAGACCACGACGATGCGCTCGATCATCGGGCTCACCCCGCCTCAAACGGGCCGGATCGCGTGGAAGGGCACGGACATCACGGGCTGGGAACCCTATCGGGTGGCGCGCACCGGCATCGGGTTCGTCCCCGAGGACCGGCGGATCTTCGCCGAGCTGACGGTGTGGGAAAACCTCGACGTCGCGCGGCGCGGCACGGGACGCTGGACGATCGAACGCGTCTTCGATCTCTTTCCCATGCTCCGTGAGCTAACATCTCGCCAGGGTGGCTTTCTGTCGGGCGGCGAGCAGCAGATGCTCACGATCGCCCGCACGCTGATGGGCAACCCCGAGCTGCTGCTCCTCGACGAGCCGTCGGAGGGACTGGCGCCTCTGGTGGTCGACCATCTCCAGGAGCAGATCGCGCTACTCAAGCGCGAGGGCCTGACCATCCTGCTCGCCGAGCAGAACGTCGAGTTCTCGCTCGCCCTCGCCGATCGCGTCTACGTGCTCGAAAAAGGCGCCATCCGCTTCAGCGGCCCCGCCGCCGCCCTGAGAGACGACGAAGCCCTCCGCCACGAGCTCCTGACGATCTGACGGGAGCGCTCGGGAACAGGCGCCTTCTGGCGCCTCGATACCTGACTCAGAGTCCCAGCCGTTCCTTCAGGGCCTGGACGCGGTCGCGGGCGACTTCGAGCTCGGTGCGCTTGGGGTCTTTGACGCGGACGAGGAGGCGGCCACCGGGCCAGGGCTGGATTTCGTCGAGGTGGTCGAGGTTGAGCAGGGTGCCGCGGTGGATGCGGATGAATTTCGCGGGATCGAGCTTGGACTCCAGATCGGCCAAGCCCTGGTCGACGACGTGGTCGCTCGCGGCCGTCACCGCGTGGGTCAAGCGATCGCGCGTGGTGAAGTGGGTGATGGCGGCGACGTCGAGAAACTGCACGCCGTCGCGAGTGCGGAACGGGATGCGCTTGAGATACGCGGACGGCGCGGCGCCGAGCGTGGCGGCCAGGCGCTCGAGCATTGCGGCCAGGTCGCCGCGCGCAGGCTCGGCGCGCAGGCGCTCGACCCGATCGAGCGCGCGCGCGAGGCGCGGGCGCTCCACGGGCTTGAGCAGGTAATCGATCGCGCTCGCCTCGAACGCCTCGAGCGCGTGCTGGTCGTAGGCGGTCGTGAACACCACGCAGAGCGCCGCCGGCAGACGCCGCGCCATTTCCAGGCCGGACATGCCGGGCATGTGGATGTCGAGGAACACCACGTCGACCGTCACGCGGGCGAGCGCGGCCAGCGCCTCCGCGGCATCGCCGGCCTGGCCGATGACCTCGACGCGACCGGTGGCGCCGAGCAGCCGCGCGAGGCGTGTCCGCGCGAGCGGCTCGTCGTCGACGAGGAACGCGCGCAGACGACCGTCCAGCGGTCAGCCCTCGCGCCGTAGCGGAAACGAGAGCGAGACCACTTTCCCTCCGTCCGCAGCTTCGACGTCAAGGCGCCCTTGCTCGCCGTAGAGCACGGTCAGGCGCGCGCGCAGACCGTCGAGTCCGTGGCCGGGCGGGACGGCCTCCAGCGCGAACGCGGCCCCGTCGTCCCACACGCCGAGCCAGAGACGACCGTCGCGCGCCTCGGCGCGTACACGGATCTCCGTGGCCTCGCGGCGAGCCGCGGCGACGTGCTTGACGCTGTTCTGGACCAGCGTGTGGAGCGCGAGCGGCGGCACCACGCACGATTCCAGCTCCGGCGGCGTCTCGATCAGGCAGTGCAGGCGGTCACCGAGCCGCGCCTCCTCGATGCCGAGGTACGCGCGGACGATCTCGACTTCGGTGCGCAGCGGCACCGTGTGCTGGGCGCCGGCGTCGAGCGAGAAGCGGAGCAGCGCGGCGAGCTGCTCGACGAGCTTCTCCGCCCGCTCGGGATCGTCGGGGATCAGCGCCGAGATCGCGTTGAGGGTGTTGAACAAGAAATGCGGGTGCAGCCGCGACTCGAGCGAGGCCAGCTGCGTCTCGGCGAGCAGCTTCTCGGCACGCTCGCGCTCGACCTCCTTGGCCCGCAGCTCGGCCTCGGTCGCCTGCAGGCGGGCGCGCGTCACCTCGTACACGGTCATGCCGCCGCCGAAGCCCAGCGTGATGAAGCCGCAGATGCTGAGACTGACGGAGCTGATTCATCGTCGGCCGGCACACTGGCGCCTGGACGTCGAAGCGTGCTTCACCCTCTTGCAGGACTACGGGCCGACGGCGCTGCGACACGCCTTTGCCTGGGGCACGCGCCACGGCGCCGTCGGGGCCGAGTACGTCCGCACCCAGCTCGCGACCACGCCGGCGGAGGCCGGGGCGTGACCGCCGCCGCCCCCGCGATCGACGTCGATGCGCTCTTGCGCCGACTGCATTTGCCGACGGTTCGGCGGCTCTATCCCGATCTCGCCACGCGGGCGGAGAGCGAGGACATGGCCTATCGCGACTACCTCGCCGTCCTGATGGCCGAGGAGGTCGCGCATCGCGCCCAGACCCGCATCCAGCGCTGTGTCCGACGGGCGCGCTTTCCGTTTCTCAAGACCATCGACGAGTACGACTTCACCTTCCAATCCGCCGTCCGACTCTCGCTGCTCGGGAGCGCGCTCGGTCCCGAATTCGTCACCGCTGGCCATTCGCTCGTCCTCAGTGGCCCTAGCGGCACTGGGAAGACGCACCTGGCGGTCGCCATCGCGTACCGGGCCATCCAGACCGGCTTCGACGCCGTCTTCACCACGGCGACGGCGCTCATCGGCGAGCTCTCCCTCGCCTCCCGACGTGGCCGGCTTCGCCACATGCTCCCCACGTACACGCATCCTCACGTGCTGGTCATCGACGAGGTCGGCTATCTCAGCTACGGGCCGGACGCCGCCAACGTGCTCTTCCAGGTCGTAAACGATCGGTACCTGCATCAGCGCCCGATGATTTTCACCACGAACAAGCCGCTGGCCGCGTGGGGCCGGGTCCTGCACGATCCGGATCTCGCAGAGGCGATCCTCGACCGCGTCCTCGAGCGTGGCCGCCACATCGAAATGCGCGGGCGCTCCTATCGAACCCGCCACGCGCCGCTTGACCTCAACCCCGGCTCAGAGTCATCCCCCGCGCCACCCGTCAGAGTTTCCGGAAATCACCTGCCAGAATTTTCGGAACCTGCACGCGTCGAAGTCGTTCGCCCTGATCATCCGAACGCGAATGACCGGCGGCGGATCCTCGAGATGCCACCGCGCGAGCTTCGCCTCGCGTTCGCGAAACAGCGTGCCGCGAATGGAAGGCGAATATCGATCTCGTCGGTTCGCCCGTCCACGAGATCTACCTGCGGATGACGGTCGACGGGGGTTGTGACGAGAGGATTCACTAGCGATACATCTACCGCGACGACCCTCTGAACGCAGTGCGCTTTGCCGACGCAGCACTGTGGCGCCATGCCGAACCTCCAAGACTGATAGTCCCAGACAGATCACCGACGCTTCTGTACACCTTTTATGCTTGACAACCGGATGGCTTACCGATATGAGAGGCATCAGCAAAGCACGACCCCGACCCTCAAGTGACGCGGAAGGCCGCCGGGCGGGAAGGCTTGCTTGGGATGAGCTCAAGTCGACCGAGGCGGAGGGTACGGCCGCCGCCTCGAAGAAAAAGGGCGAACAGACGCCAATACGGGACAGTGGGAACCGAGGACGCGGGGCTTGTTTACTCCGGAACACCCAATGGCAGTCGCCAACTATGCGCTCGGGCGCGCAACGGACTTACTGCAGGGGGTCGTCAATGCCAACAATCAACCGTACGGGGGCCGGAATCGGACTACACCAGATGCCGAAATGCGCGCGACCCAGGGCCGGGGCAATCGTGGCCGGCATGACCTATCTGGCCGCGATCATCGTGACCGCGGTGGTGCTGTTCGCGGGCCGAGCAGCAGGGCACTATCCGGGTATACCGCTCGAGCAAGTGGCGGACGTAGTCATCGTCATCACGCCCGACGCGAAGTATTCGCTGCATCTCCCAGCGACCGTTGACCGTATTGTCCAGGGCAAGGTCGTTCGTCTGGACAAGGGCGCGCGTCCGACACTCATCGTGCACACCCGAAACACATTCACCGCACCGATCGAGGCCGGCGTTCCGGTGAAGCTCTATCTCAAGGCGTTCAAGGACGGTCATGCTCACTACATCATCGGTGTCTCTCCAGAGCCGTAGGGGAATAAGCCATGAAAAAGGCATCGGTCCTTGGCCTGATCGTCGTCGCGTCCCTCGCGCATGTATTGATCGCATCGGCGCAATTCCCGTGTCCGCTCGTTCAATTTCGTCGGCTCGAGAAGAACACGCCGATATCGCTCAGCCCACTGATGTATACCTACCTTGCGACCTACCCGGACCTCATCACTGCGGTTATCGGCGCGCGTGATGCTTGGAGAGTGACGAACGCCGTGGAGCGGCTCGGCGGCTGGACGGGCCACGTGCCAGATGAGCATGGAAGCGAATGCCCTGCGTCGCAGCCGCCGTTTCAACTCGGTGCCTTTGACTTTAAGGATGTGAACGCGTTTATGAACTGTGCCACCACCTCGGCGTACACTCGGGCAGGTATCCTTAATTCGGACTCCGTTGCATTCACCGACTATTTTTCAAACGACTTTTTTTTGGGTCTTCGTGAAGTCGTGTGGGTAAAAACAGGGGGCTGAGGGGGAGGAAACCCGCTCTGGCAGCGGTCGGAAACGCTGCGGCGGGGACGCCAGAATCGGGCATGATCTCCGCATGCCAGCTCCGCTACGACTCCGCCGGCTGTGGGATGCGTATCGCTTCCCGGGGTTCCGCCCGAGTCCGACCGTCATCGGGATTTTCGGTGATCCGCTCGCGCGCATCATCACGCTCACCCGGCGGTCAAAAAAACGGCCTGCGGTGCCTGTGGTCGGGTGCAGCGCGGTTGGTACGATCGCCGGCACCGGCGAATTCGCGATCTCGCCTGCGGCGACCTGCGCATCTACCTCGACGTCGAAGTCCGGCGCGTGGCCTGTCGCGCGTGCGGCACGGTGAAGCAGGAGCGCCTCACCCTTCTCGCCGACACGCCCTTCTACACGAAGCGCTTCGCCTTCTACGTGGGGCGCCGCTGTCGGGCCTCCCCG
>DATHGT010000105.1:0-32816 GCA_035317605.1 Candidatus Acidiferrum sp. | reverse complement strand
AAGCCGTGCGGGGTCGCGGGCACGCCGTGGGCCTCGGCCAGATGCCGGCGGAACATCGCGCGGAGGAGCGGGCGGGCGGACGGCCCTGTGCAGAGTCGCCCGAGGTAGTCCATGGCCGGCGCGGCGTGGGCCGCGATGCCGGGGCTCTGCGGGTTGCGGTGGCGCACCACTTCCCACGCGGCGGAGACCTCCGGGTGCTCGCGCGTGCGGCGCCCCACCTCCGCCTTCGCGGCGTCGTACGCGGCCAGGCAGAAATAGAGTTGGCCGATGAGGCGCCCCGTGCCCTCGGGCACGTCCTCGGACTCGGGGAGGGGGATGCACACGTCGGGCACCACGTCGGGTTCCATCAGGTGCACGAAGTAGAACGCCGTGCGCATCTGGACCTCGGGATGCTCCCACGGCCACGCGTTGGGCACGGGCGGCCCCGCCCCGAACGCGCGCACGGCTTGGTGCAAGGCCTCGGCGGTGGCCATGACGTACACGAGGTGCTCGCCGGACTCCTGCGTCTGGTCCGTCGCGTCGGCGGCCTGCTGGGCGTGCGCCTGGAGGGCCGGGAAGGCGACGTCGGTGAGCCCACGCGTGGCGACGGCGAGCGCGCCGGTGAGGCGGGCCTCGAACCAGTCGAGGCCCGGGAAGCGCACGGTGTGCCAGAACGTCGGCTGCGTGAGGCGCATCGGGAGCTGCGTCAAAAGGTCAGGGGTCGGTTTGGGTTGTCGTGGGCGTGGCATCAGTCAGTTCCTCCCACCCATCACCAGGGCTCGTGGGTGACGTTGAACGTATTGTGAGGATCGGTCCATGATTGCCGCCTGGCGTCTCATCACAGGCTCTCTTCCTGCTCAGTACACGCATGAGGGGACACGTGGTTTTCGCGCGTCCCGCCGTCATCGCCACTTACCGCCACGCTCGCCAGCCGCCGGTGCCGGGCAGGCCGTTCACCGGCTGGTCGAACGGGGAGACGCGCGCCGCGGGGGCGGGGCCGCCCCAGATTTGCAACTCGGGGACGCGCCGCTCCAGCATGGCCACCACGCCGGCCAACGCGTTCGCCCAGTCGTCATGCTCGCCGTTCGGGTGATCGATCTTCCCGCCTCTCCAGATGAGCCCGAGAAGCTGCTGTTCGAGCATCGGACAGTCGAGCAACACGACACGGCGGCCGTTGAGCACGGGCTCGAAGGCTTCGTACAGCTCGCTCTTCGTCGACGCGGCCGGTACGTAGCGGATGCCGCGCTCCTGGAAGTCGCTCACGAAGGTCTCGCCGGCGTACTTGTCGCCCTCGACCTCGCGGACCTGGTACTCGCGGAGGATGGTGACGAACCGCTCGACGGCGCGCCGAGGATCGAACGGCGGGGGTGGTCCTTGGTTCTCCACGCGGGCGAGCACCGCGCGGCCGTCGGCGTCGGTGTAGCCGATGGCCAGCGTGGCGTCATCTGACGAGCCGCCCGACATGTCGACGAAGGCTTTGTAGGCCATGCCGTCCTCGGGCCGGCGCACGCTCACGCCGCGCTCGACGGCCTCCATGATCGGTTCCGGCGCGAACGCGGAGCCCTCGGGCAGGCCCGGTAGATTGAGATGCAGCCGACGGAACTTGTGCGCAGGCAAACGGCGCTGCTGCTGCTCCAGATATTCGGCGTCGGCCCACGTGCCGCGTGATGGGTTTGCGCGCGTCTCGGGGTCCGCGTCCGCGAAGGCCGGGTCCGTCGTGTGGTCGGCCCCGTACCACGAGAAGAGCATGCGCGGATCGGCGCCCGCGCGGCCTTGGTGGCAGAGGTCGAACAGCGGCACGCCGGGCCGGTGGTAGATGCTCGCGTACGACGTGATCCACTGCTGGGCGTCCAGGCGCGTGGGGTCCGGCTGGAGTGCCTCCAGGATGTCCCAGGTCTTGTACCCGTGGATTTCATCCCACCCGATGAACCGCGCGGTCTTGCCATGACTGCCCGCGATGTCGCCCGCGGGCAAGATCATCAAGAAGCCCTTCCCGTCTGCGCGCTCGATCGTCTTCGCCTTGACGACGAGGCGCGACGCCAGCAAGGGATTCGCCTCGATCAGTTTCTTCGCGAGGGTGAGATCGTCGGCGGCTTGATCCTCGTCGTTCGCGAGCAGGTAGCATAGATTGCCGCCCGGTGAGTCGTTCGCCAGGAGCGCGAAAAGCGCCGCGAGCACAAGGTCGGCGCTCTTCCAATTCTTTTTCGCTCTGCCGGACAGGATCAAGTTGTACCGCAGCCGCCCGTCGAGGTACTCGTCCAGCGCCTGGGTGAACAACGCCTGACGATACGGCTCGATGACCAGCGGCCGGCGGTCGATCCACTTGAGCGACCGGAAGAACTCAACGGACGTGAGGCGCGCACTCACCATCGGGGTCCTCATGGGATGGTGTCCTCCTCGGCGCGGCGCTCGGCCGCCGCGAACCGTACTTGGGTGGCAAAGTCGTCGGGGGTGGAGCGCGCATGCTCGGCCGCCAGCTCGCGCAGCCGGTCGAGCGCGCTGGCGTAGCTGCCATCGGCCAGGCCCACGCGTTTCTCCAAGGCGCGAATCTCTTGCCCGCTCGGCCGCCGGCCCCGGCCGCTCTCACGTTCGCGTCTGGCGGCCTCCAGGGACTCCGTAGCGGCCTGTAGGAGCGCCCACGCCAGGGCCACGCGCCCGGCCTCCAGGCGGGCCAAGGGGCGGTCCAGGGCGAACTCGGACGCCAACGCGTTGTAGCAACGGCGGTATGCCCGCCCGCGGGGGCCGTCGTGACGGCCCAGGAGCCGCGGTGCCCCGGCTGAGAGGCGGCGCCTACCGCCCATCAAACACCCTTCCAAGCTAGGTAATTGCTAGCTAAGTTCATCGACATAACCTGTAGTTCCACATAGTTACGAGGGCGCTTAGCCTTACAAAGGCCGAGCGCCGGGTCCCCGAGTCGGGTAGGCATGCGGGCGCTTGCGGCGCGTCGCGGGCGCTTATTTACGGTAGGAGTACAAACTTTCTCTAACGCGCGTGTATAGGGAAAAGTTAGCTCGGCCCCGGTAATAAGCGCCCGCATGCGCCCGCGCTCACCGCTCACGCCACACCTCCCGGCAGCACGGCGGTCGGTGGCGTACTCCCAGGCTTCAGCGCAATCCCGCGGAAGCCGCGGGTCTTCTGGTGGCCTTGCTCCTCCGGGGTGACCCCCTCCAAGCGGCCCGCGGCCAGCCCGAACGCCCGGCGGCTCAGCTCGGGAAGTTCCATGAACCCGGCGGTCCGCGACTTCCCGTTCAGCCGGCACCACGCCGTGTAGCCCTGCCAGAGATCCGCCGAGGCAGTCCATGTGCTGCCGTCGAGCGCGCACCAGTCCGCCACGAACCCGGCCAGGGGGTTCATGGCCAACTGGTACTGCCGCGTCGCCTGGACGACCGCCTCCGGTTTCTTGCCGAGACCTTCGCGGTACCAGAGGATGGCCCCCTCGATCATCCACGCGAGCACGGCCGGCCCGCCGAGCGCGGGGCTCTTCAGCGTCGCCTTGATCTGCGGGTCCCGCTCCTCGACGGGAATGGTGGGCGGGAACGGAATCACGACGATGCGCTCCCAGAGCGCGGGCTCCTCGTCGGGCGCCTCGGGCAGGTCATTACACGCGATCGTGATTTTCATGGTGGGCGGGAACTGCACCGTCTTCGCGTAAAGCGTGCGCGCGGCAATGGTGTCGCCCCCGGTCCACTGCTTGATGTTCGCGACGTCGAGCTGCATATCCTTCGGAACCTCGCTGGAGATGACGAGGCGTTTCCCGCGCAGGCGGAACACATCGTCCCGGGCGGCGCCGGCTTTGGGCCGGCCCTGGGCGAACGTCGCGATCTCGGCCGTGGCCGCGTACCCTTCGCCCAGGGTCTTTTGCAGGGCCTCCACGAATGTGGTCTTGCCGCCCTTCGTCTCGCCCCAGGCGAATGCGAAGGTGTCTTCGGTGATCTCGCCGGTCAGGCTGTACCCTGCCCACTTCTGCACGTAGCGCCGGAGCGCCGCGTCCGGGAACGCGCGGGCCAGAAACTTGTCGAGCATCGGGTGCGTCGTACCCGGCGCGTAGGGGGCGGCGGTGATCATGCTGATCATGTCTTCGCGGCGGTGCGGGTACAGGGTGCCGGTCCGCAAGTCGACGGTGCCGCTCGGCGTATTCAGCAAGTGCGGGTCCGGGTCCAACTCGGTCGTCGTGATCGTGATGGCGGGCTCGGAGCGCGCCAGGGAGATCATGCTGTTGAGGAGCTTTTCGCTCTCGGATTTCATCGCCCACGAGGCCAGCGCCTTGCGTTCGTCGTCAGTGGTCTCGCCCGCCGCCTCGTGATAGATCGACCGCGCGACGTCCTTCGCCAGCGCCTGCACGTGGTCGCCCTGGTCCGGGACCCAATAGGTGCCTCCCCACACGAACCATTGCTTCGTCGCCCAGCAGTGGCGCGCCTCGTCCGCGTGTAGGCGCGCAAACCGCTCGCCGTTGCCCGTGTCGGTGAGCGCCGCGACGGCCCAGTCCGGGACGACGCCCTCCGAGGTGTCCTCCGCGGGTGGCGTCAGTGCACGCACACGCGCTAGCTCCTCGTTGATGTCGCTGACCTTGAGGTCGTAGTGCTGGGCAAGACCCTTCGTGTAGAACTTCTGGTCGACCGTCGGGAGCGTGGCCAGCCATTCGCAGGCCCGGCGCACCTCGGCCGCCCGTTCCGAGGGGTTCTGGTGTTTCTTAACCGGTCGCGCGAGCACGGCGGCGAGCGCCCGTCGCGCGTCCGCCGCGGCGGCCTCGGCGTCCCGCGCGTCGAGCATCCCCGGTGTGATCAGCGGCGCGGCCGGCAGCGGACTGGAGGGGACCAGGTGCATCGGCTGGCGGGCCATCACGCACCCACGCGCCCCGACGCGCAGAGCTTAGCTAGAACTTTACTAACCGTATCCGTGGCGACCCGTGCGTATCGGGGTTCGGGGTGGGGCGAGGCGCGGCGTAACCGCGTGCGGCGAAAGGCGATGGGGCCGGATGGCCCCGCATAGGTGAGCGCCCGGCTAGCCTTGTAAGGGCTGCGCTCTCCCAACTGAGCTATCCGCCCGTGAGTGCATTCTGGCGGACTCGCGCACGACGGTCAATGTGTTCGGCGGTCGCTGAGTCTGTGATGGCGACCGACGGATGCGGCGCGACCCGTGGGAAGCGGGGGCGACGACTACGTCGATTGTTCGAGAGAGAGGGTGGTGTCGGTGCAGCCGCAGGCGCGGCAACGGTCGGCGGCGTGGCGGAGGACCAGCGACGGTTCGATGGTCGCGATGTTCGCGTCCAGGTCGGCGAGACTGAGACCGGACTTCGTCGCCAGGCACTCGGTGCAGAGCGGGTGGTTCAGGATCAGCGCGGTGATCAACGCGGCACGATTCGGCATCACGTCGCATGCCCCCGATGGGAGATCGGCACTCAGCGCGAGTACCACAATGATTGACGATGAGCGCGCAGCGGCCGTTTACGGACGTCTCAGCGGTCTTCCAGCGATGTCGCCAGGATAGTCAGTCGGATAAACGCGAGCGGTACGGTATGGTGAGCGGCCATGGCGTACGTGCTGGTGCTGGCGGTTGGACTGGCCGCGGGGACGATCAGCGGGATCATCGGGACCGGCGCGTCGATCATGCTGGTGCCCGTGCTCGTGCTCGCCTTCGGGCCCAAGCAGGCGGTGCCGATCATGGCCATCGCGGCGGTGATGGGGAACATCGCGAAGATGGCCGTGTGGTGGCGCGAGATCGACTGGCGGGCGTGTCTCGTGTACTCGGTCACGGGAATTCCCGCGGCCGCGCTGGGTGCTCGCACGTTGCTGGCGCTGCCCTCGCGCACCGTCGACCTCGCGCTGGGCGTGTTCTTCCTCGCGATGATTCCGCTCGGTCGCTGGCTCAGCGCGCATCAGCTCCGTCTGAAGCTGTGGCATCTCGCGATCGCGGGGGCGGTCATCGGGTTTCTCACGGGGGTGGTCGCGTCGACAGGACCGCTCAGCGTGCCGGCGTTCACCGCGTACGGGCTCGTGAAGGGCGGATTCATCGCCACGGAGGCGGCCAGCTCGCTCACCGTGTACATCAGCAAGGTCGTGACGTTCCGGGGACTGGGAGCGTTGCCCGCCGACGCGATCGTGAAGGGATTGATCACCGGATCGTCTCTCATGATCGGCGCCTTCGTGGCCAAGCGCATCGTGCTCAGGCTCAGCCCGGCGTTCTATCGATTGCTGCTGGATGCGCTTCTGCTGTGCTCGGGTCTCACGTTGCTGTGGGCGGCGAGCCGCTAGCGCGATCCGAGCGGCCCGCCACGCTAACGATTCGACGCGGGCGCCCCGGCGAGACCGGGGCGCCCGAAGACGATCAGCGGTTGTGGCGGGTGATGTCGTAGATGGCGCCGGCAGCGGCGCCCACGCCCACACCGATCAGCGCGCCTTTGCCCGCGCCGTAGCCGGTACCCGCACCGATCGCCGCGCCCGAACCCGCGCCCACCGCGGCGCCGGTGGCGGTCCCGCAGCCGGTGGCGACGAGCGTGAGCAGCGACAGCGCGGCCATACCTCGAATCCAGCGATTCATCATCACGAGTCCTCCTTCAAGCGAGCGGTTCATCCCCGGTACATCCCAGTGTGGGGCTCATTCACGCGGCGGGAGGTTTCATCGCGGCGAGGCCGAAGGCCACGCGACATTCGACGGGCCGGGTGCGCCCTGCCCGAGGGTGAGACGCTCGGCGCCGCGGACGAGCACCTGGGTCCCCGGGCGGAGCGACTGAATGGTCGCCGGTTGCCACACGAGCGTGTTGCCCGTCATCCTGAGCACCCGGCCGTCCTGGAGAATGATGGTTCCGGTCGACGGATCGACCTGCGAGACGACGCCGATCACCTCGAACGTCGGCTGACCGGGCGCCGATGCTGCCGGCGGCGGTGGCGTGGTCGGGCCCAGGACTTGGACGTTGTCGACGACCTGCCGCACGCCCCGGACCGAGCTGGCGACCTGGACGGCGCGGGTTTTGCGCTCGAGCGAGTCCACGTCGCCGGTCAGGGTGACCACGCCGTCACGGGTGTTGACGCCGATCTTGGTCAGGTTCGACAGGGTGTCGGCGGTGAGCTTGGCCTTGATCTCGGTGGTGAGGGTCGTGTCGTCGATCACCTGCCCCACCGAGCGTTGCTGCGCGGACGCGACCATGGCGACCGCGGCGACTATGACGATCAGGGTCATGATCAGGATCAGTGCGCTGATACGGAATGACCTCATGGGTTGCCTCCTGACGACGATCGTGCAAACCGGCTGCCGGCGAATGTGAGGCGGAGGGATGGGTCGGCCCATCCCTCCGCGCACGGTTACCGCGGCGACGCGGCGCCGGGCGGGCTGATCGTCAGCTCGATGACGACGTTGTCGCCCTTCTTGATCTGGCGGAGCGCCTCCGGAGAGACGCGCGCCTCGAACGAATCCCGGTCGGTCTTGATCTTGATCTTGCCGTCACGGTCGACGTCGGTGACGGTGCCGTAGACGGTCTGCCGCACGCCGAGCGGGACCGCGGTGCGCGCGGCCGGCGCGGGCGGAGGCGGCGCCTGCACGATCGTGGATGGCGGAGCCTGGGCTACCACTCCGGTCGGCGCCATCGCGACGTAGCGGCCCTCGCGGAAGGCCACTGGCTCGCCTGACTGGATGACGACCCGATCACCGGAGCGAAGGACGTTGAACGCGGTCGGACGGTTGTCGATCATGAACACCGTGTTAGTCGTGACGCGATAGATGCGGCCGTCGTCGAGCACGACCACGCTCGACTGCGGGTCCACGCGGACGACCGTTCCGGACTCGACGGTCTGCGCCGAGACCAGCGCGGCCGTGCTCAGCACGAGCGCGATTGCAAAGAGTGCGATCCGAGATCGCATAAGGGCACCTCCTTGAAGAGTGACTGCGACTTCAGGAGGCAGAAAAGGAGCAAGCCATCTGCCAGCGAGCGCGACCGCCCTCCGTCATCGACTGGAGAAGCTCGCCTGAATATCTCGGCCCGTCTCGCGGAAGCCACGCTTGACCGCGTCCCAGCCCTCACGAACGGTCGCCCCGAAATTGTCGGAGGCCGGCGCCGTGGACGCACGGGCCACCTTCCGCGAGCGCGCGGGCAACGATGCGGCGGGACGGCGCGACTCCGCGCTGACAGGCACCTCCACGGTTGCGGGCACCGACGCGACGACTGCGCCGTCGGCCGCTCGCGACTCGGTCGCGGCCAGCCGCTGCTCGAGGTCCCGGACCCGGGCCGCCACGTGCTGCACGTCGTCGGTCGGCGCGGCAATCGTCGCGGCCGCGGCGACTCGCCGCTGATCGAGAAGCGCCACCGTGCTCAGCATCAGCGCGACGGCAAAGCAGGCCGCCGCGAGCGCGTAACCGAGACGGATGAACAGGAGCCGCCGCACGGGAGCCGCGTCGTCGTCCGGCTCGCTCTTGAAGCCGTACAGGAGCACGACGACGCAGAGCACGACGGCGCCGAGCGCGCTGGCCAGGATGGTGCCGGGAAGAGCGAGCTGCGCAAACGTTTGCATAAGACACCTCCGGCGTCTCTTGCTTTTAGAGTACCAACGAGGTCGGGGGCTAGATCTGAAGCGCGGAGAGCCGGGATGCGTCGGGGACGCCGTCGCGCGTCCAGCCGCGCAGGCGGTAATACTCGTCGAGCATCGCGTCGAGCTCGTCGGGCGGGCAGAACATTCCGGCGGACGGGCCGTCGGGAATGGGCTCGTGCATGACCTTCCACGGCAGCACGTCGGCGGTGCGGCGCACGCCTTCGCGCACGTTGAAGAGCCGCTCGAGGTTGACGATGCGCTCGCCCACGCGCTCCAGCTCGTCGACGGTCACGTCCCACCCCGTCACCGCGCGCACCATCGCGGCGTACGGCTCACCGAGGAAGAGGCCGAAGCCGCGCTCTGACGTGAAGCGACACATCACCAGCGAATCGCCCACCGCGGTGAAGTGCTGGCTCCGCACCGCGAAGGCCGGCTTGTCCGCGGTGCCTCGTCGATCGAAGCCCGCCGCGTACTGGGGCGTCGGCCGCGTGTCGTGGTGACTGCCGCCGCGCGTGGCCGTCGCGTAGCCGATCGAGAGTCCCTTCAGTGCCCGCGCGGAGTGAGCGGGCAGCTCCAGGCGCTTGACCGCGTAGACCAGGCGCGTGCCCTCGGGATGGACCGATTCGGCCAATCGCCACGCGCCCTCGGCCAGGCGCGCGCCGAAGCCCTCGCGGCGCGCGGTCTGCTCGACGAGCGTGAGCATGCCTCGCCAATCGCCCCAGCCGAACGGCACGCCGACCTCGGCCGCGCTGAGCCAGCCGCGCTCGAGCGCCTCGGCGACGAAGGCCAGCGTCACTCCCATCGAGATCGTATCCATCCCGAGCAGATCGCAGAGGTCGTTGGCCAGGATGAGGGCCTCAGGATTCGAGATCCCGAGCATCGGACCGAGGGCGAAGATCGTCTCGTACTCGGGCATCTTCGCCCTGGTGCCGGCGAACTCGCCCTCGGTGATCGCGTACTGCTTGCCGCAGGCCACCGGACACTTCAGACACGTGGTGTCGCGATCGTGATAGTGCGCCTTCATCTCCTCGCCGCCGACCGCGCGCGCCTCGGCGAACGTCTCCTGTCGCAGGTTGTAGGCGCCGAGCCCGCCGAGCGCGTTGATGGGACCGACGAGGAACGGCGTGCCGAACGTCGAGAGCGCCTGCGTCCCGGTCTTGACCAGCTCGCGCGTCTGGTCGACGAGCGCCTTGAGCGCGGCCGCGTCCGCGACCTCGGTCTTGCGCGCGCCCTTGACCACGACGGCCTTCAAGTTCTTCGCGCCCAGCACCGCGCCGATGCCGCCGCGGCCCGACACGCCCTCGCGGTTCTTCCAGTAGTGGGCCATCGCCGCGAACCGCACGCGGTGCTCTCCGGCGGGGCCGATGGCGATCGCGTCGGCGTCGGCGCCCTCCCTGGCCACGATCGCGCCGACGGCGTCGCGGGTCGTGCGTCCCCACAGGTCCTGCGCGGGCTCGACCCGCGCGCCGTGCTCGTCGACGACCAGGTACGACGGCGTGGACGCGCGGCCGGTGACGAACAGGGCGTCGAACCCGGTGCGCTTGAGCGTGGCGGGGAAGCGCCCGCCGAAGGTCGAGTCGAAGAAGAGCCCGGTCAGCGGCGACTTGGTCGCGACCAGCGCGCGGCTGTTGCCGGGAATCGTGGTGTCGGTGATCGGCCCCACCGCGAAGACGACCGCGTTGGCCGGATCGAACGCGTCGACGCCGGCGGGGACACGATCGAGCAGCAGCCGCGCCGCCAACCCGTTGCCCCCCAGCAGCGCGCGCGCCGTCGCTTCGTCCAGCGCGTCGACGCGCGAGCTCCCGTCGCTGAGGTCGACCGAGAGAATCCGTCCCCCGTATCCCTTCATCGGCGGGCTATCGCCCCACCTCCGCCAGTCCCTTGCGGGCGGCGTCGGCGAGGTCGGCGGGGACGTTCGGCTGGGCGAGGAGCTTGCGATAGACGGTGGCCGCGGCGTCGGGCTGCTTGAGCGCGGCGAACGCGCGTCCGGCGGCGAGCAATCCGCGACGCCCGGCGGCGGTGTCGGGCGCGACGTAGGCCGCGGTCATGAAGTACTCGATGGCCGCCGCCTCGTCGCCCTTGCCGTGGAACGCCTCGCCCAGCGCGAGCGCGCCTTCCGCGGCCGCCGGCGCGGGCCCGGTCTTGATCAGGGGCTCGAGCAGTCCTTTGGCCTCGTCGTACCGACGGCCTTGCGTGAGCAGCCGCGCATAGCCGAGCTGGGTGTCCTTGGTCCACCGGTCCGGCGGCGCCACCCGCGCCGCCTCCGTGTACGCCTGGAGAGCGCCCGCGTGATCGCCGGTGAGCTCGCGGGCGCGGCCGAGCGCGATCCGCGCACGCGCCCCCCGCGTGTCCGTCGCGGTAAGCGGCACCGACGCGACGTACTGCTCGAGCGCACTTCGGCCTTCGGCGGCGCGCCCGGTCTCCACCTGCGATTCCGCAAAGGCCACCCGCGAATCCTCGACGAAGGGACTCTTCGGATACTTCTGGCGGAGCAGCGCGTAGGACTCGTAGGCGACGGGCCAGGCGTGCTCGTTGGCGGCGGCGGCGGCCCCGACGCGCTCGAGCCCGTCGTCGGCGCGCGCGTCGTTCGGGAACTCGGTCACCAGTCGCTTGGCCGTGGTGAGTGCCGCGGGCCAGTCCTTGGCGTCGGCGGCCAGGCCGGTGAGCGCGTAGAGCAGCGCCGGCGCTTCCGGAGATTTGGGCGCTGCGGCGAGCAGCGACGTCGCCGCCGTCTTGAACGCGCCGGTGGCGCCGCCACGAAAGCCGATCGCGGCGAGCCCGTAGTCGGCGGTGGCGGCGATCGCGGCCGTGCCGTCGTTGCGGGCCTCGGTGAACTCGCGCGAGGCGTCGGGGAGCTTGTCCTCGGCGAGCGCCGCGGTCGCGAGGCCGAGGCTGGCCAGCGCTCCCTCTCCCTCGCGCCGGGCGGCGAGGAATTCCGCGCGCGCCTCGCCCGGCCGGCCCGCGCCGAGCAGCGCCACCCCGAGCGCGATCCGCGCGCGCCCGAGCAGCGGCGGGAACGGCGCGCGGCCCGCCCAGTCGCGCAGCGGCGCCACCGCGGCCGCGGCTTCTCCCGAGCGCAGCATGAGGATGGCGCGGTTCAGCCGTGCGAATTCCGCGCGCGGCGCGCCGGGATAGCGCGACAGCACGCGATCGAGCAGCTCGCGCGCGCCTTTCGAATCGTTCCGGGCGAGGGCCATCTCGGAGGCGAGCACGAGCGCGTCGGTGGTGTGCTCGTCGTCGGGATAGAGCTGGGCGAATTCCGCGAAGCGGCGGCCCGCGTCGTCCCCGCGCCCCGCGCGCAGCGCCGTCCAGGCCAGGCCCAGACGCGCGGCGCGCACCTCCGGACGGTCGGGCACGTCGGTGACCGCGCGCTCGAAGGCCGCCGTGGCGGTCTTGTGGTCGCCCGCGCGGTACGCCGCTTCGCCCTGGAGCAAGAGCACGGCGGCGCGGCGGGCGGGGTCGCCGGGCGCCCCCACGAGCGGGGCCAGGTCGGTCACGGCCTGGGCGAACTCGCGCATCTCGAGGTTGATCTGGGCCACGCGAATCGTCGCGTAGCGGCCCACGTCGCTGCCGGCGTCGATCCCGCGGGCCAGGTCGTACTGGGTGCGCGCGTCGTCGCCCTTGCCCTCGGCGCGGGCCGCCTCACCTTTGAGGGTCAGGACCCAGGCGCGGACCGGCGGGGTCAGGGTGCCCTTGATCAGCTCGGCGACCATCGCGTCGACGGTCGCGTTCTCGCGGCGGGCCAGCGCGGCCGCGGCGACGCGAAGCTGAACGGGCAACGCGAGCGGCGATTTCCGCCCGTCCAGCGCCTGCGCCGCGACACGAGAACCGTTCCAATCATCGACGGCCAGCGAGGCCAGGGCCTGCGTGGCGTCGATCCAGTCGCGGTCGGCGGTGTCCTGGGGATTGGGACCGGCGGCGCGCGGAGGCGCCGGCTTTCCCCCTTCCGGTTTCGGCTCGGGCATGGGCGGGCCCGGGTACGCGCGCAGAGCCGCGAGGCTTTCCTTCGGCTGGCCGGCGACGAGGTTCCACCAGGCCTGACGCGCGAGTCCGGCGGAGAGAAGCGGATGCGGCCCGCCTTGAACGAACCGCGCCAGCTCGGCTGCGGCCTTGTCCGGCTGACCGATGCGCCCGAGCGCGTCGCCGTTCCAGAAGAGCGCGTCGCGTTCCAGCGCGGGCCCGGGACGACGCGCCAGCAGATCCGCCCACGTGCGCTGGGCCTCGGCATGACGCCCGAGCGCCGAGAGCGCCAGCCCGAGGCCGTGACGGGCCCACGCGTCGACCGCCATCGGATGCGTCGAGACCAGGAGCTGAGCGAACGCGTCGTGAGCGCGCGCGGCGTCGCCGAGCACGAGCGCGGTCCACCCGCTGCCGTGCAGCGCGAACGGCGAGACCGCCGGCGATCGGTCCTCGACGACCCGCCGGAACTGTGTGTCGGCCAGCTCGAGGCGACCGAGACGGTAGAGCGTTTCGCCCAGCCAGTACCGGGACTCGACGGCGACGGCGCGATCGTCCGCGTTGCGGATCGCCCGCTCGAAATTCTGGACGGCGTCGGTGAGGTCGCCGCGCAGGAGCTGGGCGCGCCCGCACTCGAGCGCTTCGCCGGCCTGGCCGGTCCAGGCGCCCACGCACGGCAGCGTGCGTCGTGGCGGCATCGTCGCCGTCGGCTTGTCGGTGGCGGGCCGCAGGGGGGCCGCGGGCGGAATCGGCGGAACCTCGATCGGCGGCGGCGGCATCGCGATGACCGGCAGCTTGACCGGAGGCTTGTCGAGCGGCGCCGAGACGAACGGCACCAGCGGCGCGAGGTCGGGCGGCGGCGGCGCCAGCGGCAGCGGCGTCGCGGCGGTGACGAGCGTCCAGATCGCGAGCGCGAATCCGACCGCGACGGGGCGGTTCACGAGCCTGATCCCGTCTTCGACTTCGGCGAGGCGTTGCCCAGGTGGCTCTTCATCGCGGCCACGCGCTTGGTCGCCCAGTCGCGGAGCGTGGCGTCCGGCGTCCGCGCCGCGGATTCGTACGCGGCCAGCGCCGCCTTCCAGTCTTTCTGCTCCTCGCGTGCGAGCCCGAGTCCCGCGAACGCCCGGTAGCGCACCGCGGCCTCGGCGTTCCTGATCGTCACCACGGACTCGAAGGCCTTGGCCGCCGCCGGGAAGTGCTTGAGCTTCAGCTCGGCCTCCCCGGTCTGGAGCCATCCTTCCGCCTTGACCGTGTCCTCCTCGCTCTCGGCGGCGGCGCGGGCGAACGCGGCGCTGTCCTTCCACTGGTTGCGCTTGAAGGTCAGGCCGGCCAGCTCCAGGGCCGCGCGGCGGGCCAGCATGTGGCCGGGGAATTCGTCGACGAGCCGGCGCCACATCGCCTCCTGGTCCTTCGGGCGTCCCAGGCGCTTGGCCAAGCCGGCGGCGTCGTACAGCGCCTCGGCCGTCGGCGGCTTCTGAGTCGTCAGCGTCTTGTAGCTCTCCTCCAGGTCCTCGCGGTCGCCGTAGCGCGCCAGCGTGTCGGTGACGAGGCGGCGAGCGTCGGGCGCCAGGTCGTGCGTCGGGTTCTTGTCGAGGAACGCCTTCAGATCGGCCACGCCGGTCCGGCGGTCCCCGGTCTGGATGTGGGTCAGGCCGAGGAGGTACTGCGCGTTCGGCGCGAGCTTGTGCCCGGGATACTTCCTGGTGAAGCCCTCGAGCAGCGGCAGCGCCTCGCTGAAGCGCTTGAGGTCGGCGAGCGCGGTCGCCATCGACAGCGTCGCCGCGGGGGCGAGCCGATGCTCGGGCCACGCTTCCAGGAGGTCACGGAAGGCGGAGACCGCGGACTCGGGACGCTTCATCTCGAGCTCGGCCAGGCCGAATCCATAGAGAGCGTCGACGGCGAGCGGAGAGGTCGCGTCGGTGCGGAAGACCTCGTCGTAAGCGGCGCGGGCCTCGGCGAAACGCTTGAGCCGCAGAAGCGCCTCGGCTTCCCAGAGCTTCACCTCCATCGGCGCTCCCGGCCGCGGAGTGAAGGTCTGGGCCAGACGAAAGGCCTCCAGCGCGCCCTCGGCTTCGCCGGCGCTCAGCCGCGCCTTGCCGAGCATCAAGAACGCCTCGGCGGCGCGGCGGTCGTCGGGATGCTCGGCCACGAAGCGCTCGAGGACGCGGCGAGCGAGCGGGTGCAGACCGTCGGCGAACGCGCTCGAGCCCACCAGCCACTGCCGCTCGATCTCATCGATGGCGCCGGCGGGCGGTGCCGAGAACACGGCCGGGAGGAGTACGAGGAACGCCGAGAAGAAACGCAATCGGCGCTTCATGATGACGCGATCATCGTAGCACGTTATCCTACGTCCACCGTGCGCGTCTGTGCCTTCGACCTCGATCACACGCTGGTCACGACGCCCCTCGACCTGGCCGCGATGGCCGCCGACATGCGCGACCACCTCGAGCGCGCGGGCGCCTGCCTTCCCGCGCGTGAGGAGCGATACCGCGTGGGCGAGCTGCTGCAATTCTGCAAGCGCGAGATGCCCGCTCACGAGACGGCGCTGTGGACGCTGGCCCTCGACCGCGAGCAGCGCGCGATGGATGAGGCCACGCTCGAGTCCGGCGCCCTCGACGCGGTGGCGGGCGCGCGCCGGCTCGGTTTCGTGGCCGCGCTGTGGACCAACAACGCGGGCGCGGTGACCCGTTCCGCCCTCGCGCGCCTCGGCCTCGCCCGACACTTCGACGTGGTGGTGACGCGCGACGAGATGCGAGCGCTGAAGCCCGACCCCGACGGCTGGCGCGTGATCGCCGCCCTCGCGAATGGCTCCGAGACGCACCAGGCGTTCATGGTCGGTGACTCCTGGGTCGACGGCGTGGCCGCCACCGCCGCCGGCGTCCCCTTCATCGCCTACCGCATGACCGCCGCCGACCTCCATCGCTGGAAGATCGACGCCGTCGCGACGTTGACCGACCTGGCCACGCTCCCCGATTTTCTTGCGGGCCAATGAAGGGAAGAGACGATCGCGCCTCTGTTCGAGCGCCGGCTTCGCCAGCGCAATCGGGATTCTGGGGGGAGGCAGGACGGAGCGAGCCGGTTGGCGAGCGACGATCGTCGGGAGCGGGGCAGGCTGCCACGCCGAGTCCCCTGGCGGATCGCATGCGGCCGCGGATGCTGGACGAAGTCGTCGGCCAGGAACACCTGCTCGGGCCCGGGCGCGTGCTGCGCGCGGCGATCGAGCGCGGCGAGCTGCACTCGATGATCCTCTGGGGGCCGCCGGGCACCGGCAAGACCACGCTCGCCTCGCTGATGGCCGACAAGACCGGCGCGCGCTTCGTGGCGTTCTCCGCCGTGCTCTCCGGAGTCAAGGAGATCCGCGCGGTGATCGCCGAGGCCGAGGTCGACCGCCAGCGTCACGGGCGCTCCACCGTGCTCTTCGTCGACGAGATCCACCGGTTCAACCGCGGCCAGCAGGACGCGTTCCTCCCGCACGTCGAGGACGGCACGCTCATCCTCATCGGCGCCACCACCGAGAACCCGTCGTTCGAGGTGAACTCGGCGCTGCTCTCGCGCTGCCGCGTCTACGTGCTCCACGGCCTGGCCGAGAGCGACCTCGTCGAGATCCTCCGCCGTGCCCTCGCCGACGCCGAGCGAGGACTCGCGTCCCGGCGGCCGCTCGTCGACGACGCCGCGCTCGGCCGCATCGCGGCCCTCGCCAACGGCGACGCGCGCTCGGCCCTCAACATCCTCGAGCTGGCGGTCACCCTGGCCCCCCTCAATGGGGAGCGCCCGCGCGTGACCGAGACGGCCATTCGCGAGGCGGCCCAGCGAAAGTCGCTGCTCTACGACAAGGGGGGCGAGGAGCACTACAACCTGATCTCCGCGCTCCACAAATCGCTGCGCGACTCCGATCCCGACGGAGCGCTCTACTGGATGACGCGGATGCTGGAGTCGGGCGAGGAGCCGCTCTACGTGGCGCGCCGGCTGGTCCGCTTCGCCTCGGAGGACGTTGGCAACGCCGACCCGATGGCCCTCACGATCACGCTGGCCGCCAAGGACGCGTACGACTTCCTCGGGTCGCCCGAGGGCGAGCTGGCGCTGGCCCAGGCCACGCTCTATCTCGCCATGGCGCCCAAGTCGAACGCAGCCTACGTGGCCTTCAACGAGGCCAAGGAAGACGTGGCCGAGCGCCCCAGCGAGCCGGTGCCGCTGGGTATCCGCAACGCGCCGACGGGGCTCATGAAGGACCTCGGGTACGGCGCCGGCTACCAGTACGCTCACGACGCCCCCGACGCGCGGGTCGCCCAGCAGCACCTGCCGGACTCGCTGCGCGATCGTCAGTACTACCGGCCGACCGATCGCGGCCTCGAAGCCGACGTGGCCCGCCGCCTCGCCGACTGGCGCCGCTGGCGCTCCGAGCAGAAAGCCGCCAGTGATCGAAAGCCGAGCCAGTAGAATTTGTCCATGACGCGACTGCGCGTCGGGGTCGTGTTCGGTGGGCGTTCGGGAGAGCACGAAGTGTCGCTGGCTTCCGCGGCCTCCGTCATGTCAGCGCTCGAGCGGGGCGGCCACACGGTCGTACCGATCGGGATCGCCCGCGACGGTCACTGGGTCGTCGGCGCCGACCCACTCCGCGCGCTCGCCGCCGAGGCCCGCATTTCCCTCCCGTCGGCTGATCCCACCGGCGCGGTCAAGAAGGCGCTCGTGGCATTGCGAGGTGAGCCGCCCGCAGGCGGCGAGACGAGCCCTTCAATGACCGAAATCCGGGCCGCCGAGCCGAGTCCTCCAGCGACCGGGCTCACGATGGACGCCGCCCCTGACGCCGCGCTGGCCCGCGTGGATTCGTCGTCCGGATTGCCTCCGCAGATCCGGCGCGACGTCGACGTGGTCGTGGTGATGCTGCACGGGCCGTACGGCGAGGACGGCACCATCCAGGGCTTGCTCGAGCTGGCCGACGTTCCCTACACGGGAGCCGGGGTGCTGGCGTCCGCCGTGGGCATGGACAAGATCACCATGAAGACGCTCTTCCGCGCCCACGGCCTGCCCATCGTCGACTTCGTGGTCGTCGAGCGGCGGCAGTGGCGCGAAGACCCGGACGCGGTGGCCCGGCGCGTCGCCGACGAGATCGGCTTTCCGTGCTTCGTCAAGCCGTCCAACCTCGGCTCCAGCGTGGGCATCAGCAAGGTGGCGATCGCGACCGAGCTGCCGGCGGCCCTCGACGAGGCGGCGCGCCACGATCGGCGGATCGTCGTCGAGCACGCGGTGAAGGCCCGCGAGGTCGAGATCAGCGTGCTCGGCAACGACGACCCGACGGCCTCCGAGCCGTGCGAGATCGTCTACGAGTCCGAGTGGTACGACTACGCGACCAAGTACGCCGACGGCCAGGCGCGCCTGTTGATCCCGGCGCCCATCCCCGCCGACGTCGCGCGTCAGGTCCGCGAGCTGGCCATCGCCGCCTTCCGGGCCATCGACTGCGCGGGCATGGCGCGCGTCGACTTCTTCCTCGAGGGCGATCGCCTGTTCGTGAACGAGATCAACACCATTCCCGGCTTCACGGCCACCAGCGGCTACGCCCGCATGTGGGAAGCCTCCGGGCTCGACTACGTCACCCTGGTCGACCGCCTGATCCACCTGGCCGTCGAGCGTCACCGGGAGAAGTCTTCCTGATCCTGATCGCCGGCGGCGGCACGGGCGGTCACACCAGCCCGGGGCTCGCGGTGGCGTCGCTGCTCGGCGAACGCGGCGTGCCGTGCGCGTGGATCGGCAGCCGCGACGGGGTCGAGGCCCGGCTCGTTCCCGAGCGCGGCATCCCCTACTTCGCCATAGCCACCGGCAAGCTTCGCCGCTATTGGTCCTGGCGAAACGTGAGCGACCTGACGGTGGCGGCCCCCGCCGGCGTCGTTCAGGCGGCGGGCCACCTCCGACGTCTCCGGCCGCGGGTGGTGTTCGCCACCGGTGGATTCGTGGCGCTGCCGACCGTGATCGCCGCCGCGATGCGCGGCGTCCCCGTCGTCGCCCATGAGCAGACGGCCGTGCCCGGGCTCGCCAACCGCGTGGCCATCCGCTTCGCGCGCCGGGTGGCGCTGAGCTTCCCGGGGTCGGAGGCGAGAGTTCCGCGCGGCAAGGGCGTGCTCACCGGCAACCCGCTGCGCCCCGAGCTGCGCGACGGCTCGCGGGCTGACGCGGTCGCCCGCTTCGGGCTCGACCCCGCGCTGCCGCTGATCTACGTCACCGGCGGGGCCCAGGGCGCCCATCGGATCAATCGCGCCCTCGGCGAAGCCCTCCCCAGGCTCCTCGAGCACGCCCAGGTGATCCACCAGTGCGGCGATCACCCGACGACCGGCGATCGCGCGTGGCTCGCGATCCGTCGAGGGGCGCTGCCGGCCGGGCTGGCGTCGCGCTACACGGTGGTGCCGTACGTGGGGGCCGAGCTCGCCGCGATCTACGCCACCGCGTCACTGGTGATCGGCAGGGCCGGGGCCGGGACCGTGAACGAGTGCTGCCAGCTCGGCGTGCCCGCGCTCTACGTGCCGCTGCCGGGAACGAGCGGCGACGAGCAAACCGCCAACGCGCGGGCCGTGGAGCGGGCCGGCGGGTGCGACATCCTTCCCCAGGCCGCGCTCACCGCCGACGCTCTGGGCGAACGGGTGCTCGGCTTGCTCGCCGACCCGACCCGCTTGAAGGAGATGGGCGAGCGGGCGCGCTCGGTGGCGATCCCGGACGCGGCCGAGCGGATTGTCGCCCTGCTGTCCGAGAGTGCTCCTTGCCCGCCGCCACCATCAGCGCATGGAACTCGTTGAACAACGCCGGGTCCGAGGGCAGATGAGCCTCGAGGAAGCCGCGCGCGGTCTCGTAGCCGGCGCGCTCGGGGACGAAGCCGTGACGCGCGAGCAGGCGGCGCGCATAGGCGTCGGCGACGAACACCGGGCGGCCGGCGGCGTACAACAGGATCGCGTCCACGGTCTCGGGCCCGAGCCCGACGATCGCCAGCATCTCCCGGCGCAGGGCCAGGAGCGGCGCGCGCCGCATGCCGGCGAAGCGCCCGCCGAACCGCTCGAGCAGCCAGCGGGTGAACGCCTGAAGCCGCCGCGCCTTGAGCCGATACGTTCCGGCGGCGCGGATCACCTCGGCCAGCTCGGCTTCGGGGAGCGCGGCGACGGGCTCGGGACGGAGCAGCCGGCGCGCGCGCAGCGCCGCCACCGCGCGGGCGGCGCTCGTCCACGCGGTGTGCTGGGTCAGGATGGCTCCCACGGCCACCTCGTACGGCGTGCGCGCCGGCCACCAGTGCTGCGGTCCGAAGCGCCGCCCGAGTGCCACGTAGAGCCGCAGCAGCCGCGCCTTCGTTGGATCGGCAGGCGGCCCCGGGATCTTGCGCCAGCGAAGGACGCGTGCGTTCGGTGATCGACCCATGATCGGACTGATCCTCCTGCTCCAGGCGCTGACGATCGCGGTGAGCGGGCCGCCGACGTCGGCCGAGTATCTTCCGCTTCGCGTGGCCGAGGCTCAGGGCTTCTTCGTGCGCGAGGGACTCGACGTCACCCTCAAGACCACGCGCGCCGAGGTCGGGGCCGCCGAGGCGCTCGCTCAAGGGCAAGCCGACCTCGCGGCGACGTCGCTCGAAGCGGTGCTGCGCTTCGCCACCCGCGCGGCCACCCAGGGGCCACGCCTGGTCTTCGGTCTCACCGCGGCGCCGCCGGTGGCCCTGTTGCTCGCCGCGCCCCTCGAGGCCGGCGTGCGCTCGGTCGATCAGCTCGCCGGGCTCCGCGTCGGGATCGCCGCGCCCGGCGATCCCGCGCACACCTGGCTCATGGCGCTCCTCGCGCGCTCGCGGCTCAGTATCGCCCAGGTCGAAACCGTGAGCCTCGGCGAGCGGGGACTCGTCACCGCGATGGAGACCGGCGAGGTCCAGGCCGGCATCGTGGCGGAGCCCGCGGCCAGCCGTCTGGTCACCGAGGGCCATGCCGTGCTGCTCGCCGACCTGCGCACGCCGGCGGCCGTCGAGCGC
Organism: Candidatus Acidiferrum sp.; assembly: GCA_035317605.1. GTDB lineage: Bacteria > Methylomirabilota > Methylomirabilia > Rokubacteriales > CSP1-6 > DATHGT01. Next base: position 12,374 of record DATHGT010000105.1, on the reverse strand, counting down.
GCCCTCGGTCAGAGCACCCTGAACGCCGGTGTATTCATGCGGGCGGACCGACGGCCGGCCGAGCGCGACCTGGCCGCCCTCGTCCGCGCGCTCGTCGACGCCGAGCGCTTGATCGCCACCGCGGATGCCGAGACGCTGGCCTCCCGACTCCCGAGGTCCGTCACCGGGACCGGAGACGAGTTCGCGCGCCGTCTGGAGACCGCGCGCGCCCTCTACTTGCTCGACGGCGCGGTGACGGTCACCCAGCTCCGCGACAGCATCGCAGTCGTGCGCGCGCACATGCCGTTCTCTCCCGGTCTTCGCATCCCGCGGCCGGAGGAGCTGCTCAGTCCTCGCCGGGCGCGCTGACCTCGACGCCAAAACTCCGGAGCAGCCGCGCCGTCGCCGCCAGCGGCAGCCCGACCACGTTGCTGTAGGACCCCACGAACTCGGTCACCAGCGCCGCGCCTCGTTCCTGGATCGCGTACGCGCCCGCCTTGTCGAGCGGCTCGCCACTGGCGACATACGCCGCGATCGCGTCGTCCCCCACCTCGGCCATCACCACCCGCGTCACCACCGACGTCGTCTCGCACCGCCCCGTCCCCGCGTCCACCACCGCCACCCCGGTGATCACGTCGTGCGCCCGCCCCCGCAGCCGCCTCAACATCGCCCGGGCGTCTTCAGCATCGACCGGCTTCCCCAGCGCAACTCCCTCGAGCACCACGACCGTATCCGCTCCCAACACCACCCCAGCGCCGACCCGCGCCGCCACCGCCCGAGCCTTCGCGAGCGCGAGGCCCGCCACCGTCTCTCCGGAAGGCGGCCCGTCCAAAACTTCCTCGATGTCGCTCGGCACCACGGCAAACGTCACACCCAGCCGCCCCAGCAACTCGCGCCGCCGAGGCGACCCCGACGCCAGAATCACAACCCCCCGCCTGTTCAAACGCGGCGGACGATGATGATCGCGACGATGATCCCGATCACGCCGAGGATGTTGACCTTGAAGAGGATCCCGAACGTGACGGAGAGGAGCCGGAGATCGAGCGTGGCCGGAGGCGCGAGGCCGAGCATGGGGCCGCGCGTGAGCACTTCCTTGGTCCAGGGGGACGACACGAACTGCCCGAGCAATTCGCCGAGGAGCGAGCCGACCACCAGTCCGACGACGATGGCCAGCAGGAGCAGACCGAGACCCCGGCGCACGGCGACCGGTGGGCGCTACGTGACGATCAACGGGTTGGCGTCGGTCGACACCCGAGTTTGAGCGTCGATCGCCAGTCGGATGTACCTGGGCAGCGCGAAACAGTGCTGGTGAGTCACGCCGTCCCAGTGTCCGAGAGTGCCCTTCACCCGCTCGGCGATCAGACGATCCACCGCGGCCGGCGCCAGCGTCGTCGGGTCAACCTTCCGGCTGGCCACGATGAAGCCCCACGGTGTCCCGAAGCACGAGACGAAGGCCTGATAGCCAGCCACCACCGGGAAGACCTGGGAGAGCGTCCGATGGATGGCGGTGAAGAACCCGAGATCGCCGACCTTCGTCATGCCCGCCTGCATGGTCATGGTCCCGCCCGGCGTCAGCCGATCGTGGACGAGCTGGTAGAACTCGCGCGTGAACAGCATGCAGGCCGGCCCCTCTTCCAGCGGCTCGACCAGGTCGATGGTGATGAAGTCGAAGCGGTCGTTCGTCCGCTCGAGGTAGCCGCGGGCGTCCTCGTGCCGCAGCTCGGCCCGCCGGTCCTCGAAGGCGCCCTGGTGCATCTCGGGGAGGTGACGGCGGCACAGCTCGACCACCTCGCCGTCGATGTCGACCATCACCGCGCGGGTGATGGACGGGTACCGGAGGACCTCACGCAGAGTCGCGCCTTCGCCGCCCCCGATGATCAGGGCCGTGCGGGGCGCGCCCTCGGTCGCGAGCATGCCCGGGTGGACGAGGGCGTCGTGGTAGATGAACTCGTCGCCCTGGCTCGACTGGATGCGTCCGTCGAGCACCAGCACCTTGCCGTAGGAAGCGGTCTCCATGATCTCGGCGTGCTGGAACTTGGTCTGCAGCGAGGCGACCGTCCGGACGATGGCGTGCATGTGGCCCTCGACCGGCGTGGTGGTCTCGAAGAACCACTTGTAAGACTGCGGATTGATCAACTGAGGGCGACCGCGGACTTGTTCACGACCGGATGGGGCGCGCTCAGGAACAGGCCGCGCTGCATCTCGACGACCGAGGTGCGCTCGGCCCCGAACTGCTCGACGAGGTAATGGGCCGCGATCTCGGGCTGCAGGATGTCGCCGCAGGAGAAGATGTCGACCGCCGCGTACCGGTACTCGGGCCAGGTGTGGATCGACAGGTGGGATTCGGCGATGACGACGACGCCGCTCACGCCGAAGGGGTTGAACTCATGGAATACGACGTCGACGATCGTGGCCTGCGCTCGCTTGGCGGCCTCGATCAGCGCGCCCTTCACGGCCTCGACGTTGTTGATGGCGTCCAGATCGCAATCGAACAACTCGAGAAGCAGGTGTCGACCCAAGGCGTTCAATCGCGCCAGCCTCCTTTCGTCGCCGATCATCTACCGCACGTCTCCTGCGACGCTCTCACTCGGTGTCGTCGCTTTCCGCGGCAAAAATCTTGCCGCCACCCAAAAGCTGATTCACTGTAGGGTCGCGATTTTGCGATTGCAAGAAAAAAACACGTCTCCGCCGGAGATTTGGACGACGCGTCAGCGCTGCGCGCGACACGGTCGTCGCCGCGCGCGACACGGTCGTCGCTCGCGCGCGACGCAGTTTTCGCTTGCATTGGTGCGGCACGCACTTCAGAGTGTGATTCGCGCTCGGCGCGGGACGCGCGCGAATCGACGGGAGGCGAACGACAACCTACGATGGGAGGAGCGGGCGGATGACGAAACGGGTCACCCTGGCGGCGGCCACGGCGGGACATGCGGAAGGCGGCACCACCCTCAATGCCTTCGACAACGCGCTTCTCGCCGCCGGCATCGGGAACATCAACCTCCTCAAGGTCTCCAGCATTCTTCCCCCCGAGGTCCCCGTGGTCGAGCTTCCGAAGATCAAGCTGGGCGCGCTGGTGCCGACGGCCTACGCCGCCATGACCAGCGAGACGCCCGGCGAGACCATCGCCGCCGCGGTCGGCTACGCCGTCCCGGACGATCCCGCGAAGAACGGAGTCATCATGGAGTTCCACGGCGTGGCCAGCCGCGACGAAGCCGAGCGGCAGATCCACGCCATGCTCGACGAAGCGTTCCGGGTCCGCGGCGAGACGATCGCCGAGCAGCGGATCGTCGCCGTCGAGCACCGGGTCGAGCGGATCGGCTGCGCGCTCGCCGCGATCACCCTGCTCGGCGAAGAAGACCTCGCGTAGCAGGCCGATGAAAAAGGGCGGCCTGCGGCGATCGCCCTCGACTAGCTGACGCCGCGAGGCGGGCAGATGCGGGCTGTTTCACCGGCGTTCATCGCGTGCTCCCGGCCTGCCGCCGAGGCCGGGATCGCCGTCTTCGGGATTCCGTTCGAAGGGCGCGTGAACCTGAGAAAGGGCGCCGACGGGGGCCCCCTCGACCTGCGCCTGGCCTCGGATTCGATCGAAACCTACTCCGCCATCCTCGCTCGCGATTTGGAGGACCTGCCCCTCGGCGATCTCGGCGACTGCGAGATGCCGGACGGCGCGCCGCCCCGCGAGCAGCTCGACGCCGCTCGGGAGGCGATGGCCGCGTGGTGGCGCCCGGGGCTCCTGCCGTTCATGCTCGGTGGCGATCACACCGCGACCGTCCCGGTGATCGAGGTGCTGGCGCCGGCGTTCCCCGATCTCCGGATCATCCAGCTCGACGCCCATCCGGACACCCGCGAGGAGTTTCTCGGCGAGCGCTACAACTACGCCTCGGCGATGGCGCGGGTGATGGACGTGGTTCCCGCCGAGCGCGTCTACCAGGTCGGCATGCGGACCGGCTCGCGCGAAGAGTACGAGCACCGCCGGCCGCACTTCTTTCCGGCCCACGAGGGCCATCCCGTCGAGGTGGTCCGCCGGCTCCTGCCTGAGCTGGCCGGACATCCGCTCTACGTCACCATCGACGTCGACGTGCTCGATCCGGCCGAGGCGCCCGGCACCGGCTCGCCGGAGCCCGGCGGCCTGCGCGTGCCGGAGCTGATCGAGATCGTCCACATGCTCGCGCGCTGCCGGGTCATCGGCGGCGACCTCGTCGAGGTCGCCCACGCCTGGGACCCGACCGGACGCACCGGCATCGCCGCCTCCTGGGTGATCCGAGAAGCGCTGCTCGCCTGGTGGTCGTAGTTGGCGCACTACAGCGCGCCCCGGCTCTACGAGATCGCGTTCGACATGAACCGCAAGGGCGAGGTGGACTTCCTCGTCCACTGCTTCAGCAAGTACGCGCGGGCGCCCGTGCGGCGCGTGCTCGACATCGCCTGCGGCACCGGCCCGCACTTGATCCGGCTCGCCGAGCGCGGATACCGGATGACCGGGCTCGATCTCTCGCCCCAGAACGTGGCGTTCCTGGGCGAGCGGCTGGAGGCCAAGCAACTGGCCGCCGATCTCATCGTGGGCGACATGACGGATTTCCGTCTGCCCCGGCCGGTGGACGCCGCCATCTGCATGCAGGACTCGCAGGGCCACCTGCTCACCAACGAGCAGCTGCTCGGTCACCTCCGGAGCGTGGCGCGGTCGCTGCGGCGCGGCGGCGTGTACGTCTTCGACCGCTACATGGCCTCGTCGTGGACCAACCCGGCGCGGAGCTGGTCCTGGTCGCGGCGGCGCGGACGCGTGATCGTCCGCGCGTCGTTCAGCGCGCTGCACGACGTCGATCCGGTCTCGCAGATCTTCCGCGAGCGGATGACGCTCGAGGCCATCGAGAACGGAACGCGCCGCGTGTACCGCCAGGTCCACCGCTCGCGGATGGTCTTCCCCCAGGAGCTGCGCGCGCTCGTCGAGCTGGCGGGCGGATTCGAGTTCGTCCAGTGGTTCTTCGGGTTCAAGCCTCACCAGGTGTTGGAGCGTTCCCGCCATCCGCTGCTGATGGTCGTCGTTCTTCGCAAGAAGTAGCTTCGACGGTTGGGGCCGGCGGGGGGAGGCGGGGGCGTCGCAGCGAAAACACGTTCGTCGGCTGTACGGCGGTTTTCGCCGCGACGCCCCCGCCTCCCCCCGCCTGACGTTCTCCGCCTCACGTTTTCCGCCCGGCGTTTTTCCGCCCGGTGTTCTGCGTCGACTCTTCCGAGCCGACATCTTCGTCCGACTGTCTCCCAACAGGGACGGGTCCGGTAAGCTCGGGCTATGCGGGCGGGGGTGTTGAGGCTCAAGCGTGGGGTGGAGCGGGCGCGGGTTCATCCGTGGATCTTCAAGGGCGACGTCGCGGATGTGTCGGCGGCGGCGCCAGGAGTGGTCACGGTTGTCGATTCGTCGGGGGGATTCGTGGGGCGGGGATTCTACAATCCGCGGCCGGCCTTGTGCTGTCGGATCGTGACGTGGCGGGACGAGGCACTCGACGCGCGGCTCTGGCGACGGCGGGTGGACGCGGCGCTCGCGCGGCGCCGGACGGCCGGTGGAACGAAGGCCGCGCGGCTGATCTGGAGCGAGGCCGATGGCTTGCCGGGGCTCGTCGTCGATCGGTATGGCGACGTGCTGGTCGTGCAGTGTCTGACCCTGGGCATGGCGCAGATTCGGGGCGAGCTGGTGGCGGCCTTGCGGTCGGCGGTCGGCGACTTGCCGGTGTTCGTGATTGACGACCCGGTGCCGGCAAGGCTCGAAGGCTTCGAGCCGCTCCGCGGATGGCTCGACGCACAGGGGCCCGCGAGCACGGTCGTCGAGGAGGCCACCGCGGCGGGGACGGGGACGGTTCGGATGGGCGTGACGTTCGGCGCGGGACACAAGACCGGCCTCTACCTCGATCAGAGCGAGAACCGCCGCCGCGTCGGCTCCCTCGCCCTCGGACGCGACGTGCTGGACGCGTTCGCGTACACCGGCGCGTTCGCCTGCCACGCGCTCGCCGCCGGCGCGCGCCGCGCCGTCTGCGTCGAGTCCTCGCCCGACGCGCTGGCGGCGGCCCGCGAGAATTTCGCCCTCAACGCCGTCGCCGACCGCGCCGAGACCGTCGCGGCCAACGCGTTCGACGATCTACGCCGCCGCGAGCGCGCCCGCGAGCGGTTCGGCCTCGTCGTGCTCGATCCCCCACCCTTCGCCCGCGGCCGCGCCGCCATCGAGTCCGCCCGCCGCGGCTACAAGGAAATCAACCTCCGCGCCCTGCGCCTGCTCGAGCCCAACGGCATCCTCGCCACCTTCTCCTGCTCCCACCACGTCTCGTCAGACGACTTCACCGACATCTGCCGCGCCGCCGCCACCGACGCCCGCGTGACGCTGAGGATCCTGGCCCACCTCACCCAGAGCCCGGATCACCCCGTTCAGCTGACCATCCCAGAAACCCACTACCTGAAAGGCCTCCTCCTAGAACGCGTGGAGCCGTAAGCGACACGTGCGCCGTAGATCGACGTGACGCCGAGCTCCAGGCGGAGCGGCCTGCTTCAAACCGTAACCGCCGGCGGGTGGGCGCACCGGGGATGGGAGGAGGTCCGGTTGACCCGTCCCCGCCGCGCGCCAAGACCACGCATCGCTCCCGATTGGGAACGACTCACGGCTCACCGAAGGTAAGCGCCTCGTGGTCAGAGGACCTCCTCCCATCCCCGGTGCCCACCCGCCGGCGCCCCGCGCAATAGAAGAACGTCCGTCTACCAGCGACGAGTTTCGCCGTGCCTCAAAATCCAAACACGATCATCCCCGAGCTGGAGACGCCTCGCCTCGGCCTGAAGGCGTCGCGGAGGATCGCCAGGCGGTTCGTCGGCGAGATCGAACGTCCCCCAGTGGATGGGAACGAAGACACGCCCGCGGACGTCGGCGAGCGCGGCGAGCGCTTCCTCGGGCGTGGTGTGGCTGGCCTTCATGATCACGGGCGGCAGATAGGCGCCGACGGGAATCGCGGCGAGGTCGAACGGTCCCAACCGCGCGCCGATCTCCTTGAGCCCGGCCCAGTACGCGGTGTCGCCCGCGAAGTAGAGCCGGCGCTCGCGCCCCATCACCGCCCAGCCGCTCCAGAGACGCCGGTTGCGGTCCCACGGCGTTCGTCCGGAGAAGTGGCGGGCGGGTACGCAGGCGAACGTGAGTCCCTGCACCTTCCGCTCGTCCCACCAGTCCATCTCGTCGACGTCGGCGATGCCGATCTCCGCGAACCACGACTTGAGTCCGAGGGGAACGAGGAACTTCGGCCGGTGCGTCGCCGCCAAGCGTTTGACCGTCTCGCGGTCGAGGTGGTCGTAGTGGTCGTGCGAGATCACCACGACGTGGATCGGCGGGAGATCCTCGAAGCGCAGACCCGGCGGCGTCAGGCGGCGCGGACCGCCGAACGACACCGGGCTCGCGCAGCGCGACCAGTGCGGATCGGTGAGCACGTTGACGCTGTCGAGCTGGACCAAGAGCGTCGCGTGGCCGACCCAGGTGACCGTCGCCTCCCCGCGGCCGTCGCGCAGTGCGCGCCCGTCGTTGGCAACGATGGGAAAGCTCGCCTTCCGGGGGTGGAACGTCGTGGAGAACACGCGGGAGACGAAGAACTGCATCCGGGTCAAGAAGCCGGCCGCCGGCGCCCCGCCATCGACGTTGGCGAATCCGCCGATCCGATGGTGCGGCGGCGCGCCGGCCTTGGGCCCGCCGACCGACGAACAGCCCGTGACGAGCACGACCGTCATGAGGAGAACCAATTTCGAGGAGCGCCACGGCTTTGCCGGGGCGCGACGAGCGTCTGGGGCCGGGGGAGTGCGAGGGGGGCGTAGCCCTCTTCGCTGAGAAGTTGGGGGGCCCGAAGCTAGGCCCCCCATGTCGTCGATGCGGCGTCCGCGACCTTGAGGGCGGCGGCGATCACCGAGCGCGACGCCGGGGAGAGATCGCCGAGCCGGGCGGCCACGTCGGCGAGCAACGTGATCTCCGCCAGGTGCGGGGCCGCCTCGGCGGGAGAGCCGGCCAGCGCCCGCCGCGCCGCCGCCAGCGCGGCGTCCTCCAGCCGCGACCCGGTCGAGGCATGCGCTCCCGCATCCATGCCGCGCACGGCGCGGAAGACGTCGGCGACGAGACGACTCCAGGCATCGCTCGCCCCCGGCGCGGGGCGAGTCCCGACGATGGGGGGCTTGGCGGAGTGAATCATCGCGGTCACCACCGTCCGGTCGAGGTGGTCGAAGTCGAAGGGCTTGGAGACGTAGTCGAAGGCGCCGATGGCCAGGGTCTCGCGGGCGACGGCCAGATCTTCGTTGGCGGTCACCATGATCACCGCGACCCTGGGATCGGCCTCGCGCAGACGCTTGAGCACCGCGAGGCCGTCGAGGCCGGGCATGCGGACGTCGAGGAGCACCACGTCGGGGCGCTCGCGGGCGAACACGGCCAGCGCTTCCTGGCCGTTCGCCGCGGTGGCGACCGTGAACTGCCGCTCGACGAAGTAATCGCAGAGGACGTCGCGCACCGGTGCCTCGTCGTCGACGATCAACATCCGACCGGCCTCGGTCATCGTCCTGGTCTTCTCGTCATCCCGAGCGCGCCACGAAGTCGTACGCGAGCTGGAGCGCGTCGTCCAGGCGGCTCGCGTCCTTGGCGCCGGCCTGGGCGAGGTCCGGCCGGCCGCCGCCGCTGCCGCCGGCCGCCTTCGCGACCTCCTGGATGAGCTTGCCCGCGTGCACGCGCTTGGTGAGATCCTTCGTGACTGCGGCGACCAGGCTCACCTTGCCGTCGACGGCGCTGCCCACGCAGACCACCCCCGAGCCCAAGCGCTCGCGCACCCGGTCGGCGAGGGCGCGCAGCCCCTCGCTCTCGAGCCCGTCGATGCGGCCGGCCACGACGGCGACGCCTCCGACCTGTCGTGCCGTCGCCAGGAGATCGTCGGCCTTCGAGGCCGCGAGCCGGCCCTGGAGCGCGGCCAGCTCCTTCTCGAGAACGCGTTGCTCGTCGAGGAGCTTGCGAAGCCGCTGCGGCACCTCGCCCGGCGCGATCTTGAGGATCTCCGCGGCCTCACGTAGCACCCGCTCGCGGCGGACCACGGCCTCGAGGGCCGCCGTGCCGGCCACCGCCTCGATCCGACGAACGCCCGAGGCGACGGCGCCCTCGGTGTCGACCTTGAAGAAACCGAGCTGTCCGGTCTGGTCCAGATGCGTTCCGCCGCACAGCTCCGTCGAGAAATCGCCGATCTTGACGACCCGCACGCGATCGCCGTACTTCTCGCCGAAAAGCGCCATGGCCCCGCTCGCGAGCGCCTCGTCGATGTTCATCTCGACCCGGCTCACCGCGACGTTGGCCTGGACCTGCTCGTTGACCAGCTCCTCGATCTGCTCGACCTCGCGGTCACGCACGCCGGCGCCGTGGGAGAAGTCGAAGCGCAGGTGGTCGGGGGCGACCAGCGATCCCGCCTGGGTGACGTGGGTGCCGAGCACGCGGCGAAGCGCGGCGTGGAGCAGATGCGTTCCGGTGTGGTGCTGGGCGAGTCCCTGCCGGCGCGGCGAGGAGACCGTGACCGCGACGTCCTCGCCCTCGGAGAAGCCGCCCGAGGTCACCCGCACGCGATGGACGATCAGCTTCGATCCCCGGTAGTACGTGTCGAGGATCTCGCCGCGCCCGTGGCGACCGACCAGGGTCCCGGTGTCACCGACCTGGCCGCCCGACTCCGCGTACGCGGGCGTGCGATCGAGGATGACCTCGACCTCGGTCCCCTCGCCCGCCTCGCTCACGCGCCGTCCCTCGCCGAGCATGACCAGCACGCGCGCCGGCGAAGCGAGCGTCTCGTAACCGACGAACTCGATGCGGGGCAGCTCGGCCGAGAGCCGCTGATAGAGTCCGCCGGCGGCGTCTCCATCGCCCGCAAAGGCCGCCCCGGCGCGCGCGCGCTCCCGCTGGGCCTCCATCGACGCGTCCCAGGCGGCGTCGGTCGCGTCGGTCTTCTCCCAGCCGCGGTCGCGCAGCGCGTCCTCGGCCAGGTCGCGGGGGAACCCGAAGGTGTCGTAGAGGGTGAACAGGAACGCGCCGTCGATGGCGCGGCCCTGACCCGGCCCGTGGGCCTCGTGATACTCCTCGATCCGCCGCTCGCCGCTGTCGAGGGTCTCGGCGAATCGCTCTTCCTCACCCCGGACCGTGTCCTGCATGCGCGCACGCTCGCGCTCGAGCTCGGGATAGGCCTCGCTCATCAAGGCCGAGACCCACTCGACGCTCCGGAAGAGGAAGGGCTCCGTGAGACCGAGGAAGCGGCCGTGGAGCATGGCTCGGCGCATGATCCGGCGCAGGACGTAGCCGCGCCACTCGTTCGAGGGCGTCACCCCGTCCGTGATGAGGAAGGTGGTCGCCCGCGCGTGGTCGGCGATGACCCGCAGCGAGACGTCGTCGTCGGGGTTCCGCCCGTACGGCTTGCCGGCCAGCTCGGCGGCCCGATCGATGAGCGGGCGCAGGAGATCGGTGTCGTAGTTCGACGACTTGCCCTGGAGCACGGCGGCGATGCGCTCGAGCCCCATGCCGGTGTCGATCGACGGCCGCGGCAGCGGGGTCATGGCGCCGCTGGCGTCCCGGTTGAACTGCATGAACACGAGGTTCCAGATCTCGAGCCAGCGGTCGCACTCGCAGGCCGGACCGAGGCAGGAGCGGCCCGCCGCTTCCTCGGCGCACGGCAGGTGATCGCCCTGGTGGAAGTGGATTTCCGAGCAGGGACCGCAGGGGCCGGTCTCGCCCATGGCCCAGAAGTTGTCCTTCTCGCCGAGCCGGAGGATGCGATCGTCGCCGAAGCCCGCGACCTTCTTCCACAGCACGAAGGCGTCGTCGTCGTCGGTGAAGACCGTCGCGATCAGCCGGGTGCGATCGATGGCCAGGTCGCGGGTGAGGAACTCCCACGCGAAGGCCACCGCCTCGGCCTTGAAGTAGTTGCCGAAGGAGAAGTTGCCAAGCATCTCGAAGAACGTGTGGTGGCGGGCGGTGCGCCCGACGTTCTCGAGATCGTTGTGCTTGCCGCCCGCCCGAACGCACTTTTGGCAGGTGGTCGCGCGCGGAGGGTCGCGCCGCTCCTCGCCGAGGAAGACGGCCTTGAACTGCACCATGCCCGCGTTGGTGAAGAGCAGGGTGGGATCGTCGCCGGGGACCAGCGACGACGAGCGCACGCGCGCGTGTCCCTGCGCCTCGAAATATTTCAGAAACCTCTCGCGAAGCACCGCGCCCTTCATGGCCGTTTCATTCTATCAGCGGGCTACGCGTCAGTGGGGTACGCGTCCGGGGCTATACGCGTCCGGGGAGACGCCTCCGGGGGATACGCCTCCGGGGGATACGCCTCCGGGGCAACACGCGTCCCGGGGGGGTATGGGGGGAGCCGTAGGGGCCCCCCATCTCAATGGTCGGCGGCGCGGGCGCCCAAGCTCTCGCGCACGACGCGCGCGACGAGGCCGCCGGGATAACCCCGGCGCAGCAGATGGTCCCGCAGCCGGGCCGCCACGCGGCGAGGGTCGTCGGCGCGGATGGCGGAGAGCCGGCGGGCCGCGGCCGCGCGCGCGCGCCCGAGGGCGTCGCCGGAGTCCAGCTCGGCGAGAGCCGCGCCGATGACCGAAGCGTCCACCCCGCGGACGGAGAGTTCGGCCCGCAGGCGCCCGGCGCCGTAGCCGCGGGCCGCGCGCGTGGAGACCCACTGAAGCGCGAAGGCCGCGTCGTCGACGTGTCCGCGCGCGACGAGATCGGTCACCACGTCCACCGCGACGTCGTCGGGGGCGCCGCGCCGGCGCAGCCGGCGGGTCAAGTCCGCACGCGTCCAGGCCCGGCGGGAGAGGAGATCGGCCGCGACCAACCGCGCCCGTCGGTGATCGAGAGGCCCTGCCGCGTCTCGCTTCACGGTCGCGCGAACGGACTGGCGGGCTTCGGCGCCGCCTTGGCGGAACCGGGCTGGGCGATGGTCTCACCGGTCGAGTAGATGCCGCGTACCTTCAGATCGAAATCGCTCGGACTCGACGCGCTGTCCCTCGCGGTCTCGTAGCTGACGACGCCGTCGCGATAGAGCGCGAGCAGGCACTGATCGAACGTCTGCATGCCGTACTGCACGGCGCCCTGGGCGATGAACGCGGGGATCTCGGGCGTCCGCCGGGCGTCCCGGATGCAGTCGCGAATGATGGCGGTGCCGAGCATGATCTCCACCGCGGGCACACGGCCCTCGCCGCCGGCGCGCGGGATGAGCCGCTGCGAAATCACCGCCTGGAGGACAGCGGCGAACTGATCGCGAATTTGCTGGTCTTGATACCGGGGGAAGTTCGCCACGATGCGGTTGACGGTCTCGGTGGCATCGATCGTATGGAGCGTGCTCAGCACCAGGTGGCCGGTCTCGGCGGCGTGCAGAGCGACGGAC
>DATHGT010000104.1:0-5775 GCA_035317605.1 Candidatus Acidiferrum sp. | reverse complement strand
AGGGCCACGAAACGGTTGCCGGAAAGCGGAAGGGTCAGCAGGGTGGTGGGCTTCGCGTAGTCGCGCGGCGAGTACTGGTTCGGCCCGCCCAGCACGATGGCCAGGTTCCGGAAGAGGACCATCAGCGCGATGGTCATGACCGTCGCGTACTCGTCGCGCCGCTCGACGCCACCGACGTACATCGGCCGCAAAAGGACACGCTGGACGACGAGCCCGAGCACGAACACCGAGGCCATGGCCAGGGGGAGGGCCAGATACCAGCGGTCCCAGCCGAGGAGGGAGGCGAGGAGCGCGTACTGCACGTAGCTCCCGATCATGTAGAACTCGCCCATCGACCAGTTGATCATCTTCATGACCGAGTAGATGAACGTGATGCCGAGCGCCATCAGGCTGTAGATGACGCCGATGACGATGCCGGAGAGGAGGTACTGGGAGAGGAGGTGGAAGTCCATGAACGGCGAAGCGCCGGGGCCGGGCCGGGCGCGACGCCGCGCGCTCCCGGCCCGGCCCCGCGATCGACTAGCGGGGGACGATCATCTCGCCGGTCTTGAACTCGGCCGGGTAGATGATCTTCGCCTCGGTGAAGGGCATGTCCGTCTTGGTGTACTGCATCATGAGCATCGGGGCGTCCATTGCTGCCAGTACGGGCCTTCGCCGCGGCTGAAGCTGATGGTCGCGTTCCAGCCCTGGAACTTGTTGGCGAGCAGCGAGCGGACCAGGGCCTCGCTGGTGTCGCTCTTGGCCGCCTCCAGCGCGTCGGCGATGAGAGCCACCTGGGCGTAGCCGTTCAGCGCGGCGTAGACCGGGTCCTCCTTGAACTGCTCGCGGTACTTCGCGCGGAAGGCCTCCCCGCGCGGGGTGAGCTTCATGGTGGGGTGGTAGTACACCATGAACGAGACGTAGTTGCCCTTCTCGCCGAGGTTCTTCCAGTACTCCGCGCGGGCCGGCATGTCGTAGGAGACGAGCATCGGGGTGCCGGGCAGGAGGCCCACGTCGGCGGCCTGCTTGATGATCAGGTAGGCGGGGGTACCCACTCCGATGTTGATCACCACGTCGGGCTTCCAGCTCTTGATCTCGAGGAGCTGCGGGGTGAGATCGACCACCGCGCGGTCGAAGATCATGGTTTTCAGCTCCGCTCCGACGTCCATGCTCTTGAAGAGCTTCTTGGTGTCCTCGACCACGCCGACCCCGTAGTCGGTGTTCTCGGCCAGCACGACCACGCGCTTGAAGCCCTGCCCCTTGATCCAGCGGTTCCAGAGCGCGACCCGGTCGGGATCGATGACGTGGGTCCGGAACGTGTAGGTGAGGTGGCGCTCGGTGATGCCCTTGGCCGAGGCCTGGGTGGAGAAGACCGGGATCTTGAACTGCTCGGCGAGGTCTTGCACCGCCCCCATCACCGAGCTGTGGAACTGGCCGATGACGGCTACCGCTCGGTCCTGGGTGGCCAGCTTGCGGAAGCCGGCCACGCCCTTCTCCGGCGTTCCGGAATCGTCCTCGATGTGAAGCTCGATCTTCCGTCCGCCGAGCACGCCGCCGCGCGCGTTCACGTCGTCGGCGGCCATCTTGGCGCCGCGCACGATGAACTGTCCGGCCGAGGCGTCGCCGGGCGGCGACAGCGGGGTCAGCACGCCGATCTTCACCGGGTTCTGCGCGAGCGCCGGCGCGAGGTGGCCGACACCGATGATCACCACGAGCACCACGAGGAGTCCTACGAGCCAAGAGCGCGTCGTCATATCGAATCTCCCATCGCAGAGGTCGGAAGCGTGGCGCCTATTATGCGCCACCGCGCGGTGCCGGGGTCGGCGGCTCAGGGAGTCTGCGGCGTCGGCATGACCGGCCGGCTCAGCGCGTGGGCGACGGCCTCGAGACGCTTGCGCATCTCGTCGCGCAGCTGGCTTCGTCCGACCGAGCGCTTGAGCTGATTGCCGACGCCCAGAACCTCGTCGGTGGAGAAGCGGCAGGTGGCGAAGACGACCGTGCCGTTGCCGTAGGCGAACGCGCCGGTGATGATCTGGGCCGCGTTGTAGGAGTGCCCCACGTAGAAATACCGCTCGACGTGGACGATCAGGTCAGGCCCGCGCATGACCATCTGGTGAAGGAGACTCAGCTGCGGCCGTCGCTGCACGCGACGCTTGATCCAGTAGACGCGGTTGACGAGTTCCGGCGGCTGGCCGGCCGGATAGCTGGTCAGCGCCTCCCGAAGCCGGGGGCCGTAGCGGGCGACTCGCTCGGCGTCGGCGAGGGCCAGCCGGAGCTGCGCCGCCGGATCGGTGGCCGCGCCGGCGGCGCGCGCGTACGGCGCCATCGCGCCGAGGCCTCCGCGCTCGTACGCCTGCCAGCGATCGCGCAGCAGTTTTCGATACCCGTCCGCGCCCTGCTGCGCCGTCACCGGTGACGTTCGCAAAGCGCGGAGCGTGTCGATCTCGGCCGAGGAGACATTGAAGCGTGTGCCGGGCGCGGCGTCGAGCAGACTCTCCGCCTCGCCGCGCTCCTTGTCGGTGAAGAGCACCGCGGGGAGGGCGTCGCGGCCGTGCGCCAAGATGGTCGCGTCGTGAGCGAGCAGGTCGCCGGAGCCGAGATACTCGGCGACGTGATCGAGCGGCGCCGAGACGAAGACCGCGAGACCGACGGCCAGCTCCCGCTCGCTGGTCTCGTTGACGGGGTAGGAGACGACCTCGTTGCGAAGCAGCTGACGGCGTTGGTCGGCGGAGATCGGCAGTCGCTCCAGCGCCTCTTCGGCCACCGTCGAATCGGCGGCCCGGACGACGCCTGGGCTCGACGCGCCGTCCAGGACGATCAGCAGCGCCAGCGCGCTCACCGTGAGCCGCCGCGCCATCGTGAAGCTTCGGCCGTCGAATCCTCCGGAGTCGCCCATGCTCACGGCGGTCAACGCTAGCGCGCCGTCGCCGGACGCGTCAATCTTCGTGGTAGCCTCGCACCGCACCGGGGGAGGTTGATCGTGACCATCGAGCTCGGCACGTTCACGAGACCGCTTCACCGTCCGTCGCGCGACACCGCCACCACGTTCATCTGGCTCGTCGCCGTGGCGCTCGTCGCCGCCACCGGATGCGCCGGGGCGATGGCCAAGGCCAGGCACGTCCCGTTCGGCGTCGTCGAGGTCGGGATCCCGGAACTGCAGAAGGCCATGTCCGAGGGACGCGTGACGTCGCGCCAGCTCGTCGTCGAGTACCTGACCCGGATCGCGCTCTACGAAGACCAGCTCAAGGCGATCATCACGGTCAACCCGAAGGTCCTGGAGGAAGCCGAAGCGCTCGACCGCGAGCGCGCTCAGGGCGCCGTGCGCGGTCCGCTCCACGGCATTCCCATCGCGATCAAGGACAACATTCACACCACCGACATGCCGACCACGGGCGGGGCGGTGGCGTTCGAGGGGTACCGGCCTCCCTACGAGGCCACGGTGACGCGAAATCTGAGATCGGCCGGCGCCGTCATCATCGCCAAGACCGTGCTCACCGAGCTGGCCAACTGGGTGGCCGGCGCGCCCAAGCCCATGCCGGCCAACTATAGCGGCCTCGCGGGTTACGGGCTCAATCCCTACGACCCGCGGCGCGATCCCCGCGAGGGGACCAACGACGGACGCCCCGCGCTTCTCACCGGCGGCTCCAGCTCGGGGATTGGCACCGCGGCCAGCTTCTGGGCGGCGAGCGTGGGCACCGAGACGTCGGGCTCGATCCTGAGCCCCTCGAACCAGAACATGCTGGTGGGGATCAAGCCCACGGTGGGACGGATCAGCCGCTACGGGATCATTCCGATCACCGCCGACATGGACACGGCCGGCCCCATGGCCCGCACCGTGACCGACGCCGCCATTCTCATGGGCGTGCTCGAAGGGAACGCGCCCGACCCCAACGACCCGGCGATGCCGAAGTGCTCGATGCCGCGCGATCACGACTACACGCCGCACCTCAAGCGCGACGGCCTCAAGGGCGCGCGCATCGGCATTCCCCGCGCGTTCTACTACGACAAGCTCACGCTGGTCGGGGAGACCACGGCGCGCGGCGGTCTCAACGACGATCAGGCCAAGGTCATGGCCGAGGCGATCGCCGTGCTCGAGCGCGAGGGCGCGACCATCGTCGACCCTGCCGATCTTCCCAGCGTGGTCGATCCCGATCCCGCCAACAATCACGTCGCCTGGGGCGTGTGCTCCGGAGTGCCGGGGGCCAAAGCCAGCGACGCCAAGTGTTCGAGCGTGTTCAAGTACGGGATGAAGCGCGACTTCAACGCCTGGCTGAGCACGCTCGGTCCGAGCGCGCCCGTCAAGACGCTGACCGAGCTGAGGAACTTCAACCTGGCGCGCTCTGAGCGCGGCGCCGTCAAGTACGGCCAGTCGCAGCTCGATATCTCCGATGAGATCGATCTCGAGGCCGATCGCGCTCGCTACCAGGCCGATCGCGCGAAAGACATCGCGCTGGCCGCGACCCGCGGCATCGACGCGGCCATGAAGACGCACCAACTCGACGCGCTGCTGTTTCCGGCCGGCACCGGCGCTCTCGTCGCCGCGCGGCCGGGATATCCGACCGTGATCGTGCCGTTCGGCATGATTCGGAACGCGCCGACGCCCGCGTTTCCGGACGGCTTCGCCGCGCGTCCCGCGCCCTTCGGCGTCAGCTTCACCGGTATGGCGTGCAGCGAGCCCCGCCTGATCGAGCTGGCCTACGCCTTCGAGCAAGCCACCAAGCGCCGGGTCCCGCCCCCGTCCACGCCGTAGTTCTGCGCCACAGGACGCGTTGTAAGGGAGCGAAGCGCCCCTCGGAGTCCTAAAACGGGCGGCGGTTCAGGGGCGCGCTGCCGCGAAGGTATCGCATTGGCGCGAATCGCCCGAATCGAAGCCGCGCTTGAACCAGCGCGTCCGCTGCGCCGAGCTGCCGTGGGTGAACGAGTCGGGAACGACCCGCCCCTGGGTCTGCTGCTGGAGGCGGTCGTCGCCGATCGCCGCGGCCGCGCCCAGGGCTTCCTCCAGATCGCCAGGCTCCAGCACCTGCCGTTGCCGGGCGTGATATCCCCACACGCCCGCGAAGCAGTCGGCCTGCAGCTCCTGCCGCACCGACAACGCGTTTCGGTCCGCCGCCGACATCCGCTCGCCGGACGTGCGCACCCGCTCGCTCAGACCGAGCAGATTCTGCACGTGATGCCCGACCTCGTGAGCGATCACGTAGGCCTGGGCGAAGTCACCCGGCGCGCCGAATCGATCTTTGAGCGCTTTGAAGAACGAGAGATCGAGGTAGACCTTTCGGTCCGGAGGGCAGTAGAACGGTCCCACCGCCGCGCCGGCCATGCCGCAGGCCGACTCGACCGCGCGCGTGAAGAGCACGAGCTTCGGCTCCTCGTACGTGCGCCGCATGTCACGGAACAGCGCGTGCCACGTGTCCTCGGTGTCGGCGAGGACCACCGCGACGAACTGGCGCTGGGGATCACTGGCCGGCGAGCCGGACGGCGCCTCGACCGTGCGATCGGGTCCACCGGTTTGCAGCAGCACGCCGGGATCGAAGCCGAAGAACAAGCCGAGCAGGATCACCACGATCGTGCCGATGCCGCCACCGGCGACGCCGAGAGGGATGCCCATCCCGCGCCGATCCTCGACGTTGTCGCTCTGTCGTCCGCTCGACCACCTCATGCGAGCATCGACAGTGCACGGCACATGAGTGCACGGCACATGCCGGCGACCGCGGGCTAATGGAGCTCGCGGAATTGGTTGACGGTCTCGCATCGGGGGTCGGCTGGCCTGGGTCCTCGAAAAGAGGAGCTGCGCTCCTC
>DATHGT010000103.1:0-10268 GCA_035317605.1 Candidatus Acidiferrum sp. | reverse complement strand
GCCGCGCCGCGCCTCGTCGATCAGCAGCGCGTTGATCTCGGATTGCGGCATCGCCTGGGCGCCGCAGGCCTTGCCCACGAACACGCGCCGGGCTTCCGGCGGCGCCTCGTCCACCAGCTTCGGGCTCACCAGACGGTCGTGAACGAGCACCTCCGCGCGGCGCACCAGCTCGAGCCCGCGCACGGTGATGAGCCCGGGATCGCCCGGGCCCGCGCCCACGATGGCCACGGCGCCGACGGTCACGCCGCCCCCAGACTCGAGAGCAGTCGCGCGCGCGACTCGTGCGGGCCGCCGTCCGAGGTCAGCCGACGTAGCTCGGCGGAGAGGGCTCGGTTCCAGACCGACGCGTCGGGGCTCACCCCTCGCGCCCGCAGCTCGCGGCGAACCTCGGCCACCGTCTCAGCCAGTGCCGCGTAATCGCCTGGAAGCAATCGCTCGATCTCTTCGCGCACCGCTCGCGCCAGCGCGGGACTTCCGCCTCCGGTCGCGACCGCGACCAGGAGCGGCCCGCGACGCAGCACGGACGGCAGGAAGAAGTCGCAGTGCTCGGGATCGTCGGCGGCATTGACCCACACGCCTTGACTGCGTCCCTCGCGGGCGATCGCCGCGGCCAGACGCGTGTCACCGGTCGCCACGAACGCGAGGGCGGCGCCCGCGAGATCCCCGCGCTGGTAGCGCCGTCGCGCGATCCGGATCTCGCCACGAGCGGCGCGCGCTTCCAGCTTCTCGCTCAGTTTCGGGCTCACCACGGTGATTTCGGCTTCGGCGGCGAGAAGCCCGTCCACCTTGCGCTCGGCCACAGTCCCGCCGCCGACGACCACACAGCGGCGCCCCTTCAGATCGAGAACGAGCGGATAACCCGTCACAATCTGGATTAAATACGTTTGTCGATCGATATTGTCAAGAGTGGCGGCTGGCACTGGGCGCCGAGCCCGTCGTTGACACCGCCGGCGCCTTCCGAGATAGTCGGGCCGCCACGCGGAGGTCGGTCATGACCGGACGGACGGGTCTCGCTCTCACGCTTGCTGCGGTCGCCCTGAGTGGAGCCTTCGGAATCGCGGAGGCCCAGCCGCAGGGGCAGCTCACCTATGCGATGCACGTCACGATCGCCGCCGCGTGGTTCGATCCGGCCGAGAACACCGGCATCGCCACGCCGTTCATGGTCCAGGAGGCCATCCACGACGCGATGGCCAAGCCGATGCCCGGCAACGGGATGTCCCCGAGCCTGGCGGAGTCGTGGACCGAGAGTCCCGACGGCCTCACGTACGAGTTCGTCCTCCGCAAGGGGGTGACGTTCCACAACGGCGCCGCCGTCACATCGGACGACGTCAAGTTCAGCTTCGAGCGCTACCGCGGCGCGGGGGTGCGCGTGCTCAAGGCGCGGGTCAAGGAGGTCCAGACGCCCGCGCCGCAGCGCGTTCGCTTCGTGCTGAAGGAGCCGTGGCCCGACTTCCTCACCTTCTACGCGACGCCGGCCACCGGCGCGGGCTGGATCGTGCCGAAGAAGTACGTCGAGCAGGTCGGCGACGAGGGCTTCAAGAAACATCCGATCGGCGCGGGGCCATACAAGTTCGTCAGTTACCAGCCCGGAGTCGAGGTCGTCCTCGAAGCCCACGAGCGCTACTGGCGGAAGTCCCCTCACGTCAAGCGACTGGTCATGAAAGTCATCCCCGACGAGTCGACGCGGCTGGCGATGCTCAAGCGCGGCGAGGCCGACATCGCCTACCTGCTCTCGGGCGCGATCGGCGAGGAAGCGCGGCGAACGCCGAACATCCGGCTGATCGCTTCGGGCGGACAGTGGGTGCCCGCCGTGTGCATGCTCGACCAGTGGGATCCAAAATCGCCCTGGCACGACGTGAGGGTGCGACTGGCCGCGAGCCACGCGATCGACCGCAAGGCGATCTCGGACACCGAGACGCTCGGCGCCTCGCCGCCCGTCGGCTCGATCATCCCGCCCGTGCTCGAGTTCGCGCTGCCCGTCGAGGTGCCTCGCTACGATCCCGCGAAGGCCAAGCAGCTCCTGCGCGAGGCCGGATATCCCAACGGCTTCGACGCCGGCGAGATGGTCGGCACCGTGCAATACGCGGGGGCCACCGAGGCCGTGCTGAACTACTTCGGCGCGGTGGGCATCCGCGCGCGCTTCCGCACCATGGAGCGTGCCGCCTACCTGGCCGCCCAGCGCGACAAGAAGCTCAAGAACCTGCTCTTCGGCGGTGCCGGCGGGTACGGCAACGCGGCCACCCGGATCGAGAACTACCTGATCTCGACCGGGAGCTTCGCCTACGGCGCCGTCCCCGATATCGACGATCTGTTCGTCCAGCAGGCGCGCGAGCCCGATCGCGGCAAGCGGCAGACGCTCCTGCACCGCATCCAGCAGCTGGCCAACGAGCGCGTGCTCTATCTGCCGCTCTACATGCTGAGCTTTCACAACGGCGTGGGCCCGCGCGTCCAGGAGTCGAGCCTGGGACGCATTCCCCTGCACTACTACACGGCACCGTTCGAGGACATCCGGTTGAAGGATCAATGATGGACTTCGCGCTCACGGAGGACGAGCGGGCATTTTCGGAGGAGGTCCGGAGATTCCTGCGCGAGCATCCGCCCGAGCGCTTCGCCGCGGACGGGATGGACGCCGGCTACGGCTCGGGCGCGCACTCGCGCGAGTTCCTCGCCGCGCTCGGCCGGCAGGGCTGGCTCTCGATGTGCTGGCCCCGGGCGTACGGCGGACAGGAACGGCCGATGTTCGCGAAGCTCGTCCTCATGGAAGAGCTGGCGCTGGCCGGGGCACCGTTCGGTCCCCTCCCCGGCTGCTGGCAGACCGCGGACGCGATCATCGAGTACGGCACCGAGCGGTTGCGCCGCGAGGTGCTGCCGAAGATCGCCTCGGGCGAGGCCACGTTCTGGCAGGGC
The DNA here is from genome assembly GCA_035317605.1 of Candidatus Acidiferrum sp. GTDB lineage: Bacteria > Methylomirabilota > Methylomirabilia > Rokubacteriales > CSP1-6 > DATHGT01. Next base: position 7,361 of record DATHGT010000103.1, on the reverse strand, counting down.
TACAGCGAGCCCGACGCGGGCTCGGATCTCCTGGCGCTGAAGACGTCCGCACGGCGCGATGGTGGAGACTGGATCATCAGCGGCCACAAGATCTGGTCGAGCCACGCCGGCATCTCGCGCTACGGCCTGGTCTTCACGCGCACCAGCCAGGAGGCGCGGCGCAGCCGCGGCTTCAGCATGTTCGTGGTCCCCAACGGCACGCCGGGCATGGACATCCGCCCGATCACCAGCCTCACCGGCGAGGTCTACCACTACGAGGTCTTCCTCGACGACGTGCGGGTTCCCGCCGATCTCATGCTCGGCCCCGAAGGCGAGGGCTTCCTGGCGCTGCTCAACGGCCTCGATTCCGACCGGTTCTGGGGCCGCTTCTACAAGGCCCCGGCGCTCTCGCGCATGCTGCGCCAGCTCGTCGACCACGCGAACACCACGATGGTCGACGGCGTGCCGCTCGCGCGCGATCCCGTCGTGCGCCGCCGGCTCGCCCACATGGCGACCGAGCTCGAGGCCCTGCGGTTCATGTTCTATCGCGCCGGCTGTCTGATCCGGGACGGCGAGTCCATCACCTATGAGACCGCGGTGGCCAAGATCATGGCCGACGAGACCGGGCAGCGCTTCGCCCAGCTCGCGCTCGACCTGCTCGGGCTGTGGGGCACGCTGGGCGCGGGCTCGCCGCGGGCCAAGCTCGACGGCCGGATGTATCCGAACTACCTCATGAGCCTCGGCCACACGATCGCCGGCGGCACCGCGGAGATTCTTCGCACCACCGTCGCCGTGCGCGGCCTCGGGCTGCCGTCGGCGCGGGGCTGAGCGATGGACTTCCGTCCCTCCGCGTCGCAGCAGATCGTGGTGGCGACCGCGCGTCAGTTCCTGGCCGCGCGCTGTCCGATCGAGCTGGTGCGATCGATGGCATGGGGGGCCCCGACATGGCCCCCCATACCCCCCAACGCTCGTCACGCTCCGGCGGAGCCGGAGCGCTCCTCGTTGTACGCCGCGCTGTGGCGTGACATGGCCGAGCTGGGGTGGCCCGGTCTGCTCGTTCCGGCCGAGCTGGGCGGCAGCGGCGGGTCGCTCGTCGACGTGGTCCTGCTCGTGGAGGAGATGGGGCGCGCGTGTCTGCCCGGTCCGTTCGTGGCGAGCGCGGTCGCGGCGACCACCGCGCTGGTCGCGGGGGGCGATCCGTCGATGCAGAAGCGCGTGCTGCCGGCGATGGCCGACGGAGACCGGATCGCCACCCTCGCCGTCGTGGAGGAGCGCGCGTCGTTCGACCCCGACGCGATCGCGCTCGCGTGCGAGGTCCCCGGAACGCTGCGGGGCGAGAAGCTCTTCGTGAGGGACGCCCATCTCGCCGACGACCTGATCGTGGCCGTGCGCGGCGGCGGCGATCTCACGCTCCTGCTGGTGCCGGCGCACCGGGCCGGCGTCACCCGCGTTCCCCTCGACGCGGGCGGCGTCGAGCGGCTCTTCGCGGTGACGTTCGACGGCGTCGACATCCGAGCCGACGACGTGATCGGAACGGCCGGTCGCGGGCGCGAGCCGCTCGGGGCCGCGTTGAGGGCGGGAGCGCTCGCGCGGACCGCCGAGATGGTCGGCGCCGCCCAGCACGTCCTCGACCTGACCGTTGCCCACGCCAAGACCCGCGTGCAGGGCGGGCGCCCGATCGGTGGCCATCAAGCCATCCAGCACGCGTGCGCCGACCTCGTGCGCGACGTCGACGCCTCGCGCGGCCTCCTCTACGCCGCCGCGTGGGAGGCCGCAGAGAGCGATTCGAGAAGCGCCACGGCTACGCCGGGGCGCGACGAGCTGGCAGTGCGAGCTGAGCCGCGCCCTGGCGGCGAGACAAGCCCTTCAGTGATCGAGACTGGGCTTGGGGGCCATTTCGGGGCCCCCATGTATTCGATCGGGCTTGGGGGGCCCGCGGCTGGGCTTCCCATGTCATCGATTGCCGCCGCCAAAGCGTACGCCGGTGACGCCTGCCTGCGGGTGGCGCGGCGCGCTCACCAGATCTTCGGCGCCATCAGTTATTGCGAGGAGCACCCGCTCCATCTCTTCCACAAGCGCATGCTGGCCGCCCGGTCAGACTTCGGCGACGCCGACCTGCACCTCGCCTCGGTCGCCCGCGCCATCGGTCTCGTCTAGGTGCAACGCGCGCTGTTGATCTCGCTCGGCGGGGCCGTCGGCACGCTGCTGCGATACCTCGCGGCGCTGATCGCGGTCCGCTGGCTCGGCATGGACTTCCCGTACGGCACCCTGATCGTCAACCTCGTCGGATCGTTCCTCATCGGCTTCGTCCAGGCGCTCGGCGCGGAGGCGCTGATGATCCCCAACGACGCCCGCCTCTTCCTGACGACGGGCGTGATGGGGGGGCTGACGACCTACTCGGCGTTCAGCTACGAAACCGTCCGACTCATGGAGATCGGCGCCTGGACTCAGGCCACCGTGAACGTGGGGGTGACCACGGTCACGTGTCTCGCGCTGTGCTTCCTGGGCCTGAGCGTCGGGCGCCTTTTGGTCGCACGCGGATAGATCCCACTACCGGCGATCGTCGTGACGCCGATCCCCGCGGCCGTCACGATGGTCGTCGCGACGGTCCTCGCGACGGTCCTCGTGGCGCTCGCGCGGCAGCGCCTGTCCCTCGTGCCGGCGCTCCTGCCAGCGACGGCCGTAGCGAGCTTCCCAGTGCGGCGCGTGCTCGTGCGGCCAGCGCCGCCAGGCGACCGGCGGTCGGCGGTAGTACTGCACCGGCACCGCGAGTAAGGGCCGAGGGACCAGATCGGGCCGCACGGAATACCACGGACCGTTGTAGCCTCGGCTCGCGTACCAGGCGCCGCTGGAGAACACGTAGTACTCGCCGTCGTAGAGGAAGTAGTTCGCGTCGACGCGCGGCGCGTACTCGATGGCCGGGGCCGACGGCACGGGAACGAGCTGCGGCGGCCCCGGCAGATTGATGCCGATGTTCACGCGGACCTGGGCCTGGGCGGCGGCGGGGGTGACGATGGCCGCGAGCGCCCCGCCCATGAAGATCCGTCTGGATACGGTGTCTCTGGTCATACAGTTCCCTCCCTGCGAACGGTCCCTTCTATCCGTTGCTGGTCGTGTGCCAACGACTTTCCGCGGGGGGCGAAATCGCGCCCGGGGCGACGAGCTAGCGAATCAGGCCGAGCCAGACGAGGAGTTGACCGTCCGGGAACGGGACGCCGAGGCCCTTCTCGAAGAGACCGTAGACGAAGGCGACGGCGCAGGCGGTCAGGATCACGCACATGGTCCACCGCTCGCGGGCGCTGACTTTCAGATACAGAAACGTGGTGACGAGGGTGGCCAGCGAGAACCCCAGCAGCCAGATGGCGAGCCAGAACGCGGCGATCCAGAGGCAGATCTCGATGGTCCGGCGCCGGGCCACCTCCGGAGGAACAGGGGGCGCGGCCTCGCCGTCGGCGTGGTCAGCCGCCGGCTTCTCGCGGCGCCCCCTGAGATCGCGGGCAAGCTGAGCCAGCCCCAGCAGAAGGCCCGGAGCGCACACGGCCCAGGGAAAGAGTCCGGCCCGCACGCCGAAGTCGCGACTCGCCCACAGCGCCCACGCGAACGCGACCACGAGCAGCGCGCTGAAGGCCGTGGTGCCATCGAGGCGCCAGGCCGGAGCCTCGGCGGCGGCCATCATCGGCGCCTCGACGGGCGCGCTCGCCCGCTGGCGGCGACGACTGAGGAGGGGGAAGAACAGTCCGCCCAGGATGATGGCGAGCAAGATCAGCACACCCGGCCGGACGAGCCAGGCCAGCCCGTAGTTGCCGGTGGACAGGAACAATTTGTTCTCGGCGAGCGGACCCAGCACGAGGCCGAGCAGCAGCGCCGGGCGCGGCCAACCCAGACGCGCCATCGCCCAGCCGAGCGCGCCGAACAACAGCACGATCACCACGTCCTCGAACACGTTCTTCTCGGCGAAGGCGCCGACCGCGATGAGGATCAGGATGAACGGGATCAAGAGCGCGCCCCGGATCTGGGTGATCTTCACGAGCTGGCGCAGGAACAGGAAGCAGATCGCCACCGTGATCACGTTGGAGACCACGATCGTCCACACCATCGAGAAGGTGACGGCGAGATGCCCCTTGGGCTCGGGCGTGAGCATCGACGGCCCGGGCACCAGGCCCTGGATCAGGAACGCGCCCATGAGGATGGCCATCGTCACGCTGGCGGGAACGCCGAACGCCACGGTGGTCACCAGGCTGCCGCCGAGCGTGGAGTTGTTGGCGGCCCCCGGCCCCAGCACGCCCTCGATCCGGCCCTGACCGAAGGTGCCCCGGTTCTTCGAGCTCTGCACGGCGTGGGCGTAGGCGAGCCACTGGGTCGTCGCCGCGCCCATGCCCGGGATGATGGCGACAAAGGTCCCGATCGCGCTGCAGCGCAGCACCAGCGCCCAGTGGGTGAACGTGTCGCGCACGCCCTGCCACACGCCGCCGAGACGATTCACCTGCACGGTGGCGATGCTCGAGCCCGCGATGGCCAGGTCGATCACCTCGGGGATCGCGAAGAAGCCGATCGTGACCGGCACCAGCCCGATCCCGTCCCAGAGGAAGAGCTGGCCGAACGTGTAGCGCTGGATCCCCGACACCGGGGCGAGCCCGATGGTGGCCAGCCAGAGCCCGAAGCAGCCGGCCACGAGTCCTTTGAGAACGGCCTCGCCGCTGAGCGAGGCCACGAACGTGATGCCGAGCAGGGCCAGCATGAAGAACTCCGGCGAGCCGAACGTGAGCACGAGCGGGCGCACGATCGGAATGGCCAGGGCCAGCACGAGGGCGCCGAACACCGCGCCGAAGAGCGAGGACATGATGGCGGCGCCGAGCGCGCGCCCGGCCTCGCCGTGCTTGGCCATCGGGTGGCCGTCCACGATCGTGGACGCGGTGGTCGGCTCGCCGGGGATGCCGAACAGGATCGAGGTGATGTCGCCGGTGGTGTTGGTGACGGCCGCCATGCCCAGCAGGAACGCGAACGCCTCCACCGGGTTCATCTTGAACACGAACGGCAGCATGATCGCGAGCGTGGTCGGCCCGCCGAGCCCGGGCAGGATGCCGACGACGAAGCCGAGCCCGATGCCGATCAGCATGAGCCCGAACGCCGGCCAGCCGAAGACCTGGAGCAGCCCGCTCAGCGACGCGTTGAGGTATTCGACTATTTGAGGATGCCCTTGAGCTTGGCCACGAGGGCGGGGTCGAGCTTCAGCAGCTCCCCGACGACGCGGGTGAGCTCATCACCGTCCATCGCGTCGATCTCGAGCTTGGAGCGCTTGGCCTCGGCCACGAATTCAGGGTCGCGCATGGTCTCGGTCCACGCCGTGCGCAGCGCCTGCACGCGGTCCGCGGGCGTGCCGGGAGGCAGCGCGTAGAGTCGCCCGATCTCGGTGGGAACGATGACCCCCGCGGTGATGATCTGGCGGGCTTCATCCGTCTTGGCCAGGCTGGAGGCGAGCGGGACGTTCGGAAGATCGGCCAGCGGCTTCCTGGCGATCTGCAGCACCACGTTCACCTCGCCCGACTCGAGGCCCTGCCGCCACGTCGACTTCACCGACTCCCACTGCCAGCACCCTCCCGCCACCTCACCCGACTCGGCGGCGAGTCGGATCTCGGCCGTGCCCTTGTAGCCGCGCACGAGCTGGATCGGCAGCCCGATCGACGCCGCCAGGACGCGCGGGGCGTCGTCGGTCGAGGTCCCGGGCCCCACGCCACCGAGCTTGACGGGCTTGGCGGTGGCCATCCAGGTCGCCACGCTCGTGACCCCACTGGCCTTCGTGAGCGCGCACACGCACACCTCGCGCGACGGCACGCCGAGCCAGGGAAGCTTCCGCGCGTCGAACTCGATGCCGGGCTGACCCAGGACCTGGGCGAGCACGAGTCCGCCCGCGAAGTTGCCGATCGTGAGACCGTCCGGCTTGGCGATCTTGTACAGGTGGTTTGCCGCGATCATGCTCCCCGCGCCGGGCATGTTCTCGACGATCACGGTCGGCTTGCCGGGGATGTGCCGGCCGAAGTAGCGCGCGATCGCCCGCGAGTAGGTGTCGTATCCGCCGCCCGCCGAGAAGCCGACCACGATGCGGACGGTCTTGCCCTCGAAGAATTTCGACTGCGCGTCGGCGGACACGGCCCACGCGAGCGTCACGAGGATCGCGATCGAGAGCCATCGCCTCATGGCCGATGAACCTAGCCCAAGACTCGCGCCAGCGCAATCGAAGGGCCGCGTGGCACAATGCGCTCGCTGAACCGTCCGGATCTCCCGAGGAGGGCATGATGGCGAAGACGACCCCGAAGAACGCTGACGCCAAATCCGAAGCCGCGCTGAAGCGGACGCTCGCGGACGCGTGCCGCATCCTGGCCATGGCCGGCCAGGGCGACGACGTGTGGGGCCACGCCACCGCGCGCGTGCCCGGGACCGAGACGTTCTGGATGAAGCCGGCGGCGATGGGGCTCGAGGAGGTCGGCCCCGACGATCTCCTGCTGATCGACATCGAGGGCCAGGTGCTCAAGGGTAAGCACCCGCGGCACAGCGAGGTGTTCATCCACTCCGAAATCATGCGGGCGCGGCCCGAGGTCGGCGCGGTCGTTCACACGCATCCCGTGCCCGCAACCGTGTTCTCGGCGCTCGGCGTCCCCTTGCGTCCCATCACTCACGAGGGCTGCAACTTCGTGCCGCCCGACGTCCCGCGCTTCACCGAGACCAGCGACCTGATCGTGACCCCCGAGCTGGGCCGCGCGGTCGCCAAGTCGATCGGCGATCGGCCGGGCCTCTTCCTGGTGAGCCACGGCATCGTCACCGCGGGCCGGACCATCGAGGAGGCCACGATCAGCGCGATCCTCCTCGACAAGGCCGCCCGCGTGCAGCTGATGGTCCCCAACGGCATCCCGAAACACTGGACCAACGACACCGAAGCCCTGGCCAAGCGCGCCCGCATCTACAACCCCGACAACAACGTCGCCCTGCGCTGGCCCTACCTGCTCCGCCAGCTCGCCAAGCAGCGGCGCTAATCCAGGAGGATCGTTCGGAGCTTGGCGATGGTGGCCGCGTCGAGCTTGAAGATGTTGGCGATCGTGCGCTCGATCTCCTCGCCGGTGACCGGGGCGATCTCGAGCTTCGCCTTGTCGGCTTCGGCCAGGAACGCGGGATCGCGCAGGGTGGCGTGGAACGCCTGGCGGAGGATCTGCACGCGATCTTTCGGTGTCCCCGGCGGCAGCGTGTAGCTGCGCACGAGCACGCTGTCGTTGTGGACCGCGGTTTCCAGGATTCGGCGCGCCTCGTCGGTCTTGGCGTAGGTGATGGCCAGCGGGACGTTGGGCAGGTCCGGATGCGGCTTGGTGGTGATCTGGAGCACGATCTGCACC
>DATHGT010000102.1:0-63891 GCA_035317605.1 Candidatus Acidiferrum sp. | reverse complement strand
GAGAACGTCGCGGGCACGCCGGCGGGATCGAGCTTGGGATAGACCGGGTGCGACGTCATCACGCAGTCCACTCCGGCGGCGATCGCTTCGCGGAACGGCGGCAGATGGATGGCCTCCATCTCCTCCCAGCTGGAGTCGATGCGCGGCAGACGCAGATGGGCATCGAGCGGCGAATGACCCTTGCCGGGGAAGTGCTTGGGGCAGGCGGCGAGCCCGCCGCGCTGCATGCCACGGATGCGGGCCACCGCGTAGCGCGCGACGAGGGCCGGGTCCTTGCCGTACGAGCGGATCCCGATGTTGGGGCTGTACGCCTCCGTCAGCACGTCGAGCACGGGACCCAGGTTGAGATCGACCCCGAGGCGGCGTAGCTCGCGGGCCTCGAAGAGTCCCTGCCGAGCCGCGAACGCTTCCTCGCCCGCGGTGCCGACCGCGAGGTTGTCGGGAAAGATCGTCGTGCCCCCGCCGAGCATGACGATCCGTCCGCCCTCGTGATCGGTGGCCACGAGCAGGCGCCGTCCCAGCGCGCTCTCGAGTCCCCTCAGCAGCGTGCGGAGCTGCTCGGGGCTCTCGAAGTTCCGGCGGTAGAGAATCAGACCCGCGGCCCGCGTCTCGCGGAAGAGGTCGACGTCGGCGTCGCGGAGCCGTGGGCCCGGCAGGCCGATCATCAGCCGCTCGCCGACGAGGTCGCGAAGATCAGCTCGGGTCATCGCTCGTCCGAAAGTGTAGCGCGCCATCCGTCCGTGGCCGCGAAATGTCGTTCCATCGACATCGCGGTCTCGCGGGGCCGAGGATGTACGATGACGGTATACGAGCTCGACATTGGAGGCCCTTCGATGAAAGCGCTCGCCCTGGTCGTCATCGTCGGAATTCTCGCGTGGTCCCCGCTCCCGGCGGGGGCTGTCGATGACACGAAAGTCAACGCCGCGACCCGCCAGGTGGAAACCGGTGCCAAGAAGATCGGTCAGGGCAAGATCGGCGAGGGCGTGGAGGAGACGGCCAAGGGCATCGGCAACACGGTGGTCGAAGGCGCCAAGTTCACGGGCGAGAAGTTCAGGGAGTCGGGCCAGGCCGCCGAGCCGCAGGCCAAGAGCGCCTGGACGAACGCGCGCGACGGCGCCGTCGCCTTCGGCCACAGCGTCAGGAACTTCTTCCAGCGCCTCTTCACGAACTAGCGCGGAGGGGGCGCCCATGCCCGGCGGGACGCGCAGGACGCGCTACGCGCGACTGGCCACGGAGCGCGCGAATCCCGCCAGCCTCGACCTCGACCGCCTGAGCGCCCGCCACATCGCGCAATTGATGAACCGGGAGGACGCCCGCGCCGTGCGGGCAGTCGGCCGGGTCGCCGCCCGGATCGCCGCCGCCGTCGAGCTGATCGTGGCGTCGCTGTCGCGCGGGGGCCGGCTCTTCTTCGTGGGGGCCGGCACCAGCGGCCGGCTCGGCGTGCTGGAAGCGGCCGAATGTCCGCCGACGTTCGGCACGCCGCCGCGACTCGTCCAGGCGATCATGGCGGGCGGCCGAGCGTCGGTCTTTCGCTCTCGCGAGGGTGCCGAGGACGACAGAGCGGCGGCGGCGCGCGAGATCCGTCGCCGGGTGAGGTCGGGCGACGTGGTGATCGGCGTGTCGGCCAGCGGGGTGACGCCGTTCGTCCGCGCGGCGTTGCACGAGGCGCGTCGACGCGGCGCCATCACCGCGCTCGTGGCCTGCAACGCCGCCTCCGCGGCCGGCGCGCGGGTGGTGATCGATCCGCGCCCGGGGCCCGAGGTGCTCGCCGGCTCCACGCGGCTGAAGGCGGGCACCGCGACCAAGCTCGTGCTCAACACGCTGACGACCGCGAGCATGGCGCGGCTCGGACGCGTGTACGGCAACCGCATGATCGACGTCCAGGCGCGCTCTCGGAAACTGAGAGACCGCGCGCTCCGTCTCGTCGAGGAGCTCGGCGGCGTCTCGCGTCCGCGCGCGGCGCGCGCGCTCGCGCGCGCGCGAGGCCGCGTGCGCATCGCCGTCGTCACCGCGAGAACCGGCGCGACGCCGCGCGACGCCGCGCGCGCGCTCGCGAACGCGGGCGGCTCGCTGCGCGCGTTGCTCGAGACGTCGCCGCGCGTGGTAAAAGCTCGCGCGCGAAATGGAGAAAGTCGTCGGCGCTAGAACACGTGTTGTCAATCGAATGACGTGATCGAGTCACAGAACGACGCGATGGCATCGCACACCGTCGAAAGTCAGCGAATTTCGCCGTCGTGCAGCGGCACATGTCTTGCGCATCGGACATCGCCATGATCATTCGCCGATGCGCCTGGCACCACGCGTACCATGGGTACCCGATGACGTTCGGGGTCGCATCATGGCGCGGGCTCGGCGTCTCGTTCACCGACGGAATGTGCCGCGGCTGCGCGATACGCTTTCGACGCCAGCATAATCTGCCGGCGATGCCGAGCGAGCCCTCGCTGCCGTTCCTGCGCGTGGTCGTGAGCGGGGCCATCGCCATGATCCTCATCCTCGCCGTTCGTTCACCCGACCTTGGCCGGATGCCGGCGACGACGACGCCACCGCCCGAGACCGTTTTCGTGCCGACCCTCGTCGAGAGGCAGCCGAGTCCACGGGTCCCGGGGCCAGCGGCACCACGCCGCGTGCGGCTGACGCCGCCGTCACGCGTCCCGCAAACGACGGTCGCCACCGTCACGCCGCGGGCGATAGCGTCGGAGCCCGACCTCTTCGCCGACGAGCCGGAGAACGAGCCTCTCATGCTCGCGGCGCTGCCGGAACCGGCCGTCGCGGACACGCCGGAGCCGTACAAGCCCTCCGCGAGGGGAACGCAGTTCTACGCCAGGTCCACGTTCGCGGCGGTGCCGGGCGCAGAGCTCACCACGCAAACGCGCTGACGTTTCGGCGCGCCCTTCCTTGACAAACCCGCGCGCGGGCCGGGTATAGTGACGCGCTCATGGCCGACGACGGCGTCCTCCTGCGGACCGAAAAGCTCACGCGCGCCTACGGCAGTCTGCTCGCCGTCGACCGGGTCGACATGGCCGTGCGCCAGGGCGAGCTGCGCTCGATCATCGGTCCCAACGGCGCGGGCAAGACGACGTTCTTCCGGCTGATCTCGGGGGAAGTCGTACCCACGTCGGGCCGCATCTGGTTCCGGGATCGCGAGGTGACGGGCATGCCCCAGCACGCGGTGGCGCGGCTGGGGATCGGCAAGTCCTACCAGATCACCAACGTCTTTCCGCATCTGTCGGTGCTGGAGAACGTCCGGGTCGCGGTGCAGGGATACGCCCGGTCGTTCCACTTCTGGTCGCGGGCCGACCGCCTGGTGGACGTCCGCGACAAGGCGCTCTCGCTCCTGCGCACGATGGGACTCGAGGGCAGGGCCGAGCTGCTGGCCGCCCACCTCTCGCACGGCGAGAAGCGACACCTGGAGCTGGCCATCGCTCTCGCCTCCGACCCCGTGCTGTTGCTGCTCGACGAGCCGACCGCGGGGATGAGCCCCGAGGAAACCGACGAGACCATCGTGCTGATCCGCGAGCTGGCGGCCGGGCGGACGATCGTGCTGGTCGAGCACAAGATGAAGCTGGTGATGCGCATCTCCGACCGGATCACCGTGCTGCACCAGGGCCAGGTCCTGGCCGACGGCACGCCCGAGCAGATCCGCGCCAACGAATCGGTCCAGCGCACCTATCTCGGCGCCGCGCGATGACCGCGCTCTTGTCGGTCGAGGACCTGCACACGTACTACGGCGAGGCCCACATCCTCCAGGGCGTGTCGATTGACGTCGGCGAGGGCGAGGTCGTGACGCTGATCGGACGCAACGGCGCCGGCAAGACCACGACCCTGCGCTCGATCATGGGCATCGCGCCGCCGCGCCGCGGCCGCATCGTCTTCCGCGGAGGCGAGGTCACCCGGCTCGGGTCCCACGAGATCGCCCGTCGCGGGATCGCCTGGGTCCCCGAGGAGCGTCGCGTGCTGCCCAACCTCACGGTGCTGGAGAACCTCAGGCTCGGGATACTCGGCGGTGGCGTCCGCGACGGCAGGGGCCTCGTCGACCAGGTGCTCTCCTACTTCCCGCGGCTGCGCGAGCGCATCGAATCCAAGGGCCGCTTCCTGTCCGGTGGCGAGCAGCAGATGCTCGCCATCGCGCGCGCGCTCGTGGCCCAGCCCGGCGTCATGCTGGTCGACGAGCCGACCGAGGGGCTGGCCCCGATCCTCGTGCAGCACCTCACCGAGATCCTCGCCGAGATCAACCGCCGCGGCACGACCATCCTGCTCGTGGAGCAGACCCTCGAGGTCGCCCTCGCGCTGTCGCACCGACTCTACGTGATGGACCAGGGCCGCATCCAGTTCCACGGCACCCCCGACGAGCTCCGCCGCGACCCCGCGATCCAGCAGCGTTTTCTGGGCGTCTAGGTCGACGTCTCGCGCTCAGAACCCCGAGAATCGATCGCGAGCGCGACAACTCCAGAAGAGGACGGCCGGGTATCCGCCGGCCTCGGCTGCCGCGATGAAGTCGCCGGGTGAGTAGCGCGTGTCGCGCCGGGGAACTTCACCGATCACGATCGGTCGATCGAGGCCGAGCGTAGTGGCGTGGGGCCACGGGAACGGTTCGTCGGACGCGAAATGGTCGTACCAGTGGAACTGGTAGACGTCGAGCCCCAGCCCCTGCCACAGTGGGAGCCACTTCCGTCGGGCGCTGCCGAGGGTCACCAAATGATCCGTGAATCGATGCACGAGGTCGGCACAGGCGCTCACGAAATGTCGCATGTCGGCGAGCGGCACCGGCTCGAACGCGAAGTCGGGGATCCTGTCCGGCACTTCCGGAATGATCCATTCCCCTTCGTTCATGATGTCCCACGCAATGATGGCGGGGTTGCGCCCGTACCGCTGGAGCAGTTGGGCCAGCCCATCGAGAAAGCTCCGCCGCTTGTCGGGATCCGAAATGACGTCCGCGTGTCCGCCGATGGGCACACCGCTCACGACCTTTCGCTGAGCGCACCAGGAGAAATCCAGCAGGACGGGGACGAGCAGCACGTTGGCCCTCGTGGCGGCGTCGACGAGCGCATCGAAATCGCGGAAGAAGAAGGGATCGAATCCCGTCACGTGACCGCTCGCCGCGAACTCCGGCGAGGCGCGTCCGTCACCGAAGACGAAGATGCGGACGATTGGCAAGCGGCTTGGTGAGATATCTTGGACGTCCTGCAGCCCGATGAGCTGGTTGAACAGTTCGATGTCCTCGAAGTCGAAGGCCAGCGGAGGCGTTGTCTCCAGGACATAGTCGTCGAGATAGATCGCGCCGTTGATCGTCGCCGACGAGTCCGTGTTGATGGCGACTTTGAGCCCGACGAGACTCACGCGCGTGGCGTCGAAGGCGGCGTCCACGTAGGCGGCCCCCGCGGCGGTGACCTGGGCCGTGAGGGTGGTCCATCGGCCTTCCCAAGCCGGCTGAATGTTCTGCCAGGCCGTGTATAGCGACGCCCATTCCTCTTCGCTCACCTGGGTCTTGAAGAAGAATTGAACACCGTTCGGCGCCGATGGTGATCCCGCGCTCCCCGGCGGGAGCCAGACGCTGCACCGAACCCTCACGGCGTCGAGATTGACGGACGACGTTCCGGCCCGCGGACAAGGCGAGGCGAGATGATCCGCCAGCACGAGGTGGACTTCGCCCCGGGAACGATTCGGATGGCCGCCCACGAGGTCCGCGCTGATGCGTAGCGAGCCCGTGCCGGACGCGGCGACGCCTCGTACGACCTCGGTATCGACGAAGCCCTCTGAATCCGGGAATGTTTCGAACGTCCAGCCGTTCGTGCTAAGGCCGTCGTGGCCCCACGCGTTCGCGCCGAAGTCGTGGCCATAGGCGATCCACGGATGATTGAGCCCGAGGTAGGGAGGCGGAGCGGCCGCCGCCCGTCGGAGCCATCCTCCGAGCACGGCCGCGATGAAAGAAAGTAGGCGCAGAAAGTTTCGTCGACTAAAACGGCGGCGCCGATCGATCGGGGACATTGGCATCTCCCCCAGGCTCGGCCGTGCGGCGCGAGCCTACTTGATCGCGAACGGTTGACGGGTGAACCCACGGCTCCGGTGATGAGGATCGGCGGGGCGACGAACATGAACTCGTAGACGCCGTCTTGGTGGAGGGGCTGGTACGTGTTCGGGATCTCGTTCAGGCGGACTTCCATGCCCCACGTATTGGTGGCGACCGCGGTGAGCCGGCGTTCGTGGACCCAGCCCGCGCTGTGGAACGAGAGGCCGGGAGCGTCGCCACCCGCGTAGTCGCCCCAGCCGCCCTGCGTGCGGCACATGGCGATCTGGCCCGTGCGCACGAGCAGCGCGTCGCCCCGGCCGATCCACGCCGCCGGGACGCCTGAAGGCGCCGGTGGTGCAGTCGGGGCCGGTGAGGATCATCCGGTGGATCGGGTTGAAGCGCCGCGGCTGGTTGATCTGGGGGCCGGTACTACCGAAGGGGATCGACAGCGAGAAGTTGACCCCGCGTCGCACCATGCGCGCGGCGTTCACGACGATCTCGGGCGTGACGTAGTTCAGCGTGCCCAGGTCGTCGTTGGCGCCCCACTTCCCCCAGTTGCGGTACTTCCGACACGCCTCGTGGACGATGTCGGCCATGACCCAGCCTCACGTCTTGGCGGTGAACATCGGGGTGTCCAGGCCGAGGGCGCTCTTGCCGATCGCCTCCAGCATGCGATCGGGCGTCGGGGGCATGAGCGTGGACGTGCGCACGTCGCGGAGCGCGCGCTCGGCAGGGAAGTCCCGGTAGGCGCCGCGGCCGCCGACGATCTGGATCACTTTGGAGGTGATCTCGAGCGCGGTCTCGCCGGCGAGGTACTTCGCCTTGGCGGCGAGGAGGCCCCTGCCGACCAGGTCCGCCGACTCCCACGACTCCGCCGAGTGCTCGAGGACGAGGAGCGCGGCGTCGAGGTGCACGCGCAGGTCGCCGATGTGGCGCTGAACGTTCGGATCGTGCGACACCGCGACGTTCTCGGGCTGCACGATGCGCTTGCGCGCGTAGTCGACGGCGAAGTCCAGCGAACTTTCCGCGATGCCGAGATAGATCGCGGCGTATCCCAGGCCGAAGCCCTCGAGGACGCCGGCGCCGAGGGCCTGCCCCGGCCCGCCCAGCAGCGTGTCGGCAGGTACGCGCACGGCGATGAGCGTGACCGACGGGCTGTAGGTGCCGCGCATGCCCAGCGGATTCCACTTGCCGTCGGTGACGATGCCCGGCGTCTCCGCGGGGACGAGCGCGATCGTGAGCGACTTGCCGATCTCGCCGCCGCCCTCGAGCGCGCACCACATCAGGTAGTACGAGGCGCCCAGCGCCATCGTGCAGAAGTGCTTGGTCCCGTCGATGACGTAGTCGTCGCCGTCGAGCCGGATCACCGTCTCCATCAGGAACGTGCGCGAGAGGCTCACCGCGGGCTCGCTGCCCCAGCTGCCGAAGAGCTTGCCGTGCTCGACGACCTCGGCGAAGTAGCGTCGCTGCTGCGCGTCGGTGCCGAGGGCCCGGATGAACCGCAGCACGGTCGAGTGCATGTGCAGGGTCATCGCCGTGCTCGCGCAGCCTGCGGCGATGGTGCGAATCATCGCCACGTACGTCGGCATGTCGACCCCCAGCCCGCCGTGGGCGCGGGGGACCGCGGCGGCGAGCAGGCCCTCTCGCCACAGATCTTGCCAGCTGTCGACGGGGTTGACGGCGTCGCGGTCGTAGTTGGCGGCGCGGGGCGCGATCTTCTCCCGCGTCAGTCGCGCGGCGCGCTCGACGATCGATCGGTCGACGGGCATCAGCGAAATCTCCTTCGGGAGGGACGGTGCGTGCGCCGATCTTAGGAGGGGCTCCGGAGCGTGTCAATAATCGTGCTAGGGTGAGGAGCTTCCAAGGAGGTGCGCATGCGCGCGCTCGTCGTGGCGGTCCTCGCGTTCTCGACGCTCCTCGTGGCGACACCGCCGGCCGCCGCGCAGACGCCGATCAAGATCGGGTTCATCTCGCCGCTGTCGGGCGCCATCGCCCAGGCCGGCAAGGACATGTACAGCGGCTGCGAGCTGTACTGGCAGGAGACCAACTGGCAGATCGCCGGGCGCAAGGTCGAGGTGATCCTCGAGGACAACGAAGGGTTGCCGGCTACCGCGCTCACCAAGGCCCGCAAGCTCGTGGAGAGCGACAAGGTCAACCTGCTGGCCGGCGTGATCCTGTCCAACGTCGCCTACGCGCTCGTCCCCTACGTCGAGGCCCAGGGCATTCCCACGATCTATCCCGTCAACTCGGCCGACGACCTCACCCAGCGCAAGATTCCCCGCTGGCTCATCCGCACCGGCTTCTCCGCCGGCGGCAACATGCACCCGTTCGGCGAGTACGCGGCCAAGACCCTCGGCTACAAGAAGATCGTGACGGTCGGGCTCGACTACGCGTTCGGCTGGGAGACGGTGGGCGGCTTTCACAAATCCTTCGAGGACAACGGCGGCCGGGTGATCCAGAAACTCTGGGTGCCGCTCAACGTGCAGGACTACGGCCCGTACGTCGCCCAGATCAAGCGCGACGCCGACGCCGTCTTCGTGGTGGCGCTCGGGCGGTGGACGCTGCTCTTCGCCAAGGAGTACGCGGCCAGCGGGCTGCGCGGCCGCATTCCGTTGATCGCCGGCGGCACCTACACCGACGAGCACATCCTCCCCCAGCTCGGTGACGAGTCGATCGGCGTGATCAGCGCCCATCACTACTCGGCCGCGCTCGACACGCCGGCCAACAAGCGATTCCGCGCCGCGTTCGAGAAGGCCTACAACCGCCTGCCGTCCTTCTACTCCGAGAACTGCTACACGGGGGCTCGCGTCATCACGGAGGCGGCGAAGGGCGTGGGGGGCATGGTCGAGGATCGGGGCGCGTTCATGGCCGCGTTGCGCCGGGTCATCATCGCCGACGCGCCGCGCGGCCCCGTGAAGATGGACACGTTCGGCAATCCCACCCAGAACATCTACATCCGCAAGGTGGAGCGGGTGGACGGCAAGCTCCAGAACACGGTCATCCACACGATCCCCGAGGTCACGCAGTTCTGGAAGTACCCTCTCCAGGAGTTCTTGAGGCAGCCCGTGTACTCGCGCGAGTTTCCGCCGTGCAAGCACTGCTGAGCCCAACCAGAGGAGATAACCCATGACGATCCCGCTCGCCACCGCTCCACCGTCCACGCTCGGACTCGACGCGCGCCAGATCGAGCGCCTGTCCGAGCTGGTGACTCGCCACGTGGCCGAGGGCCGCTACCCCGGCGCCCAGTATGCGATCGCGCGCCACGGCAAGGTCGGGGTGTTCTCGACGATCGGCGACGCGCGCATCGCGCCCACCCGCGTGCCCGCCGGCGATGACACGCTCTGGCTCATGTATTCGAACACCAAGGTCATCACCGCGTGCGCGGTGTGGCTCCTGGTCGAGCGCGGCGCGGTGCTGTTCACCGATCGCGTCTCCGATCATCTGCCCGGCTTCGAAGCCCACGGCAAGAAGGACATCACGCTGGTGCAGCTGCTCAGCCACCAGGGAGGGTTTCCGTCCGCCGACGTGTCGCCGGCGGCGTGGGAGGATCACGAGCTGCTGCGGAAGATCGTCTGCGGCTTCACGCTCGAGTGGACGCCGGGGACGCGCGTGCAGTATCACGGGCGCTCCGCGCACTGGGTGGCCGCGGCCATGATCGAGGCGCTCACCAAGATGGACTTCCGCGATTTCATCCGCGAGAACATCACCGAGCCGCTCGGCCTGGCCGACGAGCTGTACGTGGGGATGCCCGACGCCGTGCACGCGCGCGCCGTCGACATGCACGAGCCGAGCGCCGACGGACGCCAGGTGCCGATCGCCGAGGCCAACACCGCCGCCCACCGGCGCGCGGGCGCGCCGAACGGCGGCGGCTACGCCACCGCGCGCGCGATGGCCGCCTTCTATCAAATGCTGGTGGCCGGCGGGCGGCTCAACGGCGTGCGGCTGCTCTCGCCGCGCCTCGTCTCCTACGTCACCCGCAACTTCACCGGCGACCGGGTCGATCTCAACATGAACATGCCGATGCACCGCGGTCTCGGCCCCCACGTCCGCGGCACCACCGAGACCGTCCGCGGCCTCGGCGCGCTCGCCTCGCCGCGCACCTTCGGCCACGGCGGGGTCGGCTCGTCCTACTGCTGGGCCGACCCGGAGTCCGGCGTGTCGTTCGCGTATCTCACCAACAGCCGCGTCCCCGATCCCTGGCACAGCACGCGGATGGACCTCGTCAGCAACTGCGTCCACTCCGCGATCGACTGAGGGATCGTGGGCCGAGACCGCTTCGGCAACGAGCACGCGCCGGGCCTGCCCTACGCGCGCGGGCGCCTCCTCGCCAGCACCGAGGACGACTTCCGCAAGCTGCAGCAGGCCTGGCGCGTGATCGAGGCGCGCGTCAAGCAGCACGGTCCCGATGCGATCCACAACTTCTCAGGCCTCGAGCACGGTCTGCCGTTGACCGCCGAGGAGCTGACGATCGCCAACGACTTCGTGGCCCCCGCGCTCTACTTCGAGCGCTTCAGGGCCGCGGCGCTCGATCATCTCGGCGGATCGCCCGCGCGGCACGACGCCGCGCTCTTCAGCCGGCTGACCGGCGCGACGTACGCGACCCACCTCACGCTGGTGAAGCCCGGCGACGTAGTGATCGGGATCTCACCGAGCTACAGCCACCCGTCGGTGGTGCGCGCGGTCGCCCAGTCCGGGGCCAAGCTCGTCGACACCACGAGTCTCGCGGAATTCAAGGAAGCGCTCGAGCGCGAGTCGAGCGTGAGCCTCGTCGTCCTCACCCGGCTCGCCGTCACCTACGAGCTGATGTCCGTGGACGACATGCGCGCGGTCGTTGGTCTGGCCCACGCGCGCTCGATCCCCGTCTACGTCGACGACGCCGGCGGCGCCCGCGTCGGCCCCGCGCTCTTCGATCAGCCCCGCGCGCTGGAGCTGGGCGTGGACGTCGTCGCCACCGGCCTGGACAAGTACGGCACCGTCGGTCCTCGTCTGGGCGTGCTGGCCGGCGAGAAGTCGCTGGTCTCGCGCATCCGCGCCCGCGCGTTCGAGATGGGCCTCGAAGCGCGCCCGCTGCTCTACCCCGCCGCCTTCCGCTCGCTCGCCGGCTACACCCCCGAGCGCGTGCGTCACCTGGTCGAGACCACACGCGAGGTGGCCACGGCCGTGAAGGAGGTCGTCGGCGAGCACCGCGTCCACGAAACGCCGATCATTGCCGAGCTGCTCGCCGAGGACATCCTGGAAATGGCGATGGAGCGCGCGGGGCTGCGCACGCCGCCGATCGTCCCCATCGAGGCGACCGCCGCGCTCGCCATGCTCCTGCTCCGCGACCGCGGCATGATGACCGTCCACTTCGTCGGCCTGCCGCCGGGCACGTCAGCCCTCATGATCAAGTTCATCCCGCCCGAAACCCTGGCCCGCTTCGGCGGCGCCCAGGCCTACGCCGACGCCGTCGGCGATGCGCTGACCAAGCTCGGGGCGGTGGTGGGCGATCGTGAGAAGCTCCGTCGTCTCCTCTTCGGAGACGCTTAGTCAGTCGGCGCTCAGGTCTCCGCGGGCTTGCAGAAGAGGACTTCGCGGACGCCTGACTTCAGGAGGACCGAGCCGAACAGCTCGAGGCCGGCGAACAGGCTGGTGATTTCTCGGTTGTGCAGGACGCGCTCGCGGGGACAGGCGGCGGCGTAACAGCGTAGACGGAGGCGCCAGTCGGTCTCGATGACGTACTTGGTGTAGCACCCGTCGTCGGGACCGCCGCCGCTGAAGAACCCGAGGAGGGCGCCGCCCGTCCGCAGCACCCGCTTCAACTCGCCGGCGAGCACGCTCGCCGCCGGCGGCGTCAGGTAGTCGAAGATGTCCCAGCACAGGACCGCGTCGACGCTCTCGTCGGGCAACGCCAGACGCTGTCCCAGGAACTCCGGGAACCGCTCGAGCGTCCCCTCACCGGCGTGGCGGTCGAGGTCGGCGTACAGATCTTCCACGTGGATCTTGCAGCCGATGCGCTCGCCGATGAACGCGACGTTCGCGCCGACGACCGGGCCGAGATCCACCAGCTCGGCCGACGGCCGCGAAAACAGGAGCGTCAGGAACTGCGCGAGCGTCTTGCTCGAATAGACGGTTTCGGTGGAACGCCCGCTATGCGGAACGGCGTTCACTGCCACTCAGACGCGTACGAGGTCACCGGTCACGGACGCCGCCGCCGCCGCCGGCACCTTCGCTCTCCCGTCGCGCTCGGGCACCGCGATCGCCGAGTCCTTGGCGACCGGTAGTTCCGTGCGCTGCATGTCGATGCTGCCGCGGAAGTGCGATCCATCGGCGATCGCGACCCGCGGGGCCACGATGTCGCCCTCGACGGAGCCGCTCTCCCGGATGTCCACCTTCTCGGTCGCGCTGAGGTTGCCCGTCACGTGACCGAGCACCACGATCGACTTGGCGGCGACCTGCGCGGTGATCCGCCCGTTCGATCCGACGGTCAGCACGTGGTTGCGCAGCTCGATCTTGCCGTCCACGCGGCCCTCGATCGTGAGGTCCTCGCTACCGCTCAGCTCGCCGTTGATGACGATGCTCTTGCCGATGCTCGCCGGCTCTTCGCTCATGGGCCGTGGTTCCTCCGGTGTCCGTTCGACGCGTTCGGGCGATCGTTCGGACGTAATCGATGCGACGGTTGCTTCGGAGTCGACGCTGACCGGCGTCGGCCGGGGCGGTTCCTCTCGCTTCCACATCGGTGTCACCTCCGCGTGCCGCGCGACCCTCGCCTCGCGATGAGGCGCGGCAGCTCTAGAACGGCGGCGCGTTAGGCAGCAACCGGGGTGCCACGGAGGCGTGATTGCAACTGGTGAGAATTCCACGTCACAACCCGGGCTCTCAGCGTGGCGAGCGTCAACGTGAGAGACAGTCGTCACCGAAAAGAACCGACAGTCTGACACCGACCGCTACGTACACTCTCGCGACGAGGCTTACATCAGCGCGAGCGCGAACGATCCATTCAGGCAGCGCGACGGATTCAGCGCGCTCGCGACCTCGCCGGTCACCGATTGCAGCTCGACGATCTTGCCCGCGTACATCACCGCCACCCGATCGCACGTCTTGGCCACGATCGCCGAGGTTGTCGAGCACTACAACAGGATGCCGTGCTCCTTCAGATAGCGGGCGGCACCGGGGTGGATGAGATCAGCGCGGGGGACGGCGGCGGCGGTATTGGCCGCGGTGGTTTCGCTCGCTTGCGGCAGGCGGCGCGCGATGTCGGCCTCGCCACGATGGAGCGCGCGGGCGAGACGGTAGGCGACGTCGTCGGGCAGCGTCGGGCGCGCCATCACGAACGCCCATGAGCCGACGGAGTCGATCGCCGCGCCCTGACCCGGATACGAGCCGGCCGGAATCGTCAGCGGCTTGAGGAACGCGTGCTTGGCGCGGATGCGCTCGATCTCCTGGGCGTTCGGCGCGATGAAGCGCCCGCCGCTCTGGGCGAGCGTGACGAAGCCGGGCCAGCCGATGCCGCCGCCCCAGAGCGCGGCGGCGCGGCCGTCCATGACCATCTTGGGACCGTCGCCGGCCGCGTCGAGGAAGATTGCCTGGAAATCGTGCCCCTGGTCGAGGCCGAGGCCGTCGAGCACGTAGCGGGCGAGGATCACCAGTCCGGAGCCGCGCGCGCCGAAGGCCACGGGCTGGCCGCGCAGATCGGCGATCGAGCGATGCGGCGAATCGCCGCGCACCACGAACATGCCCGCCGTCGAGTACATCGCGGTGAGGATGGACAGATGCGCGGGCGCCCGTCCGATCCCGCTGAGCGCCTCGTAGGCGACCTCGCCCTGCACGAGGCCGAGGTCGACCTCGTCGCGCTCCAGCAGCGGCACGTTCTCGGTGCTGCCCTTGGTGTTGCGCCCCTGGATCTCGAGCGACGGATCGGTCGCGTGGATCGCCTCGGCGAAGGCCTGGCCGAAGACGGGAAAGCCGCCCCCCGGCGTGGCGGTGGCGAGGGTGACGACGGTGCGCTCGGCGGCGGCCATCAGCCGATCTTCTCGAGCAGCGTGCCCCAGATGCCCTTGGGCAGGAACAGCACGAAGGCCATGAAGATCACTCCGATCACGATCGGCCACGCCTCGATGAAGATGCTCAGGCGATCGGCCAAGATCAGGAAGGTCGCCGCGCCGACGAAGGGCCCGAAGAACGTCCCCGCGCCGCCGAGCAGGGTCATGATAACGACCTGGCCCGAGGTGGACCAGTAGAGCGCGTCGACGGGCACGACGGTGAGCCGGAGGGCGTCGAGTCCACCGGCCAGCCCCGCGAACAGCGCTGAGAACACGAACGACAGGAGCTTGATCCGGTTGACGTCGTAGCCGCAGGCCACGGCGCGATCGCCGTTCTCGCGGATCGCCTGGAGCACGGCGCCGAACGGCGAGTCCAGGATGCGCTTGAGGCCGGCCACCGCGAGCACGACCAGCACGTAGGCGAAGAAGTAGAAGGCCAGCGGGTCGCGGAGCGACAGCGAGCCGCCGGGCAGCCCGAGCGCGTGCAGCGGGATGCCGCGCAGCCCGTCGTCGCCGCCCGTGAGCTCGGCGGCGTGGAAGGCGACGAAGTAGAGCATCTGCGCGAAGGCGAGCGTGAGCATGGCGAAGTAGATGCCGCGCCGGCGGAGGCAGAAGAAGCCGATGCAGGCGCCGCCCACCACCGCCGTCCCGAGCCCGATGCCGAGCGCGAGCCAGAGCGACGTCACCTTCAGCTTGGCCAGCGCGATGCCGGTCCCGTAGGCTCCGAGCCCGTAGTAGGCCGCGTGACCGAAGGAGAGGAGTCCGGTGTAGCCGTAGAGCAGATTGAAGCCGAGCGCGAAGAGCCCGAAGATCAGGACCTGTGTGGCCAGCGACTGGTACGGCACGAGGAACGGGAAGGCCGCGAAGAAGACGGTGAAGGCCGCGATGGGGTGGGCTCGCACCCACGCGGCCACTCGGCCGAGCGCCGAGCGGCTCACTCCGCCAGCCCTGCCTCGCCGAAGAGCCCGCTCGGCCGGACGAGCAGCACGATCGCCATCACGATGAAGATGACGATCTCGGCGAGCTTGGGGGCGAAGAACGTGGTGAGGCTCACGACCTCGCCCATGAGCAGGCCCGCCACGATCGCCCCGGCCAGGCTTCCCATGCCACCGACCACCACGACCACGAACGAGTCGATGATGATCTCGACGCCCATCTCGGCGTAGACCCCGCGCATCGGGCCGGCCAGGACGCCGGCCAGACCCGCCATCGCGATTCCGAGTCCGAACACGAGCAGCCAGATCCGGTTCAGGTCGATGCCGAGGGCGCGCACCATCAACGGATCGCGTGTGCCCGCCCGGATGATGAGCCCGACGTTGGTCTTCGCGAGGAAGAGCCAGAGCGCGACCAGCACGGCGGCGGTGACCGCGATGACGAACAGCCGGTAGACCGGGAAGTTCATGAAGCCCAGGTTGACGGCGGCGGCCAATTGCTTGGGAGGGTCGACGGTCAGGCCGATCTTGCCCCAGACGAGCTTCGCGCCCTCCACCATGGCCAGCGACAACCCGAAGGTCAGCAGCAGAGGATCGTCGGGGCCCCGGCCGTACAGCCGCCGGATGAGGAAGCGCTCGACCACGAGGCCGAGCGCCCCCACCACCAGTGGCGCCAGCACCAGCGACGCCCAGAAGCTCTTGGTCAGCCCCATCACCGAAAAGGCGACGTAGGCCCCGAGCATGTAGAACGAGCCGTGAGCGAAGTTCACCACCGTCATCAGCCCGAAGATCAGGCTGAGTCCGATGGCCATCAAGACGAAGATGCCGCCCAGGACGAGACCGGTGAACGCCTGGGCGGCGAGGGCCGAGAGCGGGACGTCGAGCACGCGGCTACGCGTGCCCCTTCTCGGCGCAGGTACGGTCGAGCTCCTCGTTGGCCGGCACCTTGCCGACGACGTCGAAGAAGCCCCACTCACCCTTCACCTGCTGCGGGGCGCGGACCTTGAGGATCCACATGTCCTGGAAGGACTTGTTGTCGCACGCGCGCCACCACTGCTTGCCCTTGTAGTGGTCGTATTCGCGGTTCTTGCGAAGGGCTCCGGCCACCGCGTCGGAGTCGGTCGACTTGGCGAGCTCGACGCCGCGGGCCACCTCCATGATGCCGCTGTATCCGTAGCCGGAGTACGCGTCGGGCGGCCGGTTGAACTTCTTGGTGAACGCTTCGACGTACTTCTTCGCCTGCGGCAGGGTCTCGCCCAGCTCGTGGCAGAAGTGGGTGGCGCCGTAGATGTCCTGCCAGACCTCGGCGCCGCCCTCCTTGACGTAGTCGAGGAAGTGCAGGGGCACGATGATCCGGGCGTCCTTCTTCAGGCCGAAGCTGATCGCCTGCTTCAGGAACGGGACGTTGTCGGCGCCCGGGGTGACGGCGTAGATCACGTCGGGTTTGGCGGCCTGGATCTTCGGCAGGTGGGCCGAGAACTCGGGCTTGCCCAGGGGATACGGCGTGCTCCCCAGCAAGGTGGCCCCGAGCTTGGGCGCGATGGCGCTGAACACGGCGGTGTTCTGCTTGCCGAACGCGTAGTCCGCGTAGACGATCCACCACCTCTTGCCGAGCTCCTTGACGCCGAAGGTTGCGATGGTCCGGCTGGTGATGGTCGGGTTCAGGGCCTCGTGGAAGGTGAGCGCGCTCGTATCGGGCTTGGCGCTGATCTCGTCCGACTGGCTCACCGAGATGTAGAGCTTCTTGGCGGCCTTGGTCTGCTCGTTGATGGCCATCTGCACGTGGGCGGCGAGGCCGCCGACCACGAAGTCGACCTTCTGGTTCTCGATCAGTTCTTTGGTGCGCTGGGCGCCGACGGCGGGCTTTAGCTCATCGTCGCGGAACAGCACTTCGAGCTTCCGGCCCATGATGCCGCCCCTGGCGTTGATCTGCTCGTGGGCCAGCTCGGCGCCCTTCCGCATGTCGGCCGCGATGGCCGCGAAGGTCCCGGTCAGCGGCAACGGGAAGCCGATCCGGATCGGGTCCTTGCTCTGCGCCCTCAACACGTGAGGGAAGGCGAGCACCGCAGCCCCGGTTGCGGTCGTGGTCAGAAACGATCGTCGGTCCATGGCGGCCTCCTTGTCGGCGCGTGTGCGATGACCAAGTCGAAGTGGCGCCGATCATAGGAGGGGCGTTTCGCGCTGTCAAATCCGCCGATTGCGGCGTGCTAGACTCCGCGGGTGCCGCACGTCGGCGCCCGCCTGAAGCGTCCTGACGACCCGCGCATCCTCACCGGTCGCGGCCGTTACGTCGACGATCTCGTCTTCGCGCGCATGGTCCACGTCGCGTTCGTCCGCAGTCCGCACGCCCACGCGGTGGTGCGGAACGTCGACGTCGAGTGCGCGCGCCGCGCTCCTGGCGTCGTCGGCGTCCTGACCGGCGCCGACACCGCACGGCTCTGCCGGCCGTATCGCGGCGTGCTGCTGCACTACCAGGGCATGAAGACGGGCGCCATGCTGCCGCTCGCCGTCGACCGCGTGCGCTACGTGGGCGAGCCCGTGGTCGCGATCGCCGCCGAGGACCGCGCCGCCGCCGAGGACGCGGCGCAGCTCGTGTCCGTCGAGTACGAACCGCTGCCTGCCGTATTGAGCCCGGAGGCGGCGCTCGCCGCCGATGCCCCGCTGATCCACCCGGAGCTGGGCGACAACGTGCTCTACGAGACCCGGCTGACCGCGGGCGACGTCGACGCCGCGTTCGCGCGTGCCCACCGCGTCTACGCGCGGACGTTCACGATCGGCCGCCATACCGGTGTCCCGATGGAGCCGCGCTCGCTCGTGGCCGAGTTCGAGCCGTTCACGCGCGCGCTCACGCTCTGGATGTCGACCCAGGTGCCGCACATGATGCAGGCCGTGGTGGCCGAGCTGTTCGGCCTGCCCGAGCATCGCGTGCGCGTGGTCGCGCCCGACGTGGGCGGCAGCTTCGGCATCAAGATTCACGTCTACCAGGACGACATGGCCGCCTGCGCGATGGCGCTCACGCTGGGCCGCCCCGTGAAATTCGTGGCCACCCGGCGCGAGTCGTTCCTCTCGGACATCCACGCCCGCGAGCAAACCGTGCGCGTCGAGGTCGCGGCCGACGCCGACGGTGTGCTCAGGGGGATGCGCGCGGCGATCACGGCCGCGGTCGGGCCATACTCCGCGTATCCGCGCTCGAGCGTGGTCGAGGGCGGCCAGGTCTTGCGCCTGCTCCCCGGCCCCTATCGCGTGCGGAACTACGACGCGACGCTGCGCGTGGTCGCGCAGAACAAGCTGATCACCTCGCAGTACCGCGCGGTCGGCCATCCCATCGCCACCGCGGTCACCGAGAGCATGGTCGAGCTGATCGCGCGCGACCTCGGTCTCGATCCCGCCGAGCTGCGCCGCCGCAACCTCGTGGGCGCCGACGAGTTCCCCTACACGTCAGCGGCGGGCAACGTCTACGACAGCGGCAGCTACGGGCCGGCGCTCGAGCGCGTGCTGGAGGCGGCGCGCTACGACGAGCTGCGGCGCGATCAGGCGAAGGCGCGGGCCGAGGGCCGCGCGATGGGGATCGGCATCGCGTGCTTCATCGAGCTGACCGGGCCGGGCGCCCAGTTCTACGGGATAGGCGGCGCGCCCATCTCGGGCCAGGAAGGGACGACCGTGCGGCTCGAGCCCTCGGGCGCCGTCACCGTATTGAGCGGGGTGACCGAGCAGGGGCAGGGCTCGCGCACCGCGCTCGCCCAGATCGTGGCCGACGAGCTCGGCGTTCCGCTCGACGCGATCACGGTGCTCTCGGGAGACACCGCGATGGTTCCCTACGGCGGCGGCACCTGGGCCAGCCGCGGCATGCCGATCGGCGGCAGCGCGACCGTACTCGCCGCCCGCGCGTTGCGTGACAAGGTCCGCCGCGTCGCGGGAGCGCTGCTCGAGGCCCACGAAGACGATGTGGAGCTGGTCGATGGTCGCGCGAGCGTGCGCGGCGCCCCCGACCGCGGCCTGACCCTCGGCCAGCTCGCGCGCACCGTGCACTTCCGCTCGAACGAATTGCGCGGGATCGAGCCGAGCGTGGAGGCCACCGTCCACTACACGAACCCCCAGGCGTGGACGTTCACCAACGGCGTCCACCTCGCGGTCGCCGACGTCGACCTCGAGACCGGCGTGGTGCGCCTGGTGAAGTACGTGGCGGTCGACGACTGTGGCCGCCTCGTGAACCCCGCGCTGGTCGACGGCCAGGTCCAGGGCGGCGTCGTCCAGGGTATCGGCGGCGCGCTGATGGAGCACTGCGTCTACGACGAGAGCGGCCAGCTCCTCACCACGACCCTGATGGACTACGCGGTGCCGGCGGCGGGCGACGTCCCCGCGATCGAGGTGCACCATCTCGAGACGCCGGCCCCGCACGTCGTGGGCGGCTTCAAGGGTGCGGGCGAGGGCGGGACCGCGGGCGCGCCCGGCGCCGTGCTCAACGCGGTCAACGACGCGCTGGCCCCCCACGGTGCGATGATCACAGAGCAGCCCATCACCCCGGAGCGCGTGCTGCGGGCCATCCAATCCAGCAAGAGGAGACGATCGTGAGAGAGAACACGCTGAGGAAGATCTGGAGTGCCGGCGGCACCGTCGTGAACGCCTGGCTGTCCATTCCGAGCAGCTTTTCGGCCGAAGTCGTGGCCCACCAGGGCTACGACTCGATCACCATCGATATGCAGCACGGCGTGGTCGACTACCAGACGGCCGTCGGCATGCTCCAGGCCATCGCCACCACGCCGGTGATTCCGCTGGCGCGCGTGCCGTGGAACGACCCCGCGATCCTGATGAAGAGCCTCGACGCGGGCGTGTACGGCGTGATCTGTCCCATGATCAATACGCGGGCCGACGCCGAAGCGCTCGTGCGCGCGTGCAAGTACCCGCCGCGCGGCTATCGGAGCTTCGGCCCCGTGCGCGCGTCGCTCTACGCGGGCACCGACTACATCGATCACGCCAACGACGACCTGATCGTGATGCCGATGATCGAGACCGCCGAAGCGCTGAAGAACCTGGACGAGATCTTGAGCGTACCGGGCGTGGACGCGGTGTACGTCGGCCCCGCCGACCTGAGCCTCTCGATGGGCTGCCGGCCCCGTCTCGACCAGACGGACGAGCCCATCGTGAAGGCGCAACTGGACATCGTGGAAGCCTGCAAGCGCCACGGGGTGGTCGCCGGCATCCACAACGCGACCTCCGGCTACGCGCTCAAGATGATGGCCGCCGGCTATCAGTTCGTGACGCTGGCCAGCGACAGCCGCCACCTCGCGGCCAAGGCCGCGGAGGAAGCGGCGGCCGTGAAGAAGGTCGCCGCCTCCGGCAAGCTCCCCGCCTATTGAGGGATCAGCCTGCTCGGCCGCCGGTGCTCGCTGGCATGCCGATTGGAATAGAGTTGTCAGGAGCCGGTCTGGCGGAGAGGTTTTTGCCGCTTCCCTCTCCCTTGCCGATCCCGAAGCAGAGCGGCGTCAGGGAACGGACAGACCGGCCCCGGATCGCATCAGTCTTCCGCCAGCCAGACGTCCTGGAGCTTCTGGTTGGAGTAGTGGTTCGGCGGGGCCACGTAGTTCTTCACCTTGGCCCAGTGCACCATGCTGCGCCGCCACCAGAGGCCGGGGATGTGGTACGCGTTCTCGAACACGAGCTTCTGGATCTCGTAGACCAGCTTCTTGCGCTCGGCCGGATCGAGGGTGCGGGCCTGGCGCGCGTAGAGGTCGTCGATCCGCGGGTCGCTGAACCGCCCCCAGTTGTTCGTGTCCCCCGTGGTGTAGCGCTCGAGGAAGAAATCCGGGTCGTCGTTGTAGCCGAAGATGCCGTTGACGATGACCTCGAAATTACCCTTGTCCCGCCCGTCCGCGAACCAGGACGCCGTCTCCAGCGGGCGGTGCTCGGCCTCGACGCCGATCTTCTTCCACTCCTGGATGACGAACACACCGAAGTCGATGTACGGCACGCGCACGTTGCGGTTCTTCAGCACGAACTTCAGGCCGTTGGGAAACCCCGCCTCGGCCAGGAGCCGCTTGGCCTCGGCCCGGTTCTTCTCGGCGTCCTTGCCGAACCCCGGGAAGAGCTGCAGCTCGGCGTCGGACATCGCGAACTCCGTGCCCGGCCGCATCAGGCCGCCGACGTCCCGCAGGCTGGCCAGTGGGGAGAGCACCTTGCCGCCCGTGTACCGATCGAACGCCAGCGTCAGCGCCTTGCGCACGCGGATGTCGTTGAACGGTTTGAGCGAGTGGTTCACGGCGATTCCGAATTGACCGGTGGCCGGCCTGTCCTGCACGACCACCTTGTCGCCGAGCGTCTTCTTGATCGAGTCCACTTCCGCGTCGGGAAAGGTGCGGAACTCGATCCACGCGCGCCCGGATCGGATGGCCGCCGCCCGCACCGACGTCTCCGGGCTGATGAAGAACTTGTAGCCGTCGAGATAGGGCCGGTCCTTGATGAAGTAGTCGGGATTCCGCTCGCCCTCGAACGTCGAGCCGCGCGTCCAGGCCTTGAACTTGAACGGCCCCGAGCCCAGCGCGTTGTTCTTGAAGTGGTTCGGGTCCTTGTCCAGGAGCTTCTTGGGGTAGATCACGTTCCAGGGCGAGGCCAGGTTGTCGAGGAGCGAGGCGGACGGGAACTTGAGCTTGAAGACCACCGTGCCCGCGTCCGGCGCCTCGACGCTCTGGACGGCCGAGTAGGAGTTCTTGCGGATGCTGCGCACGCCCTGCGGCGGAAAGATGATCTTGTCGTAGCTCGCCTTGACGTCGGCCGACGTCAGCGCCGAGCCGTCGTGGAACTTCACGCCCGGGCGGAGCTTGAAGGTGTAGGTGAGTCCGTCGGAGGCGATCTTCCACTCCGTGGCCAGGTCGCCGATGATCTTCGGGTAGTTGTACGGGTCGATCTGGAGCAGCGTGCTGTAGAGGGGAGCCACCAGCTCGATGGTCGCGAACGTCTGCTCCTGGTGTGGGTCGAGGCTCGGCGCATCCGCGCCGATGGCCGCGAGCAGTACACCTCCGCGGCGCGGTGTCTCCGTCTGAGCCGTGACCGACGTCGCGATCAGCACCACCAGCGCAACGGCAACGAAGAAGAGGAATGGGATCTTGTGATGTCGAGTCGTCATCTGAGACCTCCCGAGACGTGGGGGATCGGATCGCCGCAGACGCTACCAGGCGACTCCGGGGCCTGTCAACTGGCGCACCTTGTCAAGCCGCGACTTGACCGCTCACGCGGGCCGGGCTAGCCTACGGCACTCCCACCACCCCGCGAGTGGAGGCCGTGACAATGACACGCTACCGACTCACGACTCACAGCATGGTCCGCCTGCTGGCGGTCGTCACGATCCTGATCGCCGCCGCGTCGGCGGCCATTCCGTTCTCGTCGCCCGCCGGCGCCGCCGCCAAGGGCAAGCTCGTGCTGGCCTGGCATGCGGGCTTTGCGTCCCGCTGGCTCGATCCCCAGGAGCACGACGGCACCGCCACCCCCGACAACTTCTTCACCGCGATTCACGACGCGCTCATCAAGAACCAGGGCACCCAGCTCTACGATCACGCGGCACTGGCCGAGCGCTTCGCGATCGCTCCCGACGCCAAGAGCGCCACCTTCACGCTGCGGAAGGGGATCAAGTTCCACAACGGCGACCCGGTCACCCCGCAGGACGTGAAGTTCAGCTACGAAAACTATCGGGGGGCCAAGGCCGACGTCTTCAAGAAGAAGACCGAGCGCGTCGAGCTCGTCGACGACCGGACCATTCGGTTCGTGTTCAAGGAGCCCTTCCTCGACTTCGGGATCCTCTTCGGCACCGCCAACGTGGACGGGGCCGCCTGGGTGGTGCCCGAGAAGTACTACAAGCAGGTGGGGCCGGACGGCTTCAAGCAGAAGCCGATCGGGGCCGGGCCGTACAAGGTGGTCCGCCACGAGCCGGGCGTGAAGATCGAGATGGAGGCCTTCGACGGCTACTACCGTCCCGTCAACGCCAAGCAGCTCGTCATGGTCTCGGTGCCGGAGCCGGCTACGCGGGTCGCCATGCTCGAGCGCGGTGAAGCCGACATCATCTACAACGTGCCCGGCGAGCTGATCACCAAGGTCGGCAAGCTGCCCGGCGTCACGCTGGCCCCTGTCCTCTCAGGCTCGTTCTTCATCGAGTTCCCCGGGTTCCAGGACCCGAAGAACCCGTTTCACGACAAGCGCGTGCGCGAGGCCGTGAGCCTGGCCCTCGACCGACGGGCCATGAACCAGGCCGAGACCGCCGGCATGGGCAGGCCGACCGGCAACTGGATCAACGACGACGTCCAGTACGCGATCGAGTGGCCCGAGTTCCCGCGCAACGTGGAGAAGTCCAAGCAGCTCCTCCGCGAGGCGGGCTATCCGAACGGGTTCGACGTGGCGTGGGTCACGCCGATCCCCGCGTTCTACTCGCGCGGCGAGCGCGTGATCGCCCAGCTCCGCGAGGTCGGCATCCGCGGGCGCCTTCAGACCATGGAGCGCGGCATCTACTTCCAGCGGCTGCAGGCCGGGCTCAAGGAGTTCCCGGGGACCCAGATCATCCTGCACGGCGCCCGCATCGGCGGGAGCTGGTCGTTCTGGTACGAGGGCCACTTCAAGTGCGGCGGGTTCAACTCGCGCGACCGCATCTGCGTGAAGGACCTCGACGGCAAGTTCGACCAGTACGAGCGCTCGATCAACCCCGCCGAGCGCAAGAAGCTCGCCGAGGAGATCCAGCGGGGGATTCTGGAGAACTATTACCTGGTCCCGGTGTTCCGCCACGCCTTCGTGAACGCCATCGGGCCGCGGGTGACGCTCACGAAGTGGCAGGACGTGTTCCCGACGATCACGACCGGATACGCGTATCCCTGGGAAGACATCAAGGTGAAGGACTAGCCGCGGCCCGATGGTGCAGTTCATCGTCCGGCGCGTCCTCTACAGCGCGATCACGCTGCTGATCCTGAGCGGGACGATCTTCTTGATCGTCCGCCTCACCGGCGACCCGGTCTTGCTGATGGCCGAGGCGAGCGCGCGCCCCGAGGACCTCGAGCGCGTCCGCCACCAGTGGGGGCTCGACCGCTCGTGGCCCGTGCAGTACGTGACCTTCATGCAGAACGCGTTCAAGGGCGAGCTGGGCAAGTCGTTCAACTACCGGATGCCGGTGAGCGAGCTGTACTTCCAGCGCCTGCCCAACTCGCTGACCCTCGGCCTGGCCGCCACGTTGATCTCGCTGCTCATCGGCATCCCCGCCGGCATCATCTCGGCCGTGAAGGTCAACAGCTGGTGGGACAACCTCGCCAAGGGCATCGGGCTGCTCGGGCTCTCGATCCCCGGGTTCTGGCTCGGGCTTGTGCTGATCCTGATCTTCTCGGTGTGGCTGCGCTGGCTGCCGACCTCGGGGGCCGGCGACTGGCGCAACGTGGTCATGCCCGCGCTCGCGCTGGGCTGGTACTTCGCGGCCTCGATGCTGCGGCTGACCCGCTCGAGCATGCTGGAAGTCCTGGGCAGCGAGTACATCAAGCTCGCCCGCCTCAAGGGGCTGCCCGATCTGGTGGTCATCGCCATGCACGCGTTCAAGAACGCGCTGATTCCGGTCTTCACGCTGGCCGGCGTCAACCTGGTGGTGATGGTCAACGCGGCCGTCATCATCGAGGTGATCTTCGCCTGGCCGGGCATCGGGCGGCTGCTCTACGAGGGCATCTTCCAGCGCGACTTCCCGCTCGTGCAGGGCGTGGTGGTGATGGCCGGCTTCATGATCGTGGGGATCAACCTGGTCGTGGACATCCTCTACGCGTTCATCGACCCGCGCATCCGGCTCACGCGATGAGCCGAAACGACCGGCTCACGAGGTAACACATGTCCACGATCGTGACGCGGACGGCGGTGGCTTCGGGGCGCTGGGAGCGCGCGTTCCGCGGGATCGTCAAGGCGGTGCGCGAAGCGCCGCTGCTCGCGGTCGTGATCCTCGGCGGTTTGCTCCTGGTCGCCGCCTTCGCCGACTTCATCGCCCCCTACGAGCCGACCTTGCCCATCCCGGGGGCGCCCGTGTTCGCCCCGCCGTTCTGGATGGAAGGCGGCACGAGCGCGGCGCTGCTGGGCACCGATTTCCAGGGCCGCGACGTGCTGAGCCGCTTGATCCACGGCGCGCGGGTGTCTCTGATCGTGGGCATCATGGGCACGCTGGTGGCCGGCAGCATCGGCACGTTCATGGGCATCCTCGCCGGCTACGTCGGTGGCTTCGTGGACCAGATCATCATGCGCGTGACCGACGCCTGGCTCGCCCTGCCCGCGATCGTGTTCGCGATCTTCCTGGCCGCCATGGTCGGGCCCAGCATGTGGAACATCATCGTGATCCTGGGCGCGGTGTACTGGACGCGCTACGCCCGCGTCATCCGGGGCGAAGTGCTGAGCCTGCGCGAGCGAGAGTTCGTGAAGCTGGCCGAGATCGCGGGGGCCAGCCGCCTGCGCGTGATCAAGCGGCACATCCTGCCCAACGTGATGAACACGGCCACGGTGCTGGCGAGCCTCACCGTCGGGGTGGTGATCATCGCCGAGGCGTCGCTGAGCTTCCTCGGCGTGGGCGTGCCGCCGCCCCAGCCCGCGTGGGGCCTCATGCTCTCGGAAGCGCGCCCCACGCTGATGGCCGGCCAGTGGTGGCTCACCGTGTTCCCCGGCGTCTGCATCCTGCTGATCGTGCTGGCCACCCAGCTCTTCGGCGACTGGCTGCGCGTCCGCCTCGACCCGCAGCTGAGGAATTTGTAGCGCGTGTCTTCCGTCCTCGAAGTTTCCGATCTCCAGACGCACTTCTTTTCCTTCGGCGGGTCGCGCGTCGTCAAGGCGGTGGACGGCGTCAGCTTCGCGCTGCGCGAGGGCGAGACACTGGGGCTCGTCGGCGAGTCCGGCAGCGGCAAGACCACCACGTGTCTGTCGATCGTCGGGCTCCTGCCGAGGAACGCGCGCATCGTCGGCGGCAGCGTGATCTTCGAGGGCGAGGATCTCACGAAGAAGAGCCAGCGCGAGCTGCGTCGCGTCCGCGGGCGACGTATCGCGGTAATCCTCCAGGACCCGATGGCCTCGCTCAACCCGCTGTTCACGATCTTCAGACAAGTGGCAGAGCCGGCATTCTTTCATCAGCAACTGCGAGGCCGGACGCTGCGTGAACGCGTGACGCACCTGCTCCGGGCCGTTCGCATCCCGTCGCCGGAGTGGCGCATGCGCGATTACCCGCACCAGATGAGCGGCGGCATGCGCCAGCGCATCGTGGGGGCCATCGCGCTGGCCGGGGGGCCGCGGCTGGTCATCGCCGACGAGCCCACGACCAACCTGGATGTCACCATTCAGGCGCAGTATCTCGACCTGCTCAAGGACATCCAGCGTGAGACCGGGGTGGCCCTCATCTTCGTGACCCACAACCTCGGCATCGTGGCCAAGATGTGCGACCGTGTCGCCGTGATGTACGCCGGCAAGATCGTCGAGCAGGCGCCGGTGCGCGAGCTGTTCGATCGGCCCAAGCATCCCTACACGCGCGCGCTGCTCGGCTCGGTCCCCAAGCTCGGCAACAAGGAGCCGCTCTACTCGATCCCGGGCCAGCCTCCCAACCTGGCGAGCCTGCCCTCGGGGTGTTCGTTCCATCCGCGCTGTCCCGAGGCCGTGAGCCGGTGCATGACCGAGGAGCCGCGCGATTTCCATGACGGCGACGGGAGCGTCGCGCGCTGCTGGCTGCTGGACGATGCCCTCACCCGTCCTTGAAGTCCGCGGGCTGACCAAGCACTTTCCCGTCGGCCGGCGCCTGCCCGGTCAGGGACAGACGTGGGTGAAGGCGGTGGACGGCGTCGATTTCGCCGTGCATCCCGGCGAGACGCTCGGGCTCATCGGCGAATCCGGCTGCGGCAAGACGACGACGTCGAAGCTCATCCTGCTGCAGGAGAAACCGACCGCGGGCTCGATCGCCTTCGACGGACGTGACATCGCCGCCTTCCGCGGGGCCGAGCTGATGGCCTACCGCCGCGCGGTGCAGGTGGTCTTTCAGGATCCGTTCAGCTCGCTCAGCCCGCGCATGCGGGTGGGGGACATCATCGGCGAGCCGCTGGAGATCCACACGGATCTTTCGGGGGCGGCCATCGCCGAGCGCGTGGCCGCGGTGCTGGACCTGGTCGGCCTGTCACCCGACGTGGCGCCGCTGTTCCCCCACGAGTTCAGCGGCGGCCAGCGCCAGCGCATCGCCATCGCCCGCGCGCTGGCCACCGACACCCGCCTGATCGTCCTCGACGAGCCGGTGTCAGCACTCGACGTGTCCGTCCGCGCCCAGATCATCAACCAGCTCGAGCATCTGCAGAAGACGCTCGGCGTGAGCTATCTCTTCATCGGCCACGACCTGGCCACGGTGGCCCACATCAGCCACCGCATCGCGGTGATGTATCTCGGCAGGATCGTCGAGACCGCCGACAGCGACAGCCTCTGCGCCCGCCCGTTGCACCCGTACACGAAGGCTTTGTTCGCCGCCGCGCTCCCGTCGCATCCGGACGACGTGCAGCCGGAGCGCACGATCGCCGGCGAGGTCCCGAGCCCGCTCAATCTGCCGTCAGGCTGCCGCTTCCACACCCGCTGCCCCGCCGCTATGCCCGTCTGTTCCGAAGTCGAGCCGAAGCTGCAACTTCACGACGGCCACCAGGTCGCCTGCCACCTGTACTGAGGACTGGGGTGTATTCCATCGCGACTCAAACACGGGTTCGAATCCCGTTGGGGCCACCATTTCGATTTCGTTGAGGTTTTCCGCGTCGTGTTTGAGGAACTTCCTGATGTTCCTCAAACATGGATTGCCGTCAGCGGTCTTCGCGCCTCCCGTTCGCGATTGAAGTCGTGCTCAGCATCCGCGTCGCCTGCTCCTCGTAGAACGACACCGCGCGCTTGAGCTGCGGCGGCCGGATGCTCGCGTAGATCTGCGTCGTGTCG
The DNA here is from genome assembly GCA_035317605.1 of Candidatus Acidiferrum sp. Taxonomy (GTDB): domain Bacteria; phylum Methylomirabilota; class Methylomirabilia; order Rokubacteriales; family CSP1-6; genus DATHGT01. Next base: position 36,001 of record DATHGT010000102.1, on the reverse strand, counting down.
ATCCGCGCGTGCCCGAGCAGCGCGCGGACCTGCTCGAGATCGTGGTGCTGTTCGAGAACCTCCATCGCGACGCCGTGCCGGAGATCGTGCGGCTTCAACTCGGGGTAGCCGATCATCCGGCCGTACACCTTGCAGAGCCGCCAGACGTTCTTGCCGGTCATCGGCGCCTTGATCTTCCCGACACCGCGCCGGCCCCAGCTCGACCAGAACAGCGGCGTGTCCGGCTCGATCGTCGTGACGTGCCGGACCAGAAAGTGCTCGACGTACACGCTCATGAACTGCATCACCGCCGCGGGCAAGGGAACGTCCCGCGTCTTGCCGCCTTTCACGCGAACGCCTCGGAGGCCCCAGGCGCCGTCGAGATGGCGGATTTGCAGGGTCGCCACGGATTCGCGTCGCATGCCGGTGTAACGCAGGATCAGGAAGATCGCCACGTCACGCGGACGGCGACGCTGCTTCGCGGCTTCCACCAGCGCGTCCATCATCGACGACCCAGGGACCTGCCTCGGGGGCTCGCGATGGTGGGGCGGCCGCTCCAGCTTGGCCACCGGGTTTGCGGCGAGGATCTCCCGCTTCACGAGCCAGGCGCAGAAGCTGGACACCGTCGACTGCCGGACCCGCATGGTGCTGAGCGCCAGGTCCTCGGCGGCCATGTCGTCCATCCACGCCTGGATCGTCGCCGCGGTCAAATCCGTCACCCTCGCCAGGCGGCCGTTACAATTGCGGACGAACACCAAGAACTGCTCCAGGTTCCATCGGTAGGCTCTGACGCCTCCCTCGGTCTTGCCACGCTGCTTGCGCTGGAAGTTACGGTGCATCGGCGACATCATCCGAGAGTACTTCGCGCTGAGGCAGGAGATGGTGAGCGTTCATCAAATCCCCCGATGCGCCCGGTGACGCCCACGTCGGCTTGGTACACTCGCTCGTTGCGCGGATGGAAGGTCGCCGCGCCGTCATGCTGACCACGCGGGAAGATGAGCTGAGAAAGGGCCAGCGGCGCCTGGAGGCGATGATCGACTGGCTGGTCCAGCTGTACCTCGCCCACACCCCGGAGGTCCTGAAAGAGCGTCGAGCTACCGCCGCCGCCGGCGTCCACCGACGCTATCGGAACTACCGGAAGGCCGTAGCGGACAGCGTCGAGGAATCGGACTCCGACGTGGCGGAGACGTAGCCTTCGCTCGGCCTGACCGTCAAGGGCCTTCGGCCGCTACGCGGCTCGCTCCGCGAGCCCTTGACGGCAGCCTCGCTTCGTCTCTGGGGCAAGGAACGGAACTCTTGACCGACTTCCGTATCACGCATTTCGACCTCGGCACGCGGGATACTCGGACTCCCACGGGACGCCGATGCAGCAGGAACCGGGTATCCTCCCGCGATGGCGTCGGGTCACCCGAAGCGTGACCTGGGGCAATGACGTTTCGGGTATCTTTTGTAACGACTGTCGAATCATGACGTGCGGATGTGCGCGATCCTAAATCTACTAAATGTGTCGAGATCATACACAGAATGTTAGGTTTAAATTCATCCAAATTCATTTTGACACGAATCTGCTGAGATGTATGATGCGGCGCACTTATCGACGTGTTCTAGGCCCCGCAACATCGACCGGGTCCGCGCGAGCTCGCGGAGAAGTGAGAGGTGTCGCGATGCGCGTGTTCTCGAGCTTGGTCCTCATCGGTGTGGTCGCCCTGGCCTGGTCATCGGGCACGGCGACAGCCCAGTACCAGACAGAACAGGAGCGAGAAGCGGAACGGCTGCGCCTGCCCACGCACGAGTTCCCGGTCGTGCCGATCGAGGTGGCTGCGGACGTGATCATCGTGCTGAAGCCGCACGCGACGTTTCCGCTTCACCTGCCGGCCCCGATCGACCGGTTCGTTTACGGCGACATCGTCCGGATCGAGAAAGGCGTCCAGCCCAAGGTCATCGTACACAAGCGGAACTCGTTCGTCACGCCGCTGCAGGCGGGCGTGCCGCGGAAGCTCTTCCTCAAGGCCTTCCCGGATGGCAGCGGCCACTACATCATCGGAAACTTCCCGGAATGGTATGGAGATAAGCCATGAAGCGAACGACGGTCCTGGCATTCACTGTCCTGGTGTGTCTCGGGTGCGCACGAGTCGCGTGGGGAAATCACGGTGGTTGCCACTTCAATAACTTTACGGAGCTTCAACACGGCACGGCCCTGTACATCGGCCAGAACCTCCTAAACATCCTCAATGCCTACCCGCAGCTGTGGACCGTGCTCGGTGCGGCCCGGGATGCGTGGCTCGGGACCAATGCGGGCAACCGCATCGGGAACTGGAACGGCGTTCAAAACACACCCGATTGCCCGGTGGGCTTGCCGACTCGCCTCGGGGCGATGGACTTTTCCCAGGGAGGGTGCGCCGCAATAGGCTCAGGGGGGGCTATTGCGGTGACCGACTATGAGGTGTTCCCGTACTGCCCTTCCGGATGCGGAACGAAGTCGATCATCATCAACACGAACGTCATGTGGTCCTTCAACCCGGGACCGAACGAGTACGACGTGCAGTCAGCCATGGCGCACGAATTCGGGCACATGCTGGGATTCCGGCACCAGTACCATGACCAGTGTCGTGAAGATATATACGCGGGGTGTGCGGATCCCAATAAGAATACGATGAACTTCTACTTCTCCGGGGAGACATGTGCACGGGACCTCTCGCAGTATGATATCGACAATGCTAACCTGGTCTACCCCAACCCCTGATCTAAGGACGCGGAGCGAAGGCCGCAGATGAAAGCGGTGAGAGCCAAGAAAGGAGGTACGGGTGACATACGTCAGCTCGTCACGAGATATTGCCCGAGTCGTCAGCGTCGTCGCCATGTTGATTATGATGCTCGTTCGTGCGACGGACGCGCCGGCACAGCGGCCAGACTGTGTGGCCAGGGGCACCTATGTCTTCACGCTCGCTGAAGGCTTTGGCGGCCTGGAGTTGCGGGCAGACGGCAGCGCCGAGATGACGCTCATCCCAACGCACGAAATCTGCGCCCAGTGCTCGGTCTTGCCGCGAATTCTCAGGGGCACCTATCGGGTACCCCGCATAGATGATGGCCGGTGCTACTTTACACTAAACCTGGTGGATCCTGTACCCACGCCGCGCGACATCGAGATCGAAGGCGTGGTGGCGTTCCAGGGATCGGTGTTGATGTTCTCGATCGCGACCATTCCTGGCCTCGGTGCCGGGCTGGCGCTTCGAACCGACACGCTGACGCAACCGATCGCCCCCGGTGATACCAAGGCGCCATCGCAGTAAGAGTGTTCAGGTGACGTAAACGGGTGGCGTGACCTGCATCGGTATGTTTCAGGCGCGCCCGGGAATCTGTCCACACGCGCCGTCAACTACGCGATCGATCGTGCGAAAACGTGGTCGCAACTCAATCACGGGTTCGAATCCCGTTGGGACTTCAGACGATTGTCAGCGGCTGAGACCGAGGGTGACGAGTAGCGCTTCGTCGACGGCGGCCATCTCCTCCGCGGTCAGGGATCCGATCCTGGACTGCAAGCGGATCTTGTCCAGCGAGCGGATCTGATCGCCGATCGCGCGTCCCGGCTGACCCTTGATCCGGGTCAGCGCCTCGCCGGGGTAGAGGGTGTCGACGTTGCTCGTGATCGGGAGCACGACCACTCGGCGACCGTGGGTGTTGCAGGAATCGTTGGAGACGGCGCGTCATGCCGGCCATCCCTCGGTCTCGGTGCGACTCCAATCGTTTTCAAGGCTTCTGCGCCAGCGCTCCTTGCTCGCGGCCTTGTAGGCAGCGTCGAGCGTCTGCCGGTCCGGACTGAGCCTTGCGCGGACGGCCTCGTTGATGAACGCGCTGATTCGCTTCGGACGGACTTCCTTCTTCAGGCGCGCATAGACCGCTTCGTCCATGGTGATGTTGAGCCGAACCGACATGTGCCCGTCCTCCGCGATCGCAATGCTGTCCTGTATACAGCATCATGAGAGGAGGTCGACAGCAACCCCGACGTCGGCGGACAGCGACACGCTCGTGCGCGCCGGAGGGGACCACGGGTCCCGTCCAGACGACGTTTCAGCCGCCCAGCACGATGCGGATCCGGTGGGGCTTGTGATCGTCGGCGAGCGGGATGCTCGCGTGGTCCTCGAGGGGCACGTCATCGACCTCCACCGCCGACACTCCGCGACTCACGCCCCGGGGGTTCTCGACCACGATGTCGTACGGCGTGGCGCCATGGCGAAACGCGATCGTGAAGCGCGGCCACGCCCGCGGGATGCAGGGATCGACCGTCAGTCGCGTGCCCCGCAGCCTGAACCCGAGCATCCACTCGAGCCCGGCTCGATACATCCACCCGGCTGACCCCGTGTACCAGGTCCAACCCCCGCGGCCGACGTGCGGGGGCACGGCGTAGACGTCGGCCGCCACCACGTAGGGCTCCACCTTGTAGCGGTCGGTGTCGTCGGGCGTGCGGGTGTGCGTGATCGGGTTCAGGATTGCGAAGAGCTCGGCGGCCTTGTCGCCGTCCCCCAGCATGGCGAAGGCGATCAGTGACCAGATCGCCGCGTGCGTGTACTGGCCGCCATTCTCGCGGACGCCGGGCGGATATCCCTTGATGTAGCCAGGGTCGAGACTCGTGCCGTCGTCGAACGGCGGGGTGAGCAGCGCCACGAGACCGTCGGCCCGCCTCACGAGAAACTCCTCGACCGCGGCCATGGCGGCTTCGCTCCGAGCCACCTCGGCCGCCCCCGAGATCACGCTCCACGACTGCGCGATCGAATCGATCCGGCAGGCGTCGTTGACGATGGACCCGAGCGGGGTCCCGTCGTCGAAGAACGCGCGCCGATACCATCGGCCGTCCCAGCCCTCGCGTTCGAGCGATTCCTTCAGCACGCCGACGTGACGGCGCCACGTCTCGGCGCGCGGGCCTTCTCCGCGCGCGTCCGCCAGCGGCGCCCACTCCGAGAGAATCAAGTGCAGGAACCAGCCCAACCAGACGCTCTCGCCTTTTCCCTCGGCGCCGACCAGGCTCATGCCGTCGTTCCAGTCCCCCGTTCCCATCAGCGGGAGTCCATGACTGCCGAGGGCCAGGCTCTGGTCGAGGGCGCGGGCGCAGTGTTCGAACACCGTGGCCCGTTCTTCGGACACGCGGGGCTCGAAGTACGACTCCAGCTGTCCGGCCCCGAGGATCGCGCCTTCGAGGAACGGGACGGTCTCGTCGAGGAGGCGCAGATCCTCGGTGGATTCGAGATACCGGCTGACCACGTACGGGAGCCAGAGCCGATCGTCGGAGATACGGGTGCGGACGCCGCGACCGGTGGGCGGGTGCCACCAGTGCTGGACGTCTCCCTTGACGAACTGCCGCGCGGCGGCCCGGAGCACCTGCTCGCGCGCCAGGTCCGGCCGAGCCACCATGAGCGCCATCACGTCCTGGAGCTGATCGCGAAAGCCGTAGGCGCCCGAGGCCTGATAGAACGCCGAGCGCGCCCACACGCGACAGGCGAGCGTCTGGTAGAGCAGCCAGCGGTTGAGCAGCAGGTCCATCGAGCGGTCCGGCGTGGTCACCTGCACGGTGCCGAGCACGTCGTCCCAGCGCTCCGCGACCGCGCGCAAGGCGCCATCGAGATCCTCCGTCCGATACCGCGCGATCAATTCCCTGGCTTCCTCTCGCGTCGCCGCGTCGCCGAGCAGGAACACGACCTCGGCACGGCCGCCCACGGGCAGTTCCACGGTCGACTGCAGGGCAGCGCACGGATCGAGGCCCGCGCCGACGCGTCCCGAGAGTCGACCGCTCCGCTCGAGGGCCATCGGATGATCCGGCGTGCCGTGGCGTCCGAGGAATTCCGTCCGGTCCCCGGTCCACTCGGTCTGCGCCCCGCGCAGGTCGGCAAACGCCACGCGCGCCCCGAAGTCGGAGGTCCAGGTGTTCCGGGCGAGCATCGCGCCCGTCGGCGCATCGATCTCGGTGACCACGAACGGCGCCCCGGCGCTTCGCGACACGCCCAGCACCCACTCGACGTACGCCGTCACGGACAGCCGCCGCGCGCGCTGCGACCGGTTCGTGAGCGTCAAGCGGGAGACCTTGATCGGAACGCGGAGCGGCACGAACTGCACGAGATCCAGCGCGACGCCGTGCGAGACGTGTTCGAACCGGCTGTAGCCCGCGCCGTGCCGGGCCACGTAGGCTCCCGTCTCCTCCCGGATGGGAAGCGCCGTCGGGCCCCACAGCTCGCCGGTCTCCTCGTCGCGGACGTAGATCGCCTCGCCCGGCGGGTCACTCACGGGATCGTTCGACCATGCGGTGAGCTGGCGCTCGCGGCTGTTGACCGACCACGTGTAGCCCGACCCCGACTCGGAGACCTGGAACCCGAACGCCGGGTTCGCGACGACGTTGATCCAGGGGGCCGGTGTCCACTGGCCCTCGCCGAGGATCGTCACGTACTCGCGCCCGCCGGCCGCGAAGCCGCCCCGCCCGTTGAAGCACTCGAGCGCGGGGGGTGACGACGCGAGGTCGAACAGCTGCTTGGCGGCGGCCGGGCGAGGGCGGTGCGCGGTGGCCGGGCCCTCGGGACGATCCGCGCGCAGGATCTGCTCGGCCAAGGTCCCGCGCCGGCTGGACAGCACCGCGCGCGCCGCCGCCTGGAGCACGTCGCGCTGGGATGCCGTCATGCGGTCCGCGCGCAGGATGAACACGTTGCCGTGCGGCTCGTGTCCCTCGTGGTGCTCGGCCGACTGGCTCGTCCGGACCAGCGTCTCCAGCAGTGATTGGAGATCTTGAACGTAGGAAGCGGCCCGCTCGTTCAGGATCACGAGGTCGACCGCGACCTGCTTGAGCCGCCAGTACTCGTGGGCGCGGAGCAGCTGCCGCACGATCCCCACGTCCTCGGGCTCGTCGATCCGGACGAGGACGATCGGGAGGTCTCCCGAGATCCCGTGCGCCCACAGCGCCGCGGGGCCGCCGGCCTGACGCGTGAGCACGTCCGTGGAGGCCCGGAGCGTTCGGTGCGAGTAGAGAATGCGGCCGGCCAGGCTCTGGAAGAGGTTGGCCTCGTCGGGCGCGATCCCGAGGTGATGGAGCTGAACCTGGGCCTGGGTCCACGCCAGCGTGGCCGCCCGCTCGAAGGTCGCGGGGTCACGATACTTGTCGGCGAGGTCGAGGGCGTCCCCTCGCGACGGCGCGATCAGGGTCGAGAAGGTGACGCGGGCGCCGGTGCCCGGCTCGAGCCGGACGCGGCGACGGAGGCTGACGATCGGATCCAGTACCGGCCCGACGGTGTTCGAGAGCTCCCGGCCGTCGATCACCGAAAGCGGCGTGCGGACGCCCCGGCCGCGGCCGAGGAATCGCGCGCGGTCGGTCTCCCATTGCGGGCCGCCGACGGTGTCGCCTTCGACCACCACCACGTGCGCCAGCCAGACCGGCGCTTCGCCGCGCGCCCGCGGCCGGCGCGTCACCAGCAACGCGTCCAGCTCGGGGGCACACTCCGTGCGCACGAACAGGTTGGAAAACGCGGGGTGGGCCGCATCGGCCGCCGCGGTGGCCAGCACGATCTCGGCGTACGACGTGACCTCGATCTCGCGGGCGCGGGCGCCGAGGTTCGCGAGCGAGACGCGCCGCACCTCGGCGTCGTCCTCCGGGGACACGATCACCTCGAGGATGGCCGTGATCCCGCCGTCGCGCCGGGCGATCTCGGCGCGATCCTCGGAGAACGTCACCTGATAGCTGTCGGGCTCGACGCCGCTCGGTTGGTAACCGGCCGACCAGCTCGCTCCGCTGTCGACGTCGCGAAGGAACACGTACGTCCCTCCAGCGTCGCGGGTGACGTCTTCACGCCAGCGCGTGACGGCCAGCCCCCGCCAGCGGCTCTCGCCGGAGCCCGCGGCCGTGACCATCACCGCGTAGCGCCCGTTCGACAGGAGATGCGTCCGGGGCGTCGCGCTGTGCGGCGAGGTGAAGCGCCGGACGACCGTGGGCACGAGCTCACGGACGTCCGCGGCGGCCGCCACCTCTTCGGCCCGGGGTCGCGCGACGGCGACGTCACGCGGGGTCCGCTCCTGGAGGAGCAGCTCGGTCGCCTGGATCATCGGCTCCGCGTGGAAGCGCGCGCGCATCACCCCGTCGAGGAGCGTGTTGGCGATCGCCACCAGCAACATGCCCTGGTGATGGGCCATGTAGCTGCGAACGATCGCCACGCTCGCGCCCTCCGGGAGCCGCGGCGGCGTGTAGTCGAGCGCCTCGTAGAACCCGTACTCCCCGGAGGCGCCGGCGTCGGCCAGGCGGCGGAAGTTTCGAACCGCCGCCTGGGGGTCGATCATGGCCGCGAGGGCGGTGGCATACGGGGCGATGACGACGTCGTCGCCGAGCCCGCGCTGCAGGCCGAGACCCGGGACCCCGAAGTTCGAATACTGGTAAGTCAGCTCGAGGTCGCGCGCGCTGTACCCGGATTCGGACACGCCCCACGGCACGCCCCGCTTCGTGCCGTAGCTGATCTGACGCCGGACGACGAGCCGGGCGGTCTGGCCCAGCAGGCTGTCGTCCGGGACGCGCATGACGAGGCCCGGCATCAGGTACTCGAACATCGAACCCGACCAGGACACCAGCGCCGAGCCTCCTTCCACGGGGGTGAGGGCGCGGGCGAGCCGGAACCAGTGGGCGACCGGGACGTCGCCCTTCGCGATGGCCACGAAGCTCGTCAGGCAGGCCTCGGAGGCGAGGAGATCGTAGTAGCCGGAATCGAGGGTTCCGTCCAGGACCCGGTATCCGAGCGAGAACAGCTTGCGGATGGGGTCGAACAGGAAGCCGAACTCCATGGCCGCGACCATGGCCTCCGCATCCCTGGCCACCTTCGTGAGCCGAGCGGCGAGAGCCGCGGAGACGCCCGGCCGGATCATCGCCGCGAGATCGCGCTCGTGACTCTCGATGGTCTCGCGGAGCGCGTCCGCCCACGTCAGCACGGTCCGCGCGCCCGGATCTTCCTCGACGAGGGCTCGCGCGACCGCGGTCACCGTGCGTGCGCGCGCAGCGAGCTCCGCCAATCGCGCGGCCCACGCGGCCGTCGTGCCTGGCGTCGTCCGGCCTGCCGTCGTGAGGGTCTCGAGCGCTTCGTCCAGGCCGTCTCGGCTCGCCATCGGCGTGGGCCCGGCGTGGGACAGGGCGCGTACCGATTCCCGCACGAGCCACGCCGCGTCCTCGATCCCGGCGAGCGCGGACCGACTCGGAAGCGGGCGATCGATGATCTCGCGACAGCCGTGCGCGATCGCGATGAGGTGACCGGCCAGATTTCCACTGTCGACCGACGACACGTACCGCGGGTCGAGCGGACGGCCGTCTTTGGTGTCGTACCAGTTGTAGAAGTGGCCGCGCACGCGCTCGAGCGCGGTCATCGCCGCGAAGGTGGCCTCGAGCCGCGCGAGGGTGTCGAGGGTTCCGATCCAGCCGAAATCGTGAGCGGCCACGGTCGACAGCAGGTACAACCCGACGTTCGTGGGCGAGGTCCGATGCGCCACCACCGGGTGCGGATCCTCCTGAAAATTGTCGGGAGGCAGGGCGTGGTCTTCTGGACCGACGAACGTCGTGAAGAACCGCCACGTCCGGCGGGCGATCAACCGGAGCGCCCGCGCGTCGGCGGACGACAGCGGTGGGGCCTTCGGGGCGAGCCGGGGGAGGCTGATCCATCGAGCGACCGCCGGCGACACCGTCCACAGGAGCAGAAACGGCAGGGCGAGGGGCCACGCCGCGGGATGCGCCCACGCGACGAGCGCGGCCGCGAGGGCGTCGAGGGCGACGGCGCCGGCCATGCGCTCGTAGAAGCCCAGGAGGTCCAACCGAAGACCGGCCTTCGCCTGCGCGGCGGTCACCCACTCGAGCAGGTTGCGACGCGTGACGTACACGCGGGCGAGCGTTCTCACGATCGCGTCGCCCATCAACCAGGCCTGGTGCGCGAGCATCGTGATCGTGAACGCCGTCTGAGCCGCCGCCTGGACGAAGTCGTGGCCGACCGCGCGGACGTGGCCCCGCTTGGAGATGCCGTGCCCGCGGGGGATCACGCCGGCCAGGGCCGCCAGACACGCGGGCAGCGCGATCGTCGCGAGAACGAATCCCGTCCATACCATCGGTGAGGCGCCTGACCACACCCATCCCGCGATCAGAGTTGCGACGGCCCCCGGCGCCGACAGCGTGCGCCGCAGGTTGTCCAGCATCTTCCAGCGTCCGATCAGCGGCATCGGCGTTCGGAGAATCCACGGCAGCAGTTGCCAGTCGCCGCGCGCCCACCGGTGCTGCCGGGCGGCCGCCACCGCGTAGTTCGAGGGGGCGCTCTCGAACAGCTCGATATCGGTGACGAGGCCGGCCCGCGCGAAGATGCCCTCGAAGAGGTCGTGGCTCAGCAGCGTGTTCTCGGGGACTCGTCCCGCGAGCGCCGCTTCGAACGCGTCGACGTCGTAGATGCCCTTGCCGGTGTAGGAGCCCTCCCCGAAGAGATCCTGGTAGACGTCGGACACGGCGGCGGCATACGGATCGATGCCGGCCGGGCCCGACGACAGGCGCTGGAAGAACGAGGCCTCACGCCCGGGCAGGGGCGGGGTGACCCGCGGTTGAAGCACGGCGTATCCCTCGACGACACGACCGGTGCGCTCATCGAACCGCGGCCGATTGAGCGGATGCGCCATCGTGCCGACCAGTCGATTGACGGCGCCCCTCGGCAACTGCGTGTCGGTGTCGAGCGTGACGACGTAACGGACACCGGTCGGCACGACGGGCGTGGGACCAGACGCCGGGAGAAACGTCGTGTCGGTGGCACCTCGCAGCAGGCGGTTGAGCTCGTGGAGCTTGCCGCGCTTGCGTTCCCAGCCCATCCACGTGCGCTCGCGCTCGTTCCAGAGCCGGCGGCCGTGGAAGAGGAAGAACCGCTGGCCGCCGTGGGGAGCGACACCGTGACGACGGTTCAGGCGCGCGATCCCCTCGCGCACCGCGGCCAGGAGTTCCGCGTCACCCGGTTCCGTTTCCGTGCGGGCATCCGTCCAGTTGGAGAGCAGCGCGAAGTGAAGGTCGCCGTCCGGATTCGCCAGGTAATGCACTTCGAGCCGCTCGATCAGCTCGTCGACTTCCGCGAGGTCCGTCAACAGGGACGGGACCACGACCATCGTCCGTGATGTCGAGGGCACACCGTCCCGCAACTCGAGCCGCGGCATGACGCGGGGCGGAAGCACGCTCGTGACCCAGCGATTCAGGAGCGCGATGGCCAGGTCCGAGGCCGGGACGACGGCCAGGCACCCGAGCACGAACAGGCCGACCGTGTCCATCCCCAAGGCGCGGGCCGCGACGAGAGGCAGCGCCAGAATCAGCGCGGTCAAGACGAGGATGGTCCCCGGGTACCCGAGGGTCGCCGCCCCCAGGTAGGCGCGCAGCAGCCGGCGCGTGGACGGAACGCGGACGCCGAGGGCCCGCTCGAACGTTCCGCGCCCGCCGCCGATCAGGTAGTAGCCGGAGTCCTCCCGGCGCGGATCGCGCGGACCGTCCATCGTTCCCGCATCGCCCGCGGCGCGCTGGCCGGGGAGCACGGCCTCGGCGGCGACCTCCAGCTCGGGCCGGTTCGAACCCCGCGCGAGCTCTTCGACCGCGTGGCGATACCGGTCGCGGGTCGCGAAGTCCATCGCGGCGTAGTGGCTGCCCGTTCGGAGCACCTCGTCGACCAGGCTGACGCTCTCGAAGAACTCCGCCCAGTCGAGCGCGGACATCAAACGCATGCTCATGATGATGTTCCGCACGGTCACGTTCATCGCGGCCTGCCGCTGATGCTCGAGGGCGACGATGTCGTCGGGGCTCGTGCCCTGGGCGGCCAGGCGCCGGTCCAGCCAGAGCAGCGCCGGCGTGACGGCGGGATCCTGATCGCGCAGCCGCTGGACCAGCTGCACCGCGAACGCGGTCACGAGTGGAGTGGGCTCGAACGCGGACAGGGCCCTCGACACCGGCGCCGGGGGCGAGCCCTTCAGTCCAAGCAGCTCGTCCGCGACCGCGTCGGCCGCGTCGCGGGCCGCTCGCCCGCGGACGATGGCCTCGGTCAGGCGTCGAAGATTCTCGACGAGCAGGATCCGCAGGGTGATCGCGACCGCCCACAGCTCGCCGATCGTCAACGGCTGCACACGCTGATAGGCGTGCACGAATCGGCGGAGCGACTCGGGATCGAAGCGGCTGTCCGTGTGGGCGACGAACGCCCAGGCGATGCCGTACACGCGCGGGTAGCCGGCGAGCGGCCCCTCGGCCAGCTTGGGCAGCTCCCGATAGAAGCCCGCCGGCAGGTCGTCGCGGATCTCGCGCACCTGTTCGTCGACGACGTGGAAGTTGTCGACCAGCCATTCCGCCGCGGGCGCGATCCCGCGTTCCTCGCGGATGGCCTGGGCGATCACTCGATACGCTTCACGCAGGACCCGTCCGTTTTCCTCCACCCGTGGCAACAGCGGCCGCGCCTGGCCCGACTTGCCCATGACGGGCTGGGCGGCGGCCAGGCTCTCGGCGTGCTGCTCGAGGCGCTCGATGCCGAAGAGCTCGGCCCGGATCGGCTCTTCCGCAGATTCGAGGATCATTCTTCCGCCGGCTACTTGGGTCCTCGCGCCGTCTGCACAGCCACGACCTCCTCGATGTCGACGGTGCCGGGCTCACGATAGGCTCCCGTGTACCCCGCCGCGCTTCCGCGGCCGATCAGCTCGGGTCGGCGCCCGGCGGACTCGGAAGCAGCGTTGTGGTCCCGCGGCGAAGCCAGGCGGGCGAGCACGCTCGACATGGAATTCTCCTTTTCATTCGGCTCGACGGCGATGTTGATCGGCCCGAGACTCAGGCGGACAGGGCTTGGCGCGTACTCATTCCAGCGAGGGGAAGCACCGCGAGGTTTCCTGGGCGCGACGCCACCACGTCCTTCGAGAATTCCGTGGAGGGCAGTCTCGCGTAGAGCCGGCGAACGCTGTCTTCTTCCCATGGCGTGCCCAGTCGCGACTCGACGAAGGTGAACGCCTCGCAGAGACCCGGGGCGGCATGCCGGATCAGCGAAAGGAGTGCGGAGGGATGAGCGACCATCACGCGGCTGTCCCAGAGACAGCCGCGCGATCGGAGCAGGGTCTTGCCGATCGCCCGCGACGGCATCTTCCAGAGATGCCGCACTCGGTAGAGTGACCACGGCCAGGGACCGTGGATCGCATCCGCGGGTTCGATCCACTCGTCCTCGACCTCGTCGGTGTCAGGCGCGACCCCCAGCAGCACCAGCAGGTCGGGTCGGCTGAGGACGATCGCGAAGGCGGCCTTGATGTGGGCCGCGAACGTCTCGTCGTCAGAGACGTAGTGGTCGACGGGCAGGATGGCCACGGGCTCATTGGGGGCCAGTCGCAACAGGTGCAGCAGACCGTAGAACACGGCGGTGGCGCTGCCCCGATCCTCGGGCTGGATCAGCAGGCATCGCGACGAGAGGGTCGCCAGGAGTGGCTCATACAAACGCGCGTGCGCCCGCACCACCGCGGTCAGGATGCGGTCGGGCGCCACGACCATGGCGGCCCGCCGGAGCGTCTGTTCCACGAGGATTTCCGGGCTGAGCGGACGTCCGTCCCCCGCGAGCCGGCGCGACCGTGGCCGAAGCCTGGTGCCGGCGACCCCCGCGAGGACGAGTCCCCATCCCTGCGGTGAGGGCGCCGAGGCGCCGCGCGAACGTTCCAGGATCTCCATCACCGTCTCCTGGCTCCGCAGACCACCGAGTCACGTCGGTCGGCGGTCATTTCTTGTCACGGTAGACCTCATTGTGCCGGCCGCCCATTGGACCTTCGTCCAACCCGTCATCTCCGCGAAATCACGCAGTAATCGGTGGCCGAACATTCTCCTCCGCCTGAGCTACGCCGGGCGAACCGTGGCCTCGACCGCCTGGATGCCGTCCGCGGCCATCGTCCGGGCCGCGTGCGTCGTCTTGGCGAGACGATCCTCGATGTCCCTCCCCCACAACCACACGGCCACCGCGCCGGTCATCGCCCCCAGGACGAACGCCTCATCGCAACGCATGTCGATCCTCCTCGTTTGGAAAGAGCGACGAGCGATACGACGTCGGGATCGCCTCACTCGCCACTTCGTTTTCGCCAGCCTCGAACACGCTGCGTCGACTCCGGCCGGCCTGGTGATCGAGACGCTCGAGGCCCGCCTGGCAGCGGATGCAGGTCTGGACCTCGGGCAGCGCGTCCAGCCGCGCCGGCCCGATCGGCTCGGCGCACTCGACGCAGACGCCGTATTCGCCGTCGTTCAGCCGGTCCAGCGCGGCGGACAGCCGGTTCACGCGGGTGAGGAGCAGCTCGCGGGTGGCCAATCCGACGTCCCGGCTCGCCGTGGCCTGGATCTGATCGACCTCGTCGGCGAACGCCGAGCTCTCGCCGATCGTGCCGGGCAACTCCACCACGACCACCGCCCCGCCGAGCTGGCGAAGACGGAAGAGAGCGACGTCGAGGTCCCGCTCGATCCGCGTTCCGACGTCAGGGTGAACGATGGCTTGCATCGCGTTCTCCGTGAACTACCGTCGCGCCTGCCGCTCGATCGCCTCGGCCACGAACTGATCGGCCCGCGCCGTCGTCTTGCCGAGGATGCTCACGAGATCCCCCTGCCGCAGCGTGCTCCGCACCTGCGCGTCGACCCGGCTCGTGTCGACGGCCAGCGTCCGGCCATCGTCGGCCTTGAACGACAGCGTGCTCTCGCCGACGGAGTGAACATACCCATAGATGCGCTGATACTCCCCCGGGCCTGCGGCGCTCGGCTTGACCGCCGCCGACGGCTGAGTCTCCGGCCGGTCGAGCCACACGGCGGTGACCTGCTGGGGGGAATGTCGCTCGTAGATCAGCGTTCCCTGATCGTTCACCCTCGCGGCGGCAGGCCCCGGCATCTGCGAGGCGTCGACCCACAGGATCTTTCCGTCGGGCGTCCTGAAGTTGAATCGCGAATCCTGCACCGCCTCGACCGTGCCCTGGGCGCTGAGGAACGCCCGCTTCTCACGAAGCTGACCCGCACGATCCGGCTTCTCGGGCTCGATCCGCGCGGCGATGAGCGTCTGCGGCCCGGGGCCGGGCTTGGCGGCCAGGGTCAGCGCCTGACCGAGCGCGATCGAATGCCATGACTGGGCGTCGAGAGCCGACATGTCCACCTGGTAGACCTTGCCGTCCTCCGCCCTGAAGATCATCGTGGTGCCCTTTGCCTGCACGAGGTGGCCGTGCCAGCTGCGGTTCTCGTTCCCCGGCTTTCCGGAGAGGACGCCGCCGAGAGCGTCGTTGAGGATGTTGCCGAGACCACCGGTGGACTGGGCGAGCGCGGGACTCCCGGAGACGAGCGCGAGGAAGACGGTCAGGAGAGCCACCAGGTTCTTCATGCCCTGAATCTAGCGGACGCTCCCCGGCCTGCCAATTGGACCTTGGTCTAGCGGGCCTTCAGATACCTATCGATGCCTTCCTCGATCTCGCGGGGGAACGCCGGCACCGGCCCCACGAGCCGGCGCTCGTAGACGCGGCGCATGATCTCGCGGAAGATCGGCAGCGCCGTGCGTCCCCCGGTCTCCTTCTCCCCGAGCGCGCGGTTGTCGTCGAAGCCGACCCGGACCGCGACCGTGACGCCCTGCCGCCCGTAGGTGGATCCGACGAACAGCGCGTCGCGGAAGTCGCTCGTCGTCCCGGTCTTGCCCATCACCGGGACGGGAAAATCGCGGCTGTCGAGGGCGTGAGCGGTGCCTTCCGGGAGGCGGACCACGCCGCGCAGCCCTTCCTGGATCAGGGTCAGGTCCGGGGAAGAAATCTCCCTCGCGGAGGGGGACGCCTCGTAGAGCACCACGCCGGAGGCGCCGGTCACGCGATCGATGACGTGGGGCTCGGCCACGATTCCCGAGGCCATGGCGCGATAGGCGCCCGCCAGCTCCAGCAACCGCACCTCCGACGCCCCCAGCGCGGTGGTGATGTAGGGCTGGAGAGGGCTACGGATCCCCAGCTCCCGGGCCGTCTTGATCATCCGGTCCACGCCGATCTCGCGGGTGATCCACACGGCCACCGCGTTGCGGGACTCGGCCAGCGCCTGCCGCATCGGGATCGGGCCCTTGAACGCGTTGTCGTAGTTGGCGATCCACTTCACCGGTTGATCCGCCCCCATGGGCACCGCGATGGGCTCGTCGGGCACCGTGGTATCGAGGGTCAAGTGCTGGCGGAACGCGGCCAGGTACACCAGCGGCTTCCAGGCCGAGCCCGGCTGCCGAAGCGAGCCGGTGGCACGGTTGTAGTCGGAGTAGTGCGTGTGGCGGTCCTGGTAGATTTGCCGGCCGCCCGCCTCGGCCAGGATCGCCGCGTCCGCGTTGCGCAGCACCACCACCGAGCCCTGGATCAATCCTTTCGAGCCGGAATACCGCTTCTCGTAGAGGGCGAGGCCGTTCTCCAGGGCTTCGTTCACGATGGTCTGCACCCGCTCGTCGACCGTGGAGCGGACCGAGATTCGCCCCTTGAGGAGGTCCTCGACTCCGAAGCGATCCGCGCCGTGCTGCTTCAGCTCGTCGAGGACGGTGTCGATCGCGGCGGGGGCGTGCGTCTTGACCGGCCTCCTCGTGGCCACTGACAGGAGGACCGGCTCGGCCCGGCTGCGCTCGGCGAGGCTCTCGGAGATGTAGCCGTTGCGCGCCATGAGGGCCAGGATTTCGTTGCGGCGGCGCACGGCCCGCGCATTGCCGGTCACCGGCGCGTAGTCCCGGGGCGCCTTGGTGATCCCGGCCAGCAACGCGGCCTTCCCCGCGTCCGTCTGCGTGTAGCTCGACAGGGGCTTGCCGAAGTAGTACTCGGAGCCGGTGGCGAAGCCGTAGCGGCCGTTGCCCAGGTAGTTGAAGCTGGCCGCGCGCGCGAAGATCTCGCGCTTGGCCTGCGCGCGCGATCCGTAGCGGCGCCGCATCTCCCCCTCGAGCCACAGCGCCAGGCGCATCTCCTCCATCTTCCGGAGGAGCTTGTTCGTGGTCGGGACGCCCAGGGCCGCGGAGAGGACCCACGAGGTCGCGGTATCGCGGAACAGGGCGGGACCGTTCTCGCCCCTCGAACGGTCGCGGAGGAAGTATCCGCGGACGAGCTGCTGGGTGAGCGTCGAGCCGCCCTGCGGAAAGCGCAGCCGGAAGTCGACGCCGCCCTTCCACCACGCGGCCACGGAACGCACCGCCGTCTTGTACACCACCCGCGGCAGCGCCCGGTATTCCACGCCGGAGTGGGAGAAGAAGTTCTTGTCCTCGGCGGCCAGGATGGCGTGGCGGAGGACGGCCGGCACCTCGTCGTAGGAGACGACCCGGCGGTACTCCCGCGCCAGCTCCACCAGCACCCGGCCCTGGACGTCGTAGACGTTCCCGATCGTCGAGAGCTCGAAGCGGATGAACGGCTCGAGATCCGGAAGGCCGCGCCGGTCGAAGTAGATGTGGTAGACGAGCCCGCCGGCGGGCAGGAGCAACAGGAGCATCAGCGCCAGGGCAGGGGCGGTGATCCACACGGCGGGCCGCGAGCACGCGCACCGCAGGCGGCGGGCCACGAACGCGCCGGCCCGTCGGATCGACCGCCGGGCCCCGTCCATGCCGCCGACGACCTGGAACAGAACGTTCATGTTTCGCGAATCGGCTTGGTCATCGGTCGGCGCAACGCGCCGGCCCTCACGGTAGTCGAGATCAGCTGACGAACCTATTGGACATTCGTCCAATGGGCCTCGACTTCGAGCGCCCGCGCCCGGCGCGCTCCCAGGTAGTCGCGCGTGGCGTGCTCGAGCTCCTCGAGGATCTCGCGGCGCTCGGCGAGGAGGCGCCTGGCTTCCTGAGCGCGCGTGAGGAGGAGCGCGCCGAACCTGAGCTGGTGGCGCAACCGCCCGGTGCCCACCACATACCGATAGGCCATCAGACCCCCGAGCGGCAGTGACAGGAAGAAGACGAGCAACCACAGGAGACCGGCCGCCCACCCGACCAGCGACGTCTCGAGCGCCCAGAAGAGCGGGAAGGCGACGACGCTGGCGAGGAGCCGGGTCGTCGCGTAGTCCGTCTGCCGGTGCGACAGCCGCCCCGCGAGCCAACCGGGCAGGTAGTAGGGGAGGAAGTTCACGGCCGCGCCGTACGCGAAGAGCGGGAGGCCGACGACCGTCTGCCATGACCGCGCCACCCGCTGTCGCTCCGCCGTGCGCTCGAGGCGAGTCCGCACCGCCTCGTCACCGAGCCGGTACGCAGCGAGTCCGGCGTGGTACCCGAGCATCCGCTGCCCGAGCCGCTCGACGCGCACGGGATCCTGTGTGCGGAAGTGCTCGACCACGTCGGCGATCGCCCCGGGGAGCGGGAACGGGTCGATCCGCCGTCCGGAGAGCCCGCGCTCCTCCCACAGCTCACGCTCGAGCTCGCCGCGATAGAGCACCTCCACGGCGCAGGCGAGCGCCCCCGTGTCGATGCGCTCGACGTGGACCACCTCGCGCTCCATCGCCCACTGGATGGCCGTGGTGAGCGTATGCCGCGCCTTCGCCCGGACGTCCGAGCCGCTGAAGGGTCGGTTTTCGACGGCGGGGTACGACGAGACGTCGACCGGCTCGCCGAAGGAGACGAGGACGCGCCCGCGGAACCTCTTGCGGGCCTCGAAGTTGAGCCCCACCGGCACGACCGTGAGGCGCCCCGGGGCGTGCGCCTCGTAGCTGAGCGCGATCCGCGCCGCGCCGGTCTTGATCCGTTGCAGGTGCGCCTCCGCGTGGGTGGCGCCTTCGGGGTAGATCGCGATGAGCCGCCCGCGCTCGAATGCCTCGTCGCACGCCGCGAACATCTCGACGTTGCGGCTCCGCTTGTCCGGGCCGTCCGCCTTCCGATGCACGGCGATCACACCCAACTCGGCGAGCAATCGCGCGAGGAGCGGGTTGCGGAAGAGCTCGGCGGCGGCGAGGTAGTGCACCTTCCGCGGGAGCACCGATGCCACGAGCAGGGAGTCGATCAGGTTATTCGGATGGTTGATGCAGAGGAGCACCGGCCCCCTGCGCGGGACCCGCTCGGGGTGCCGGACCTCGACGCGCTCGAAGAAGAACCAGATCCAGAACCGCGCGATCACCCTGACGACGGTGTAGACAGGGTCCTGACCCATGAGGGCAACGTATCGCCGCAGCCGCTCGACGCACAGTGGACCAAGGTCCTATGGGGATCCTTCGCGTTCCTCACCGTCCGCCGGAACGTGCTCTGGAGCCTGCAGACGCCGCAAGATGATCCGGGCGGCGGCGATCACCGGGACGGACAGGAACATTCCAGCGACGCCCGCGATCTCGCCGCCCGCCAGCACCCCCACGATCACCAGCGCGGGATGGATGTCGATGCCGCGCGCCATGACCAGTGGGTTGATGGCGTAGTCCTGGATCACCCGCCACACGAGGATGAACAGCGCGAGGAGCCAGGGGTGATCGTACCCGGCGAACAGGCACACCGCGACGGCGATGACGCCGGCGGTCAGCGGGCCGACGACCGGAATGAATTCGAGAGCGCCTCCGATCCCGGCGAGGACGAGCGCGTACGGCACGCCGGCCGCCAGGAACGCCACCGCCCAGGCGACGAAGGTGATCAGGGCCAGCAGCAAGAGCGCCCGGACGTACTGCCCCAGGAGGAGGTGAAGATCCTCGGCGATGCGCCACCACACTCGCCGACGCCCTTCATGACCGAGTCGCCAGATCGTCGTGGTGGTGAACCGCTCGACGTCCTTCAGGATGAAGAAGGCGAAGACGGGGACGAGCAGGATCACCCACGCCCCGGCGAGCCACTTCAGCACCGACGTCGCGGCCTGCTGCGCGTAGCCCACGATCTCTCCCATGTGGCTCTGCACCAGCCGGTCGATCTCGCGGATCTGCTGCGACTCCCATCCCCGGCGCGCGAGGAGGCCGATCACGATCTCGCCGCTCTGAATCCGCTTGGACATCTCCGGAAGCGTCTGCGCCAGCCCCTGGACCTCGGCCGCCAGGCGTGGCCCGACCGCGATCCCGGTCCCGCCAAGCACCGCGAGGACCACCAGGTACACCACCGCGATCGCCAGCGGTCGGCTGTGTATCACCCACTGTTGCGTGAGCCGGACGAGGGGAAACAGCAGGTACGCGAAGAACAGGGACAGCGCGACCAGGAAGAGCACCTGCCGCACGGCATAGGCCAATCCGAGCGCGGCGAGAAACACCAGGATGGTCCACGTGACGCGCGCCGCGCGCGCGTCGAGGCCGAAGCGGCTCACGCGCCTCTCGTGTTGCCGACCCTCGATCGGCCGCTACGCAATCCAGACCGACTTGACGTTGACGAACTCGCGGATGCCGTACTCCGAGAGCTCACGCCCATACCCTGAGCGCTTGATGCCGCCGAACGGCAGGCGAGGGTCCGACTTCACGACGCCGTTCACGAACACGGTGCCCGCTTCGATCTGCGCCGCCAGGCGCTCGGCGCGCTCGTGGTCGCGGGTCCAGAGCGACGCCCCGAGACCGAAGCGGGAGTCGTTGGCCAGGCCGATGGCGTCGCTCTCGTCCTTCGCGCGGATGACGGCGGCCACCGGACCGAAGGTCTCTTCGTCGAAGGCCGGCATGCCCTTCTCCACGGCGGCCAGTAGCGTCGGCGGATAGAAGGCGCCCTTCCCGCTCGGGATCTCGCCCCCGAGAACGATCGTCGCCCCCCGCATGCGCGACTCCTCGACCTGCCGGTGGAGCGCGTCCCTGAGCTCGACGCGCGCTTGCGGCCCGACCTGCGTCTCGCGCGCGAGCGGATCGCCCATCCGGCGGGAGCGCATTTCGTCGAAGAGCTGCTGGAGGAACTGGTCGGCCACGCGCTCGACCACGATGAAGCGCTTGGCCGCGATGCAGCTCTGACCGCTGTTGATGAGCCGGGCGTCGGCCGCGGCCCTGGCCGCGACGGCGAGATCGGCATCGGCGAGGACGATGAAGGGATCGCTCCCGCCCAGCTCGAGGACGGTCTTCTTCAGCGAGCGCCCCGCCGCCTCCGCGACCGCGCGCCCGGCGGACTCACTGCCGGTCAGCGTGACCGCGACCACGCGCGGATCCGCGATGAGCGAGGCCACCGCCGGGGCGCCGACCAGCACGGTGGAGAAGAGGCCGGGCGGAACGCCTGCCCCGCGAAACACCTCCTCGATCATGAGCGCGCAGCGCGGCACGTTGGACGCGTGCTTGAGGACCGCCGCATTGCCGGCCATCAGGGCAGGGGCGGCGAAGCGGAACACCTGCCAGAAGGGAAAGTTCCACGGCATCACGGCCAGGACCGGCCCCAGCGGATCGAAGCGCACGTAACTGCGCGACGCATCCGTCTCCCGCGGTTGCTCGGCCAGAAAGCTCTCGGCATGGTCCGCGTAGTAGTCGCAGGTGACGGCGCACTTCTCGACTTCCGCTTCGGCCTGCACGATCGGTTTGCCCATTTCCAGAGTCATCGTGCGGGCGTACGCCGCGGTGTGCGCCCGCAGGACGCGCGCCACCTCCCGCATCTTCTGCGCGCGGACGGCGAACGGCACCCCCCGCCACTCGCGGAACGCCGCGTCGGCGCCCGCGAGGATTCGCTCGAGCTGCGGCGCGGAGGTCTCTTCGAAGCGCTCGAGGACCTCGCCGGTCGCCGGGTTGATGGACTGGACACTCACGTGGGCCGCTCCTCTGCGCAGATCTTCCCTCCCTGAATGTACTCGGCGGCCCCCGGCGCGGCGATTGGACCAAGGTCCACTTGTCGGATGGCGAGGACGGGGGAAGACTGCGTAGAGGACGATGGTGAGCCGAGGCGAAACGTCAGGCGGCCTGAGGCAGGCTGAGCTCGTCGAGGTATGTGACGACGCTTTCCCATTGGCACGGCTTCGCGAAAATGACGTCGGCGCCCGCTTCGAGCGCGAGGGTCTTGGTGGGTTGGGTTTCACCAGTGATGACGACGACTTTGATGGGCCGTCGCGCGGCCGCGATGACCGTGCGGATCAGCACATCGCCCGAGATATCGGGCAGGCCGAGATCGCTCACGACCACGTCGAAGTGGCGGCGGCGGAAGATCGTCAATGCCTCGTGACCGCTCCCGGCTCCTTCGACGTCGGCGCCCTCGATCCGGAGCAGCAGGGTGAGCACGTCCAGCACGTCGGGCGCGTCTTCGATCACGAGGATCCGTAAGCCTTTCAATCCCATGGAACTACATCCGAGTAAGAGAGAACGCATGATCGATACCGGTGAGATGGGACCTTGTGCCGTCCTCATACCCTCTTTATCATGGGGTGTTCGCAGGGCCATCCCTGCTCCTGTCGCTCGTGGACCCTCTCCGAAAGGAGCTCCGACATCCAGAAAATTCAACCGACGGACCCCTTGGCCGTGCGGCTCGTCGAAGCGGCGGGGCTGCGGGACGCGTGCGACCTCGACCTGCTCCTCTTCTTCTCGCGGCATCCGCGCGTCGTCCTCAGCAGCGAGCAGCTCGCGGCCTACGTCGGCTACGAGCTCCAGCAGGTCGCGCGCGCGCTCGACCTGCTGCTCGGTGCCGGCCTCCTGAAACGGACGCTCAACCAGGGGGCCACGGGGCGGATGTACGTCCTCGAAGTCGATCACGCCGAGGAATGGCTGGAACCCCTGCGGCAAGTGTGCGCGACGCCGGATGGACGGAACGCGCTGAAGGCCTTGCTGAAGCAGCGACGGTCGCCGGACGGCGACCCGAGCCACCGTCGCCTTTCCGGCGTACGACCATCGTGACGATGGTACAGGAGAGACATTGACCATGCCTGAACGGGACCACGTCAGGACCGGCATCGCAGGGCTGGACGACATCCTGGGCGGCGGCCTCCTGCGCGGCAGCGTCGTGCTCGTCGAGGGCACGGCCGGGACGGGGAAGACCACCCTGGGGATGGAGTTCATCTATCGGGGCGCGGCCGAGCTCGGCGAGCCCGGACTCATCGTGCTCTTCGAGGTGTCCCCCGACAAGCTCGTCCGCGATGCGGCGCTCTTCGGCTGGGACTTGCCGGAGCTCGAGCGCCAGGGCCGGCTCAAGATCGTCTTCACGACGCGTCAGGTGTTCCAGCAGGAGATCCAGCAGGCCGATAGCCTCCTCCTCGACGAGGCGGCGGCGATCGGAGCACGCCGGATCTTCGTCGACGGCCTCGTGCGGCGCACCCCGGGGGACAGTGACGCAGGGCGGAACACGCCCGAGGCGTTCCACCTCCTCGCGGAAGGGCTCCAGCGCGAGCGGCTCACCGCGATGCTCGGGGTGGAAGTGGCAGCCCCCGAAGCCGCCAGGCTCGGCGCCTCGTTGCCCGAGGAGTTCATCGCCGACACGCTCATTTGCCTCCGGGTCGAGGAGATGGAGCGCGCGGTGCATCGGTCGATCGAGATCGTCAAGGCCCGCGGACAGGATTACCGGATGGGACGGCACTCGTTCTCGATCGTGGACGGGAAAGGGATCGAGGTCTACCGTCGGGTCCAGGCGCCCCGTGAGCTGTTGCGAGAAGAGGGAGCGGCATTCGACCCGTCGACGCGCGTGTCGACCGGCGTTCCCGGGCTCGACGAGATGATGGGCGGCGGGTTGTTCCTCGGCAGCACCACGCTCGTGGTCGGCATCACGGGCTCCGGAAAGAGCGTCATGGCGCTGCAGTACATCGCCGAAGGCGCCCGCCGGGGCGAGCGGAGCGTCATGCTCACGCTCGACGAGCCGAGGGCCCAGGTGCTGCGGAACGCCGCCACCATCGGGATCGATCTCACGCCGGCGATCGACCAGGGCCTCGTGCGCCTCTTCTACGACCGGCCGCAGGAGATCGAGATCGACCGCCATTTCCTGCAGCTCGAAAAGCTCGTGAAGGAGTTTCAGCCCAAGCGCGTCGTCATCGACAGCCTGTCGACCTATGGGTCGAGCCTGGGGCCGACGGGCCGGAGCTTTCGCGACTTCTTCCATGCTGTGGTGGCGCTCATGAAGGAGCATCAGGTCACGACGATCTACAACCACGAGAATCCCGAGCTGCTCGGGATGTCGTCGGTCATGGGCCCCTTCGGCGTGAGCTCGCTCGTCGACAACGTGATCCTCCTCAACTGGGTCGAGCTCGCCGACACGTTCCGGCAAGCGCTGACGATCGCGAAGATGCGCGCGAACGCGTTCGACCGGACGACGCGCGAGTGCCAGGTCGTGAACGGCCAGGGCATGCGCGTGCTGCCGCGGGAAATCGCGCCGGGTGCTGCGCGCCGGCTCGCGTTCTGGGAGTACTTCAGTCTGGTGGCGCGATCCCCCGAGCGCCACGCCCAGCGGCGCGAGGGGTAGCCGTCGGTGGCAAAGCTGGACGTCACCGTCTTTCAGCTCGAGCGAGGCCGAGCGGCCCTCGAGAAGTACGCGGCCGTCAACCATCTGACCGTCGAGGTCTATGGCGCTGATGGACGTCAGGCGGCGGATGCCGTGAACCGGATCCCACTGTTCGACTTCTTCTCACGCGGTCATGGCCCCGGGATGTTCGCCACCTGCGCGCGCCAGTGCCTGGATCAGCCGGATCCGAGCCCGTCGGTCGTCATCGAGGAGCAGTACGGGCTCGCGGTGGTCGGGACCACGCTCGTGCTCGCCGGCGAGATCGTGGGGGCGGCGGTCGCGGGCTACGCGCTGATCCTGCATCCCGGCCACCGCGAGATCGAGCAGCTCGCCCGGGCCTCC
The DNA here is from genome assembly GCA_035317605.1 of Candidatus Acidiferrum sp. Classification (GTDB taxonomy): domain Bacteria; phylum Methylomirabilota; class Methylomirabilia; order Rokubacteriales; family CSP1-6; genus DATHGT01. The sequence goes on along the minus strand of DATHGT010000102.1, from coordinate 11,390 downwards.
GGGCTCGCCTTCGACGAAGTGTGGGCGATGGCGCGAAAGGTCCTCCCGCTGCCGCGATCCCGACTGGAGCTGTGCGGGGAGTTGCTGGGGATCCTCGGCAACACGGTGTTGAGCGAACACTACCGCTCCCGGCAGCTCGAAGAGACGTCACTGCGGCTCGCCGAGGCGTCCGAAGCGAAGGACCGGTTCCTGGCCGTGCTCTCCCACGAGCTCCGGACGCCGCTCACCTCGATCCTGGGATATGCCTCGCTCGTCCGCAAAGGGAAGCTGGACGAGGCCGGGGTGCGTCAGGCACTCGAGGTGATCGAGCGCAACGCGAGACTCCAGACGCAGCTCATCGAGGATCTCCTCGACGTTTCCCGGATCATCTCGGGGTCGCTGCGGCTTCAGATCCGGCCGATCGCGCTGGAACCGGTGCTGGAGGCGGCCGTCGCGAACGCCCGCCCGGGGGCCGACACGAAGGGGATTCGCCTCGATCTCGTGCTGGATCCGTCGCCGGCCACGATCGCCGGCGATCCCGTCCGCATGCAGCAAATCGTGTCCAACCTGCTCGTCAACGCCCTCAAGTTCACGCCCTCGGGGGGCCAGGTCGAGGTGCGGCTGGAGGTGAGTGGACGCGAGGTGCGCATCGTCGTCCACGATACCGGCGTTGGCATCCGTCGGGAGTTCCTGCCCTATGTCTTCGACCGCTTCCGCCAGGACGACGCCACCGAGGCGCGATCCCACGGTGGGCTCGGCCTCGGCCTCGCGATCGTGCGCCACCTCGTCTCCTTGCACGACGGCTCCATCGACGCCGAGAGTCCCGGCGAGGGCCAGGGGTCGACGTTCACCGTGAGTCTTCCCCTCCTGGGCGAGGCGGAGGCGTCGGGTCCCGGGTGGGAACCTCCGACCACTCGAAGCTCCGCGGCCTTCGATGACCCACCGACGCTGGCAGGCTTGCGGGTCCTGGTGGTGGATGACGATGCCGACGCGCGCGACATGTTCACCCGAGCGCTCGAGCACTGCGACGCGCGCGTGAGGGCGGTGGCGTCCGCGGGAGCGGCGCTGACGACCCTCGAGCGCTGGAAGCCGGACGTGCTGGTCAGCGACATCGCGATGCCGGAGGAGAGCGGCTACGTCCTGATACGAAGGATCCGGTGCCTCACCCCCGAGCAAGGCGGAACGATCCCCGCCCTGGCGGTGACGGCGTACGCGGGCGGTGACGACGTCAGACTCGCGCTATCGGCCGGATTTCAGGCCCACCGCGCCAAACCTATCGAGCCGATCGAGCTGGCGCTGGCGGTCGGCGAGCTGGCGCGAGGCATCAGCGAAAGTACGCCTTCGTGACGTAGTGCCGCGATTCGCTCACGGCGTCAGCCGTCGCGAATGCTTCGTCGTCGCGTCCGTCGTTCGATCGGTCTGCGGCGGTCCATGCCTGGGCCAGCGCGCGCGACCGCCGTCAGCGTCACCGCCGTCCGGTTGGGGACCACCGGTGCCCCCAACCGCCGCGAGTAGACCTTCGTGAACTCGGCGCCGAAGAAGACGATCTGCGCCGAGTAATAGACCCAGAGCAGGATGACGATGAGGGAGCCGGCGGCGCCGTACACCGACGCCACCGTGCTGCGGCCCAGATAGAGTCCGATCAGCGTCTTGCCGATCGTGAACAGCACCGCCGTCACGGCGGCCCCGGTCCACACGTTCCGCCAGGCGATGCTCACGTCCGGCAGGAGCTTGTAGATCACGGCGAACATGAACGTGACGATCACGAACGACAGGAGGGCGTTGGCCGTCTCCATGGCCGCCGCCGGGAGCGGCAACAGGCCGGAGAAGAACTTCCCGAGCGCGGCCAGCCAGGCGCTCGCGGCGAGGGAGACGAGCAGCAGGAACCCGATGCCGACGACCATCGTGGCCGACCAGAACCGCTGCTTGATGACCCCGATCACGCCACGCCCCGGCCTCGCCGTCACGCCCCAGATGGTGTTCAGCGCGTCCTGCAACTCGCCGAAGACGCCCCAGAGTCCGAAGAGAAGGGTGACGGCACCCAGGCCGGTGGCCAGGAGACTGCCGCCCGCGCTGCGCGCGCTCTCGATCGCCGCGCGCACCGCCTCGGCCCCGGCGTCCCCGGCGAGGTCCTGGACCTGATCGATGATCTGCCCCTGGGCCGCCTCCTTCCCGAGGAAGAGCGCGGCGAGGGCGATGATGAAGATCAGCCCCGGGGCCAGCGCGAAGACCGTATAGAACGCGAGCGCGGCCCCCAGTCTCGGCGCGCGGTCGGCGTACCACTCGAAGAACGTCTCGCCGAGCAGGGCCCAGACGACGCGCGGCGTGAGACGAAGCGCCGCAACGCGGCGCAGTCTCTCCACTACGGTCGGGGCGTCCCCGCCCTGACGTCGCGCAGCCGCTGGTCGACGACGTCCCAGGCGACGACCTTCCACCAGGCCGCCAGGTAGTCCGGACGTCGGTTCCGGTACTTCAGGTAGTACGCGTGCTCCCACACGTCGCAAGAGAGGAGCGCCGACATGCCGTGCGACACGGGGCTGTCCTGGTTGGGGAGCGACATGATCTCGAGCCGCTCGGTCGCCGGCTTCACCACGAGGAACGCCCAGCCCGAGCCGAAGTGCTTGGTGGCCGCGTCGCTGAAGAGAGACTGAAATCGCTCGAAGGAGCCGAAGTCCTTCTCGATGGCGTCGCCGATCGCGCCCTTCGGAGCGCCGCCGGCGTTCGGCCCGAGGATCTCCCAGAAGAACTGATGGTTGGCGTGGCCGCCGCCGTTGTTGCGAACGGCCGTCCGGATCGTCTCCGGCACCTGGTCGAGCCGACGCAACAGGTCCTCGATGGGGAGATCGGCCAGCTGCGGATGCGCCGCCAGCGTCGTGTTCAGGTTGTCGACGTACGCCTGGTGATGTTTGTCGTGATGGAGCTCCATCGTCTCGGCGTCGATGTGGGGCTCGAGCGCATCGTAGCCGAATCGCAACGGCGGCAGCTTGTACGCCATGTCTTGATCTCCTCTTGCGGCGAACGTGCTGCGGCGTTTTCTTGCGGGCTCACGTTCAGCACCCACCCTATCAACGCCGTGGGCAACCCGCCTAGTGGACCTTCGTCCAACGAGGGCGGTCACCCTCGCTTCGCGAGAAGATCCGTCACGACAGCGATCAGTTTTTCGGGCGGGCAGGGTGTGATCAGGTAGGCGTCGAATAAGACGGTCTCCGTCGAAGTGTCCTCGGGGGGATGTCCCGTGACCGCCAGCAGGCGCGGTCGGCGCCGTCCCTGGGCGTGAAGCCTCTGGGCGAGCTCGAAGCCGTGCATGCCGGGCCGGTCGACGTCAATGACCACGAGGTCGAAGGCGATGGCGCCGGCAATCGCGCGCGCTTGTTCAACGCTTTCCGCGCTGACCACGGAGTACCCCGCCGCCCCGAGGACCCGGTCGTAGAAATCGCGGGTATCCGCACGATCGTCCACGACGAGCACGAGGCCGCGCGATCCCTGGGTCCCCTTCGTCGCCGTCATCGCGGCTACCGGGGAAAGAAGCGGTCGGTCTCGGTTTTGATGATGCGATAGCACTCACAGGCCGCCGTCTCCAGACCTGAGCGGTTGAGGATGGTGATGTGGCCGCGGCGGTAGCGGATCAGGCCGGCCCTCTGCAGGGAGCCGGCGGCTTGATTGGCGCTGCCGCGATTCACCCCCAGCATCTGGGAGAGAAACTCCTGGGTGGATCGAAGCTCGCTCGAGCCGAAGAGATCCTGCGCGGCCAGCAGCCATCGACAGAGACGCTGCCGTGTCGAGTGAAACTGGTTGCAGGCGCTCGACTGGGCGAGCTGAACGATCAGGGTGTGGACATAGTGCAACAGGAGCTCGTGGAGTGGACCACAGCGGTCGAACTCCTTGCGCAGCAGGTCGGCCTTCATCCTCCACGCCGTGCCCGGCCTCTGCACCACGATTCGGTATGGGAGGCTGAGAGATTTGAGAACGAGGGGAATGCCGATGACGCCTTCGCTGCCGACCAGGCTGACCTCGATGGACGTCCCGTTCTCCGCCTGGGAGACAATGGACACGCTCGCCGTGTCGAGGAAGTACGCCCATGGCATCGTGCCACCCGGCTCGTACAGAACCTGATCGGCCTTCAGGGTGACGTGCTGCAGATCGGGGGCGATCCGCGCGTACTCCTTGCGCGACAGGCCACCCAGGATGCGATTCTCGAGAGAACCCGGCTTTCGCGCCGCGTCGGACAGGATCGCTTCTCCTTGTGCAAGGACGGCGACGCATGCGCCGCTCGCATCGTTCGCCGGCGGAATGGCAAAAACCGCCCAAATTCTATACGGCCGCGCCGACGATGTCTGTCGAGTACCCGACATATGAGCGCTGTGGCGCGGAGGGGGCGGGCGAGGTCCCCGATGTCGCTAAGGTCCAATAGGCGCGCGAGGGAGGGAAGGCTAGAGTTCGGGCAGGAGGAAGCCATGAACAGCATCTTCTATATCATCGGCGTCGTGGTCGTCGTGCTGGTCGTCCTGAGTTACTTGGGGCTCCGTTAGGATCGTATCGCCGCCCCCTGCCCGCCCACGTCATCCCGCGCGGCCGAATGCCGAGGACGAGACACGCCATTTGACCCCGGGATGACGAGTGGCGAGATCGAGGGTGCCGTCACGATCTCGAAAGCCCGAGACCGCCGGCGGTCGGCGAGGCGCACGAGCGTGGGCAGCACCACCAGGGAGGCGGTCAGCGTCATCGCGGAGCCGATCACGAGCAGCAGGCCCAGGCTCCACACGCCCCGGTGATGCGCGACGAGCAAGCTGCCGAAGCCGGCCATCGTGGTGAGGCCGTTGAACACCACACCCATGACGGTGCTGCGGGCCAGCCGTGGCCCGCCGTCCTGCGCGGGCGCCTCGAGGGACCGCAGCACGATGTTCACCCCGTACTCGGCGGCGGAGCCGATGATGAGGGGCAGGGCCCAGACGTTCACCAGGTTGAACGTCAGCCCGGCCAGCTGCATGACCCCGACCGTCCACAGCGTGCCGAGGATCAGCGGCACCATCGCGAGCACGGTCTCCCGCACACGGCGGATCATGAGCGCCGCGATCCCGGCGACGAGGGCGAAGGCGTACGCCAGTCCGAGCCGGAACGTCCGCTCGATGAGCCGCATCGATTCGTACGCGACGACCGGCTGTCCGGTGACGTCCGGGTCGACGGTCCGCAGCTCCTCCACGAAGCGCGCCTGGCTCGGGCGGTCCCAGAGGTCGAGCCGGGAGTAGATCTGCATGAGCAGGTGCCCGCTCTTGCCGATGAACTTGCGCCGCAGCTCGTCCGGGAGGTCGCCGAGGGCGACCGGGGCCGGCCTGGCGGCACGCTGGAGCTGGCTCCACTGCCGGGTGAAATCGGCGGCCAGCCGCGTCTGGTAATCGGTGAGAGCGGTCTCGACGGCGCCACGCTCGCGCGTCTTGAGCGTCCCGAGCAGGGCCGACGTCGCCCGCGCGATGGCGAGGATCTCATCCGGCGCCACCGCGCCACCGCGGGGCGCCGCCGCCAGATCCATTCGGCGCTTCAGGGTTTCGAGGGCGGCGGTCAGGGCAGGCAGATCGAGGGGGCGCGGTGCCCCCGGGCGGATACCGTCCGCCACAACCGCCAGGCGCTCGAGCATGGCCAGCTTTTCGTCCTGCCGATCGGGCAACACCGACAGCACGCTCTGCACGTCCGAGACGGAGGGTAGGCGCCGGAACGCGGCCTGCCTGGCCTCGAGCTCGGCGAGCGACGTCGCCGTCGAGAGCGCGGCGAACACCGAGCGCCCCGAGGCCGCGGCCGCCTTCCGCTCCCAGACGACCGACTCGGTACCGTCGGCCTGGAGATTCAGCATGTTGTAATCGAAGCCCACGCGGGGCGCGGCCCACAGCGACACGGCGGTCACGAGGACCGTGCCGGTGAGGATCGTCTTCGGACAGCACACGAGCCACTCCAGCGCCGGAACGTGAAAGTGTCGGCGCTCGCGCGGCTCGGGATCTCGCCCTTCAGGGGCGGCGGGCGACGCGAGCCGCGGGGCCTTCTGCCAGCGGTCGATCAGCCGCAAGGCCGCGGGGAAGACGGTCAGCATCGACAGGAACGCGAGCAGGATCGCGGTACCGGAGATGAATCCGAAATCGCGAATGCCTTGGAACTCGGCGATGGTCAGGATGTAGAAGGTCACGGCGGCGGTGAGGGCCCCGAGCAGGATGCCGGGGCCGCAGCGCGCCGCGGTGTGCTCGAGCGCGCCGACGAGCGTCCGGCCGAGCACCCGCTCCTCCCGATATCGGAACAGGAAGAAGATGCCGTAGTCGGATCCCAGGCCGATGACGACCGACACGAACATCATGGAGAAGATCGTGAGCTGGCCGACGAGCAGCGTGATGACGCCCAACGACCAGCCGAGGCTCAGGGCGAGCACGACGAGCATCGCGCACGAGGTCACGACCCGCCGGAACGCGAGCACGAGCAGGCCGAGGGTGAGGGTCAGGGCCAGGAGGCTGGCGATCCGGCCGTCCCGGGCGGCCGCGTTCAGCTCGTCACTGAAGAGCGCGGGCGCCCCCGTGACCCCAGCCTCGACCGAGGGGAACTGCGGGCGGAGGCGCGCGATGGCGCCCCGGACCGCGATGATCGCCGCGTGCTCCGCCTCGAAGGTGCGTGGCGTCTCGACGAGATCGATCACGACGTAGAGAAGGCGGCGGTCGTGCGACAGGAAGTAGCCGCCATCCGGGGCGAGGACGGGGGTGGCGAGGAGGGCTCCCCAGGGCGACCGGTACGGCCGGCCGTCGATCCGCTCCGACATGCGGGTCAGGAGATCGCCAAGCAGCCGCGTGGGCGCCGCGTTCGCTTCTTCCTTGGCACCGCCGCTGAAGACACCGGGCAGGAAGGTCGCGCCGACGGACTGGTTGATGCCTTCGACCAGCCGGTCGAGGGTCGGCGTGGCGGCGAAGTCGGCGAGCAGTTCTTCCTGGCTGGCGACCGTGTCGAGGGTATTCCGCAGCGTGTCGAGAGGCAGATAGAGCAGGGCCTGTGCCTCGAGGCGGCTCGCGTCGAGCCGATAGCTGATGCGCGCCGTCCCGAGGGCGCCCTCCCGGAGGAGGGCGGCCAGGCGGGCCGCGTAGGCGGTGGAGGTCGCGATCTCCGGGCTCTGCACGACGACGACGATGTCCTCGAGCTGGCCGAAGTCCTCGGCGTAGTCCTTGTAGAGCGTGGCGTATCGCTGGTGGAGCGGGAGCAGGTGGAACTTGGACGTCTCGAGGGTCAGCGAATGCGCCGCATAGCCGGCGCCGAGCGCGGCCAAGGCCACGGCCACGGAGACGGTCAGCGCCGGGCGGGCACAGCTGAGCCGCACGACGGTCTGCAAGATCCTGGCGGTCAGCGAGAGCGCAACCACAGCCGGTCAGCTTTCCGGCACGACCGCTACCGCGGGGCGTCGACCCCGGAGCGAGGAGAGGCCGACGGCGATGAGAATTCCGCCTGCTGCGACTTGAGCTTCGTCACCAGGGCCGCGTACGAGGAAGTCCGGATGACGCGGTTGAACTGGGCCCGATAGTTCGCCACCAGGCTGATCCCGTCGATGTTGAGGTCGTAGACCTGCCAGTGCTCGCGCGTGCTGTGCATCCGGTAATCGAGCGGCATCGTGCTCCCGTTGCCGAGGGGGATCGTCGTCTTCACGACGGCGTACTCGTCGTCCACGGTTTCGCCGCGGAAGGTCATCTTCGTGGCGGCGGCGTGCTGGTCCACCTTGGACACGTACGCGCGCTGGATCAAATCGGTGAAGAGGCCCACGAACTCCCCGCGCTCGGCCGGCGTTCGCTCGGCCCAGTGCGACCCGAGAGCTCGCTTGGCCATGTCACCGAAGTCGAAGATCTCGCCGGCCACCTTGTTGATGGCGATCCGGCGCTGGTCGATCCGCGCCTCGCCGCTCAACTGCGGGTCACGGAGGACCTCGAGCACCCGGTCGACCCCCCCGCGGAGCTGCTCGGTCGGGGGGCCCGCCCACGCACCAGGAGTCGAAACGAGCGCCAGCACAAGGAGGAAAGTCAGGGTCTTCACAATAGGTCTCCTTCTTCTCTCACCAGCGAGGGCCGGAAAATCCCCCGACCGCATCTGCTTACCCTCGCGTCACTGCCGGGCGGCGAGAATCTCCACCCGCCGATTCAGCTCACGACACGTCTCGGTGGTCTCACGGCACACCGGCCCCCGCGCGCCGAAGGTGCCGACGGAGATCCGGCCGGGAGCGACGCCCGCCGCGATCAACGCTTCACGCACCGCCTGCACCCGGCGGGCGCTCAGGGTCGGATTGTTGTCGTTGGCCCAGCTGTCGCCGCCGTGACCGTCGAGCGCGATCGCGACCGGCTGGTTGTCGTTCATCCAGGTGGCCAGCTTGGCGATCTTCTCCGCGCACTTCGGCTGGATGCCCGCACTCCTGAACTCGAAATTCACGTTGTCCATCGAGGTCCACGTCCCGGACGGACCCCGCAGGTCGCTACGCGGCCCCACGGATCCCGCCGGTCCGGATGGACCCGCTGGCCCCGGCATTCCCGCCGGTCCAGGAGGGCCCGCCGGCCCCGGCGCTCCCGCCGGTCCGCCCGGTCCCGCTGGCCCCGGCATTCCCGCCGGCCCGACCGGGCCCGCAATGCCGCCCGGCCCCGCTGCGCCCGCCAGCCCCGCCAACACATACGACGCGCGCGGGTAGCACGGGAGGCTGTTCCAGATTCCTGTGTGCTGGTGCTGTGGGGTCAGGTCGGCGTAACCGTCCTGATAGGCGAAGAGACCAGGACCACTATAGCCGACCGAGCTGCATCCCGCCGCGGCGAGGAGAAGCCCGGTCACGAAGAATCCTCTCCTGACATGTTTCATGGTTCCGTCTCCTTGGAAATCCATCGGGCTACTTCGCGGCGCCGATCAGCACTTCGACTCGGCGGTCGCTCTGCCAGCACGCTTCGGTGGCCTCCTGGCACTTGAGCCGCATCTCGCCGAAGGCGCCGGTCTGGATCTTGTCGCGCGCCACCCCCGCCTTCATCAGCGCGTCGCGAATGGCGTTGACCCGTCGCTCGCTGAGGGCCTGGTTGTATTTGTCGCTGCCGCGGGGATCCGCGTAGCCGTCGATGCCGATCATGGTGGTCGGATTCTTCTGCACGTAGGTCGCGATGTCGCTGACCTTGCTCGTCTCGTTGGATCGGACGTTCGACTTGTCGAAATCGAACAGGATGTCGTTGAACTTCGTCCAGTTCGCCACCGCCGCGGGCGCGCCCTGGGTGCCCATCGATCCGGCCACGCCTGGAGCGCCGGCGGGACCCTGGGGACCCGCGGGGCCGGCGGGACCCGCCATGCCCTGACCGCTGCCCGGAGGACCGGCGATCCCCTGGGGGCCCTGGGAGCCCGCGGGACCGGCGGGACCCGCCACCCCCTGGGGACCGGTCGGCCCGTAGACTTTCCAGCCCGTATCACCACCGATGGGTCGTGCACTGCAACCCACCGCGAACAGCGCGAGCACCGCAAAGAACAATACGCGTCTCATCGTCCTGACCTCCCGTTGATGGTGTGCTGCCACGTCCGGTGTAAATGTTGTCATCACCTTTTGACTCTAGTCGGCCTATCCCGCCTTGACTATTGGACCTTGGTCCTTTCCGTCGACGGCCGTCCGGATCGCGTTCAATACGGCCTGCCCGTCGATGGGCTTGCGCAGGTGGCCGGCCACCCTCGACTTTTTGATGCGCTCGAGGGTCAGGTCGTCGTCGTGAGCGGTGATGAAGATGACGGGAACGGCCAGTCGGCGCTGAAGATCGAATCCGCTCATGCCGTCCATCTGCACGTCGAGGACGAGGCAGGCCGCCTGTCCCCCGGGCAGCCAGTCGAGGAACTCGCGGGCGGAGGCAAAGGCCTGCACCGTGTAGCCGGCCGTTTCCACGAGGCGTTGGAGCGCGCGACGCACCGAGGCGTCGTCGTCGACGATGGCAATGATCGGTGCTCGAGTCACAGGTGCTTGAGTCACAGCGGGCCCTCCCCACCAGTGACTCTAGGCGCCGGCGCGGGAGTGCGCTATTGGACCTTCGTCGCGTACGGGACGATCACGCCCACCGCCTCGGCGAGCCGCACCAGCTCGGCCAAGGAACCCGCCCGCATCTTCTCCATGACGCGGGCGCGGTGGACCTTGACCGTCTTCTCGCCGATGCCGAGGGCGCCGGCGATCTGCTTGTTCAACATGCCGGTCACGACGAGGGCGAACACCTCCATCTCGCGCGCGGTGAGCACCTTGACGCGCCCCTCGACCTCGGTGACGCGGGCCGCGGTGCTCACGTCCTGCGCGCTCTTCGCGATGCACCGCTGGACGGCCGCGATGAGGTCCTTGGCATCGACCGGCTTGGTGAGCAGATCGACCGCCCCGCCCTTCATGGCCTGGACGCTCTTCGGGACGTCGGCGTGGCCCGTGACGAACACGATGGACATTCGGCGCCCCCCGGCCACCAGCCGCTCCTGCAACTCGAGCCCGGTCAGGCCGGGCATCCGCACGTCCAGCACGAGACAGCTCGGGCCGGGGTGCGGGGCGCGCGCGAGGAACTCGCGGGCCGACGCGAACGCCTCGACGGCGTACCCGGACGACTCCAGCAACCGCGTCACGCTCCTGCGCACGGAAGCGTCGTCATCCACGACGAAGACGATCGGCGAGCCCGCGGTCATCGCGCGTCCTCCCGGCCGACGGGCAGCGTGAAATGGACGGTGGCGCCGCCCTCGGGGTTGTTCACGGCCCCCAGCCCGCCGTCATGCGCGTCGACGATGGTGCGCACGATGGCCAGGCCCATACCCAATCCGTCCGCCTTGGTCGTGTACAGCGGCTCGAACATGCGGTCGAGGTTCTTCTCGTCGATGCCTGGTCCCGCGTCCTGAACATCGACCCGGACGGCGGCCGCGCCGTCTCTGGTCGTCCGGACGATGAGGCTACGCGGACCCGCGTGGGGCTCCCGCATCGCTTCGAGGCCGTTGAGCACCAGGTTCAACACCACCTGCTGAAGCTGCACCCGGTCGCCGCGCACTCTCGGCAGATCGGCGGCCAGGTCGAGGCTGAGCGGCAGGTTGCGGGCCATCGCATCGCTCCGCATGAGCCACGCCACTTCACCGACGACCTCGTTGAGGTCCAGCGACACGAATTCGGGATCGCCCTTCTTGAGCAGGGTGCGCAGTCGGGAGATCACGTCGCTCGCTCGCTTGTCGTCCGCGATGATGTCGGTCACGATCTCGCGCAGCTTGTCGAGATTCACGGCGTCAGCCGTGAGCAGGCGCTCGGCCGTCTGGGCATTGTAGAGGATGGCCGTCAACGGCTGGCTCAGCTCGTGGGCCAGCGACGCGGTGAGCTCGCCGAGGGCGGAGACCCGGCCGATGTGCGTCAGGTCTTGGCGGAGCCGCTGGGCTTCGAGCTCCGT
>DATHGT010000101.1:0-8350 GCA_035317605.1 Candidatus Acidiferrum sp. | reverse complement strand
CCCACCCATTGAGACAGCAGGAGGAGAGGCCCGTGCTCCACGAACCTCCGGACGAAGAGGAACGGCTCGTCCGCCGGGTTGACGAACATCGGCGAGACCGCGAACAGTCCATAACCGAGCCGCTGATACAGCAGCAACCACCCCGCGCAGACCGCCACGCACGGAAGGAGAGCCCGGAGCCGTCTCCGCCGCGTGTCGCCGTCCAGAAATAGGGCGTGAGCGAACAGATACGCGAGGGTGGCGACGGCCGCTTCCGCGCACGCGAGCCCCAGCGCCAGGAAGATCGGACTCCAGTAGCGACCTGGGCTCCACCCGGAACGTCGCCAGCGGTCGTGGGCCCAGAGACAGAGCGTCCCGCAGAGCGTGGCCAGCAGCACGCTGCGGCTGGCGATCCACGCGACGCCGAGCGCGTTCGCGCCGTTGGTGGCGTAGAAGAGCGCGGCCGCGCCGGCCACCCACGTCCGGCCGATCACCCGACGGTACGTGAGCGTGACGACCGCGAGCAGCGCGGCGAACCAGGCCACGCTGTGCAGGTGCATCAGCGCCGGCCGATGCGGCCACAGGGTGAAGTCGAGCCAGTGCGTGAGCGACGTCGCCGGGCGCCAGAAGGCCAGTCGCGCATCCTCGAACGTCCACCACGGCAGGATGCCGCGATCCATCATCCGTCGCGTCCGGCCCGGATCGCCGTCGATGAACGCGAACATGTCCAGGGGACGCGGGAACAGATCGCGCAGCGCCGACGCCCCCGACGCCGTCGCCCACAGCACGTAGTCGTCCAGATACAGTCCGGCCGAGAGAGACGGCAGCGTCAGAGCCACCCCGACCGCGACCACCCACGGGGTCACGGATCGATGGGTTAGAAGAATCGACCGTCCCGCACGGCGCTCAGCAGGGGGCGGCCGAACACCGAGTCATCCAGTCCGGCCTCGGCCTTGGCCCGATCGAGGTGGTACGGCGGCGTTCCCCGCGGACTCAACCCGTCGATGCCGAGCACGCACGAGAGCCGCCCCACCGCGGCCACCTCTCCCTCCTTCGCTCGCGCGAGGCGATCGCCGAAGGGATACGCGAAGGGCACGGAGGCCAGGCCCAGTCGATCCCCGAGCTCGCGCGCCGGCTCGACGACCTCGGCCTCGATCTCGCTCGCGGTCAAGCGCGAGCAGAACGGATGCGTGCGTGTGTGCAGGCCGACGTGATGTCCGCGGCGACGCCAGTCGTCGAGGTCGCTCCAGCTCACGTACGGCTGATGCTCCCCCAGGAATTCGCCCACCGGCGGCATGTCGCAGGCCTGCCACACCGCGTCGGCGTACTCGTCCTTCCGCGCCATCGGCCACCGGCACGTGCGGTTCGTCTGCTCCGCGTGCGAGCGAATGCTGCTGCCCGGGGCGACCGTCTCGGCCAGCCGGTTGAAGGCCGTCACGAATCGCTCTTCACCGCGCATGGCCCGGATGGCCGAGAACTTGTGCTGCCACATCAGGTGGCGATTGTCGACGCAGGCCGACACCACGAAGGTCGTGGCGGGAATGCCGAGCTCATCGAGCACGTCGGTGGCCCCGCTCCGGGTCAGGTCGGAGCCGTCGTCGAACGTCACCGCGACCATCGGGGTGCCGTTCGCGTCGTCGCCGGCGTTGAACCGGAGCACCTCCTCGAGGCTCACGGGCCGGAAGTGCCGGCGAAGCACGTTCATGTCGCGGCGGAAGGCGTCGATGTCGATCCCGGAGAAGAGCGCGTGCGCGGCGGAGCCGCCCGGCCAGACGCCGTGGTAGTAGACGATGTTCGCGCGCCGCCGGTAGAAGGAGCGCACGAACGGTGACAGGACGGGACTCCGGAGGCAGGCCCCGGCGGCCCGCACGACGTCCGACTTCCTAAGCATCACAGACCCAGCGGGCGACGTTGTCCTTGAGGGCCTGGCGGGCGGCCTCGGCGCTTGGGAGCCGCCAGTATTCGATGATCTCCTCCCCTCGCTCGAACCGCCGGCAGAGTCGCTGGTCGATGCTGCGCTGCACGGACAGCGTCTGGGACACCGTCCACTCGTAGCCTCGGTAGTCGAAGAAGGACCTGGGCTGGGGAACGCTCACGTAGCGGCCGCCGTCACTCAGGTGCCGGAGGAAGCGGTCGTAGAGCCGGGTGCCACCCTCGATGGCCTTCATGAAGAGCGTGCCCGGGTCGTCGTCGGCTTCGATGGGGCACAGATAGTGGGCGAGGATGTCGCCCCCGTCCACCACCTCGCTCATGACCATCAACGTCCCGCCGGCGAGGTGCACGTGCTTGTTGGCGAAGGTCCAGAAGATCGTCCCCGTCCCGTTGTAGATCGGCGAGATCCCGGTGTGATAGTTCAGCATCAGCTTGCCGGCCTTGATCAACGGCGCGCGATAGATCGGTCCGCCCAGGCAGATGACCACGTCGGGCTCGAGATCGGCCAGCAGGTGGACGGCGTCGGGACCGTTGATATCCTCGACATCGCGCGCCACCCGCGCCACCCGTCCGCCGTAGGCCGCGTCCACGCCGGCGAAGACGCGCTGCTGGGCCCGCTGCACGCTGGCCTGCCGGTTCCAGCCCAAGCGCCCGCTCAGCTTTTGCAGGAGCGTCGCCGGCGCCCCGTATTTCTTCACGTCGTTGGCGATCGAGCGCAAGCGTCCCTTCGAGGCCGGGCTCCGCCCGGACGGGTGGAGGACGGCCACGACGTCGTGTCGCTCGGCGATCCGGACGCACAGGTATTTGTGCATCAGGCCCTTATCGGTGATTATGACGACGCGCACGCCTCGTCCTCGGCCCGGCCCCTGAGGCGGGATCGATGCCGTCGCCGGCCGGTCCCCATGGTCAAACACTGTATAGCCAAGCGACATTCCCGGACGACGGAATTGCGATTCTCGAGCGCGGGCGCTGGAGAGCCGGCGCCACGAGCGGCTCGAGTTGACTCTCGGCATCAGCGCCGACTATGCTCCGCCCGTGATCGAGGTCGTGACGCTCGGCGGGCGCCTCGAGCTGAGCGAGGATGCCGTCCAGGATCTCGCCAAGCGCCTCAGGGGCCGTCTGCTGCGATCGGGCGACGAGGGGTATGACGAGGCGCGGCTGATCTGGAACCGCGCCATCGATCGGCGGCCCGCGCTGATCGCCTGCTGCGCCGGCGCCGACGACGTGCGCGCCGCGGTCGGTTACGCCCGCGAGCACGACCTGCTGGTCTCCGTGCGCGGCGGCGGCCACAACGTGACCGGGCACGCCGTCTGCGAGGGCGGCCTCATGATCGACCTCTCCGCGCTGAAGACGGCGCGGGTCGACGCCGCGCGGGCTCGGCTGACCGCGGGGCCCGGGCTCACCTGGGGCGAGTTGGACGTCGCGACGCAACGTCACGGGCTGGCCACCACGGGCGGGATCATCTCGACGACCGGTGTGGCCGGCCTCACGCTGGGCGGCGGTCACGGCTGGCTCATGCGCAAGCACGGCTTGGCCTGCGACAACCTGGCGGCCGTCGAGCTGGTCACGGCCGACGGGGCGCTCGTGCGGGCCAGCGCCGAGGAGAACCCCGAGCTGTTCTGGGGCGTGCGGGGCGGCGGCGGCAACTTCGGCGTCGTGACCACGTTCGAGTTCGATCTGCACCCGCTCGGCACGATCCTCGCGGGCCTGCTGCTCTATCCGCTGAGCCGGGGCCGGGAAATTCTAGAGTCCTATCGTGACCTGGCGTCCACGGCGCCGGACGATCTGACCGTGGGCATCCTGATCACGACCTGGTTCGACGGCACCCGGTCATGGCCGTCGCGCTGTGCTGGAGCGGCGCGCTGGACGAGGGCGAGCGGGTGATCGCGCCGCTCCGGCGCCTGGGCTCGCCGATCCTCGACAGCGTGCGCCCCATGACCTATGGTGCTCTACAGACGATGTTCGACGCCACCAACCCGCCGGGCAACTGGTACTACAAGACCGGCTACCTGGACGGCGAGGCGTTCGGCAGCGATCGCTTCATCGACACGCTGCTGGAGCACTGCGACTTCCCCACCCCGTCGCCGCTCTCGCGGATCTTCATCGAGCACCTGGGCGGCGCCATGGGACGCGTCCCCGCCGACGCGACCGCGTTCGTCCATCGCGCGGCGCCCTTCGACCTGATCGTGATCGCCGGCGGCTTCCCGCCCGAGGCGGCCGAGGCCAACGTCCGCTGGGCGCGCGCCACCACGGACGCGATGCGCCCGTTCACCTCCGGCGCCGCCTACGTCAACTACCTCGGCGCCGACGCCACCCCCGAGGCGGTGCGGTCCGCCTACGGCCCCGCCCACACGCGCCTGGTCGCGCTGAAGGACCGCTACGACCCCACCAACTTCTTCCGCCTGAACCAGAACATCCGCCCGACGACCTAACTGACCGCGCGCATGAACGCCGGGGGCCCGATCGTCGGACAGGAGGACCGCCGCGAAGCACGAGGAGTCAGTTCACGGCGAGGGGGATTCGCGTTCCGTCGATCCGGCGCCACGTAGTCCGAAATTCGCTGTCGTAGGTCCAGACTCTGGAACGCCGCTCGAGGCCGGACACCACGGCGAGATAGCCGTCGGCAAAGTCGGGTTCGTGCTCGGCGTAACGAGCGAGCCATTCGAGGACGGCGAGCCACAGCTCGCCCTCGCGGTCACTCGAGTACGGGACGACTGAAAAGTCGGTCAGGAGGCGGCGCAGTCGCTGCCGCTGGGGGGCGTGGGCGAGATGAAAGCAGGTCTCGGTGAGCACGGGCGCACATACCACCAACGGCTGGCGACGCAACCGATGGAGATCGCGCGCCGCCGTCGTATGCAGGCCATCCGAGGGGTCGCACAGGGCCACCAGGGGGGCGGTGTCGACGAGAATCACCGTCGGCGCCGGTGAAGCTTCCCTAGGATTGCCTCGCGCGCGGCCTTCCGATCCCGCAGGTCGAACGCTCGACGTGGCATACGTGGCGGATCCGGGTGGGCAGCATAGATGTCGGCCAGAATGTCGGCCGTCGCCTGCCGTGCGCGAGACCGCTTGACCCGGCGGTCGTGCTCGGCGCGGATGGCTTCGCGCACAATGCGCGAGATCTTGACCCCCGTCTTGCGCAGCTCGACCGCCCGTCGAGCATCGTCGGGGCTCAGACGCACGTTCAAGAGCGGCACGGCGTCCAACGTAAATACGAATCGTCTTTATGTCAACCCGTCGGCCGCCGACTGCCGATCAGGCGCATCATGAACGATCTCGCCGCGCGCATGGACCGACAGACCGGGCGGCGATCGCGGTGATTCGACCCAGACTCCAGGACAACGACGTCGGCGAACCGGCGGGTATATCGCAAGTGGGCTAAAACTGGAGCCGGGGGCGGGAGTTGAACCCGCGACCTACTGATTACGAAGCTGGGCCGGCGACGAGCCGGCCCTCTTTGTTTTCCGCGCACTTGCTCGTAACTACCTGAGCCGGTTGCACTGTCGCCATGACCTGGCTCACGACATAGACGCACTCTCGCGACAGGAGCGGACGCGAGGTCATCGCGGTTCGCGGGTCGTTCAGCGCAGGATAGCGCAAGAGCGCGTGCGGTCGCGCTGCCGTAACCTCTCAGCCGTGTGCATCGGTTGCAGAACTCTGGCCGCTGCGGCGCGGGGATCGGAGACCCAGCCGCTTTCGGGTTCCGCCGATCCCCCCTGCACGACTAGATGAAGCTCATCGTCGCGACCAGTCGGCCGGGGCCCTATCGCTTGACGTACACGTCAAACGTCATGCGAATGGGTGGCTGCCCGGGAGACTTGACCATCTCCTCCTTCTGACCCAGAAAGGTCCAGCCGGCTGGCGGTAGCGTTCCCCCCCGCAACATCACGATCGTGCCAGCAGGCAAGTCCGATGTGCCGGTGGGACCCTGAGGCCCCGCCGGACCGACAGGCCCCTGAGGACCGGTTTCACCCCTCGGCCCCTGGATGCCCTCGGGGCCTGCCGGTCCTGCCGGTCCCGCCAGCCCCGGCTGGCCGGAATCGCCTTTCGGGCCTTGGATGCCTTGTGGGCCAATGGGACCCGAGGGCCCCTGAGGACCACGCAGGCGGTCGAGCTGATCCGCGGGGAGATTTGCCAAGCAGAACAGCAGTGCGTCACAGCTCGTAGCAGCAGCGGGCACCACGGCAATGCCCACTGGGTCGACGAAAAACCCGTCGGACGACACCGTCGTCTGGGCTCCGCTACTGGAATCGACGCGGATGACTCCGCCACTGCCGCCGAAGGCATTCTGGTCGACGACGAAGACATCTCCATTCGCGGCGACCGCGAGGCTATTCAGCGCAACAAAGCTGCCGCCGGAGGAAATGGTCGTCTGGCTGCCCGTGGTCAGGTTGACGCGGACGACGCCACCGGGGCCGAAGTCGGCCACGAGCGCGTCCCCGCTCGCGGCGACGGCAATCCCGCTCGGATTCGTTAGGCTGCCGCCCGAGGCCACGGTCGTCTGCGCGCCGGTGTTCGGATCGACGCGGACGATGCCGTCAGCGGCGGCCACGAGGAGGTCGCCGTTGGCGGCGATGGCGATGCCGCTCGGACCCCGAAGAGCGCGGATGACGGTCTGATTGCCGGTCGAGGAGTTGATGCGGATAATGCCGTTGTCGCCGTCTCCGACGAATAGGTCCCCGTTCGCTGCGATGGCGAGGCAGACCGGATTGCGCAAGCTCCCGCCGGAGGCGACGATGGTCTGGTTGCCGTTCGAAGGATCGATCCGTATGATGCTCCCCGGTCCCGCGCCTCCGGCGTTCGCGACGAGCACGTCACCGTTCGCCGCAAGCGCCACGCCGGCCGGACCAGTGAAGTTGCCTCCCGAGGCGACCACTGTCTGGACACCGGTCGCCCTGTCGACGTGAATCACGCCCCCGCCCCCTCCAAAAGCGTTCAGGTCCGCGACCAGAATGTCGCCGGCGCGGAGGGTTACGGCCGCGACCTCGCCGGCTGCCGCGCTGACGAACGCCGCCAGCATCACCGCCCCGAGCAACGTTCGCATCGAGCGAGCGTTCGCCGTTCGACGCCGTTCACCATGAATCGTCATGTCGCCACCTCCAGGGGCTCACGCCCCACGGTTGTTCGATCACCCATAGGATGACCGGCGTCTCACCGTTAGGAGGGTCCTTGCGCCGGTGGATTCACGCTTATTTTGCGAGGCAGAGACTGCTGGCGGTCAGCGGGGGCGGACGGGCACCAAAGACGCGATCAGGAGTGGAATGTTTTCGGGTCGATCGATACCGACCCCAAAGTCGCCGAGGATCGAAAAGAGCAGCGCCTCGACGGCATCGCCGGCGATACGCTCGGCTTCCCAGTACGACCGCCCGAGCATTTCGTCGACGGCCGGGTCGGGACTGGGATCGCGTTGTTGAACGTCGACGATTCGATCCACTAGCCGCACGATCTCGTCGTTGCGGGTGATGTCATCAATGTAGAACTGAATCATCTGGAGCAACGTTGCCTCCCCGCTGAAGAAGACCGGCAGGAAGCGAGGGTGTGTGGCTCGCATCAGCTCCGCATCGGGCTCGACTTCCGCGCACAATCGATTCGCTCGCTCGACCTCACTCGTCGTGAAATGGCCCGGGCGCTTGTCGAGACGCTTTCTCCAGTCGTGTGAGGCCGCCGTGCGCGCGAGGCGGGTCCTCTCGCGCGCTCCCAGCCGCAGCAGCGTTGCGAGTGCCTCGGCGGCCGACGCCTGCACGAGACAATGGCGGGCGACGTTGCCCCAGCCCTCTGCCTCGATGAGCTTCCCTCCCTCGACGCAGAGTCGCAGCTCCGCTTCATAGCGAGCAGCCACCTCCACGTTGTCCCCGACTACATGGAGCGCCGATCGCCTCGAGGAGTCGCTCGGCGGCTGATTGCACGATCAGTCGTCCCGGCCCGAGCGCCACAAAGGAGGATGGATCGAGGTGACGTAGATCGGCTCAGGCAGATCGTCGAGCCGTAGGGGCCTTCGCTTCTTCCACGCCCCCGCTCCCGCCGCCAGGTGCCGCGCCCACTTGGCGACGCGGTTGAGATAGTAGTAGTTCGGATCACGACGGTAGAAATCGGCGTATCTCTCGACCAGGTGAAGGACCTCGTCGCTGCTCTCGTCGATCCGGTACTCGATCTCGGCTCGGAGACGACTCGGTTGCTCGACGAAGGCCAGCTTGTCCTGTTTGATCCGACGCAGCTGGTCGAGGTTGTAGGCGATCCGGGCCTCGATCCTGCTCCGCTCGGGTCGGCCGATCGGCACGCTCTCGCCCAGCCGTCTCCATCGGTTGAGGAAGGCATCGGCCCCCTCCGACCGGGCCACCTCGGACCCGCGCTCGGCTGTCAGCCGCTCGACGAAAGCCTCCAGCTCGAACAGGTTCTCGAAGCTGTCGTGCCTGCGCTCGCGGCACACCCGAACGTACCAGAC